>DDSO01000104.1 GCA_002343425.1 Brevundimonas sp. UBA2388
GCGGTGCTGGCGGCCTGGCGCGCGCCCCTGCACATCCGCCCCGACGACCTCGCCCGCCGGGCCCTGGCCGGCGCCGCCCATGCGCTGAAGAGCGGCGAGGGGCTGAACGCCGTCCGCCTCGCCCGCGCCGCGACCGAGATCGCCCGCCTCAACGACGTCCTCGAATGGGCCGAGGAGGACCCGGCCGAGTCCGACGAACGGTTCGAGGCCGGTCAGGCCATGATGCGGATGTTCCTGCGCGAACGCGCCCTGACCCTGGCCCAGGACCTGATGGCCGGCCGCGACCTGCCGCCCGAATACGAGGACCTGAAGCTCGAACTGGCCCGGCTGGAGGCCGTGCGCGCGGCCGAGGAAAGGACTGGGGACGAGGGGGCGAAAGGGGAGGGATGACAGCTTTGAGCGTTTTTTGGGGGGGAGTGTCATCTGACCCTTCTCCCTCCCCTCATGGGGAGGGTGGATGTCGCGTAGCGACAGACGGGTGGGGAACCGCCGCACGGTCGAACTCTGCCCTGACTCACCCCACCCTGTCGTCGCTTCGCNNCTTCGCGCCGACATCCCTCCCCACAAGGGGGAGGGAGAGCTATGGAGGCCCCATGCCCACCCGCGCCGCCGCCCTGATCGTCCTGATCCTCGCCGCGGCCGTGCTGGGCTTCGCGCCGATCCTCGTGCGCCTCGCGGACACCGGCCCGGCCGCCGCGGGCTTCTGGCGCTTCGCCTTCGCCCTGCCCCTGCTGCTGCTCATGACCGCCAGACCCGGCGGCGAGGGGATCGGCCGGCCCTCCGGCTGGATGATGCTGGCCGGCGGCATGCTCGTGCTCGATCTCAGCTTCTGGCACTATTCGATCGCCCTGACCTCGGTCGCCAACGCCACCACCCTGACCAACCTGACGCCGGTGGTGGTGACCCTGGTCGGCTGGTGGGTGTTCCGCGAGCGGCCGAAGGCGCTGTTCGTGGTCGCCCTTGCCGCCGCCATCGCCGGCGCCGTGACCATGTCCTTGGGGGCCGACGGCGGGCAGGGCTCGAACCCCCCGCTGGGCGACGCCTTCGCCGCCGTCACCGCCCTCTGGTACGCGGGCTATTTCATCGCCGTGAAGGCGGCGCGCGGGCGCTATTCGGCCGGGCGGGTGATGCTGTGGTCGACCGCCATCGCCGCGCCGGGCCTGCTGATGGCGGCCCTGGTGCTCGGCGAGCAGATCCTGCCCGGCTCATGGGGCGGCTGGGCGGCCTGCGTGGGGCTGGGGGTGGTGCATGTGGTGGGACAGGGCGGCGTCGCCTGGTCGCTGGGCCGGCTGCCCACGGCCCTGACCGCCGTGACCGTCCTGATCCAGCCGATCGCCGCCGCCGTCCTCGGCTGGCTCCTCTTCGCCGAGACCCTGACCCCGGTTCAGGCGCTGGGCGGCGCGGTGGTGCTGGCCGCGATCGTGCTGGCGCAGTGGAGCGCGGCCAAAAAGAAAGGCGCGGAAGCTGATGCTCCCGCGCCCGTCTTGTGATGGTGTCAGCCGTGGTCTCAGACCAGCTTCAGATCCACCGCCGAGGTCTTGCCGCGCTGGGATTCCAGCTCGTATTCGACCTTGGCGTTTTCATCGAGGCCTTGCAGGCCCGCCTTCTGAACCGCGGTGATGTGGACGAAAACGTCCTGACCGCCGCCATCGGGCTGGATGAAGCCGAAACCCTTCGTCGGGTTGAACCACTTGACCGTGCCGGTCGCCATGTTGCGTCTCCTGAACGCGCTTTCCAGGCAGACGTCCCTCGAGGGACGCCCGTCAGCCCATCTGGACGAGCTCATTCAGTGAAGGAGCGAGCACGGGTGTGGAGGCCGCGCGAAATCCGGACTGCGCCGACTTTCTCTCGCGCAATTCCGGGACGGTCAACCGCAAACCGATTCGCCTCTCCGGTGAACAATGTTCTCGAAATCAGCTGCACAGCGGGCGCGGGGCCCCGTCCAGATGCAGGTGATTGGCATGCGGCTCGTTGTAGTCCGGGCTCAACACGGTCGCGAACACCCGGCAGGCGCCGTCGCGGATCCGGGTCAGAAACCGCCGCCCCTCGGCCCCGCGCGGCCCGTCGCCCGGCCAGTCCTCCAGCACCGAGATCCGCCGCCCGTCCTCCAGCGTCACCCCGCCGATATCCAGCGCATTGGCCCGCGCATGCTCGCTGGGCCGCGCCGAGACGTCCGTCTGGCCATAGATGCGGCGGCAGCTGTAGGTCCCCACATCGTTCAACCGGGCCACCCGGCTGCCGAAGGTCTGCTGGGCCGCCGGCTGCAGCACCTGCCGCTCCCAGATGACGTAGCGCACCGCCAGCGGGCACTGCATCACCGGGTCGCCCGGCAGTCGGGTCACGGCGCCGCCGGTGATGCGGATCGCTCCCCGGACGACGCAGAAGCCGCCGTCGTCCCGGTCCTCGGCCCGCTCCACCTGCACCCCGGCCTCGCGCAGCACCTGCATACAGGCCTCGGTGACGGCGGCGGTCTCCTCGGGGGCGGCGGTCGCGGGCAGGACGAAATCGGCCACCTTGGCCGCCGTCGCCGTCCCGATCGGCCGGTTCAGGTCCAGCGGCTTCCACGGCAGGTCCTGCGCCGGGGCGAACAGGTTCAACAGGGCGAACGCCGCGCAGACGCCAAGCGTCAGCTCCCAGAGCAGGTTCCAGAAATCGGCGAAATCACGCTTCATACGCCGACAGCCTTACGCGGCGGCGCTGACCTCCGCCAGCCGTCGCACCAGCGTCGTGCAGGCCCGCTGCCCCGCGACCCCGTCGTTGGACAGGACGATGAAGCCGAGGCCCCGCCCGGGCGCGGCGAGGACCGTCGCGAACCACATGGTGTTGGAGCCGTTGTGCGTGATCGTCGGCCCTGGCCCGCCGACGCCGCCCCACGGCGCGGTCCCCACGCCCCACCCCGCCGCATACGCCGGCGGGGTGCCCGAGGCGGGGGTCAGCAGATGAGCGCGGGTCTCGTCGCTCAGCCAAGCCGGGGCGCCGCCCATCATGGCGGCGATGAACCGGGCGTAGTCGGCCAGGCTCATATGCGCCGTCCCTGCCGGGCCCAGCGCCGCCGGATTGTCTGCGAAGCCGGCCGGATCGACGCCGACGCCGCCCCGGTGCCCCCAGGGGGCGTCGCCCTGTGGCGCGCCGAACCCGGCGGTGGTCAGGCCCAGCGGCGCGTACAGCTCAGCCGCCATGACCGTCTCCCAGGGCTGGCCGGTGATCGTCTCGATGGCGGCGCCTAGGGCGATGTAGTTGCCGTTGCCATAGGCGAACTGCCCGACCGGCCCGGCCGGCGGCGCCCGGAGGGCCCGCGCGGCGAACTCGGCCCTCTGCTCCGGCAAGGGCCGCTGGTCGGCATGGGCCGCCATCAGCCATGTGCGGTCCAGCAGTGAGGCGTCCAGCAGGCCCGCGCGGTGGTGCATCAGGTCATCCATCGTGATGGCGCTCCACGCCGGATCGATGGTCAGGGCGGGGAAGGCCTCGGCCACGAGCATGTCCCACCGCGCGCGCCCTTGCTGGACCAGCCGGCCGAAGACGGCGGCGGTCATGGCTTTGGTGTTCGATCCCAGGTGCCATCGATCATCCGTCGTCGCCAGCGCCTCGCTCCCGACGCGACGCACGCCCCGCACCCCGGCCCATCCGAGGCCTTCGCGCGTCACAATCCCCGCCGCCAGCGCGGGCGGCGCGGCCTCGGCGAAGGCCGCATCCAGCGCGGCCTCTGCCGCCGCGTTTCCGAAGCTGGCGCTAGCCGCGGCCGGCAAGGCGCCGGCGAGGGGCAGGGCGACAAGACCGCCCAGCAGGGCGCGGCGCGTGGCGAACATGGGAAGCTCCATCTCTGTCCCGCCCATATACTCGACCGGGGCGTGGCTCGCACATGAGAATGCTGAAGGTTCACGGCGGGCGCCGGGCCTGCGTGCGACCACCGTGAAATGGAGTTGCAACATTGCCCCCACGGCGGGCGAGGCGCATCGTGGATGCATGGCCAAGAACTCAGACAACTACGCCGCCGACCTTGAACGGCTCCAAATCCTGCTGGTCGAGGCGCAGCACTGGACCATCGACCAGAACCGCAAGACGGTGATCGTCTTCGAAGGTCGCGACTCTGCCGGCAAGGACGGGGCGATCAAGCGCATCACTGAATACGCCTCGCCGCGCCAGACCCGCATCGTCGCTCTGCCCAAGCCGACTGATCGGGAAACCACCCAGTGGTATTTCCAACGCTATGTCGCCCACCTGCCGGCCGACCGCGAGACCGTGCTGTTCAACCGCTCCTGGTACAACCGCGCCGGGGTCGAGCCGGTGATGGGCTTCTGCACCCCCGCGCAGCACGCCCAGTTCCTTACGGATGCGCCCCTGTTCGAGCGGATGCTGACCGATGACGGCGTGATCCTGATCAAGCTCTGGCTCGACATCACCAAGGCCGAACAGGCCCGTCGTCTGGAGGAGCGCACCGCCGACCCGCTGAAGCGGTTCAAGGTCTCGCCGCTGGACGCTGAGGCCCAAGCCCGCTGGGACGACTACAGCGCCGCCCGCGACCGCATGCTGGAGGAGACCAACCACGACCACGCCCCCTGGACCGTAATCGCCACCGACGACAAGAAGACCGCCCGCCTCAACATCATCCGCCACATCCTGCGCTCCATCGGCGGGCCCGGCGCCGCCTCTGACGCCCCCGACGAGGACGTGGTTTTCCTGGCTTCGAAGGCGAAGGGCCGGTTGGCTCCTTGATCAGAAGCCCGGTTCGGCCCGCAGGGTCCCGGCGTTCAGACCGCCGGCCCTGAGTTCCGCCAGCGTTACGGACCGGTCGCGCTTGGCGTAGCGTCGCCCGTCCGGCCCCAGCAGCAACCTATGGTGGCGATAGACGGGGATCGGCCAGCCCATCAGCGTCTGGATCAGAACCTGCACATGGGTCGCCTCGAACAGGTCCTCGCCGCGGATCACATGGGTCACCCCCTGCAGTGCGTCATCATGGGTCACCGCCACATGGTAAGCCGCGCCCGCGTCCTTGCGGGCCAGCACGACATCGCCCGCCGTCCCGGGCCGAGCCCTCATCAGGCCGCGTTCGCCGTTCGGCCCCCGGCCCTCCTCGACGAAGGCCAATGCCTCCCAGACGCCTTCGTCGAGGGCGTCCCGCGCACGGTCCAGCGACAGCCGCCAGGCGAACGGTCGTCCCTCCGCCAGCAAGGCAGCCTCCTCGTCGGCTGGATGTGGGCCGGGTCGGGCCGCTTCCACCGGGCCGTGCGGGGCGTCGCCTATGGCGTCGAGGATGTCCTTGCGGGTGCGGAAACAGCGATAGAGCAGTCCCCGTCCGTTCAGGTCGTCGATCACCGCGGCATAGTCCGCCAGGTGTTCGGACTGCCGACGGACCGGACCGTCCCAGTCCAGCCCCAGCCAGGTCAGGTCTTCCAGAATCGCGTCCTCGAACTCCGGCTTGCAGCGCGTCGGATCAATGTCCTCGATGCGCAGCAGAAAACGGCCGCCGACCTCACGCGCGGCGCGCCAGGCGGTCAGGGCGGAGAAGGCGTGGCCGCGATGAAGCCGGCCGGTGGGCGACGGGGCGAAGCGGGTCACGAACGCCATGGCGGCGCTCACACGCGCTGGACGGCGCCGGCCTGTTCGGCCCCGGCCAGGGCGTTGCGGATATCGGCCTCCGAGAGGGAGTCCATGTCCGCGACAAGATCCTCCACCGCGAACTGCCGCTCTTCGATCATCCAGTCGAAGACCCGACGCGCCATCGGCCCCATATCGGGGAAGGCCCGGCCGGACACGCGATACAGGGTGGCGGGCTTGCGGATCGGCAGGCTGAAGTCAGGCGCACGGGGAATGAGACGGCGCTGGAGCAGGGCGACCTCGTCACGGAAGGCGGGCGAGGCGACGATCCCCGCCAGCCGTGTGGCCAGTTCCGTCAGCCGCGCCTGGAGCAGGCTCCCGCCCCCGGCGTCAGCGGAGGGCAGCCAGGCGCGGAACGCGGCGTCCTGCAAGGCCGGGCCGTCGAGCAGCGACAGGATGCTCCGGCCGGTCAGGGGCATGACCGTGAAGGAGACATGCAGCGAGGGCTGATCCGGAGTCACCGTGTCGTGGTAGAAGCCGCGCGGCATGTACAGCACGTCGCCAGGCCTCATGGTGATGGTCGAGACCAGCCGGCCGCAGTCCTTGTTGAAGTCGGTCTGGGTCATGCCGGGCGGATAGCCGACCGGGTCGATCACGCGCCCTTCGTACAGGTTCCAGACCTTCTCCCCTTCGGTCTGGACGGCGAAGACCTCATGGACGTCATAGTGGGTCGCGACCGCCCGGCCGCCCTTGAACGAGCAGAAGACGCTGGCCCCGACCTCGGCCGCCAGCGCCTCTCCCAGAGCCACGCCCGCGCGGGTGATGGGGGAATGAAGGGTCAGGACGTCATTCGCGAGAATGCTGGTTCCGGCGGACAGGAAGACCTCGACCTTGGCCGGCGCCGGCCGCCAGACGTGGCCCTCCGGGGTTCGCTTCAGCTTGCAGTATTGCTCGGGCGGGACTGCCGCATCCTGGTGCATCAGCTGGAGGCGTTCCGAGGTCCAGACGTTGCTCTGGTTCAGCAGTCCGTTGAAGGCGTCCCAGGGCAGCAGCGCACGCTTGTTCGACCCTTCCGCGGCCGGAACATGCAGCGGCTGGCGGCCCTCGTATTCCGCGCGGAACTGCGCGGGGGTGACGGGATGCAGGATCTCTTCGAGCGTGCGCATGGGCTGAGGTTTAAGGCGACCTCCGCACCCTGTCGATGCGTCGTCGGCCTATACGCGCTGCACCGCCCCGGCGGCCTCGGCCGCGGCGACGGCCTCGCGAACATCACCCTCCGACAGGGACTGGAAATGGGCGACCATGTCCTCGAGGGCGAATTGCCGTTCCGCTATCGCCCAGTCGTAGGTCTCGCGTACGGTGGTCGAACAGGCGGGGAACGACCTGCCCGTGGTCCGGTACAGGGTGACGGGCTTGCGTTCCGGCAGGGTGAAGGATGGCGGCCGGGGGGTCATCCGGGTCTGGGATCTGGCGACCTCCTCGCTGAACGCCGGGGAAGCCGCGATACGCGCCAGGATCTGACCGTAATCGGCGAGGTGGGCCGCCAGAGCCGCGCCGCCATCTTCCGTCGCCGGCGGCGCGAAGGCGCGATAGGCCGGGTCCTTCATCGCCTCGATGTTCAGCAGCGCGAGCAGGGTGCGGCCGTGCAGGGGCGTGATTGCGAACGTCACATGCAGCGACGGTCCCTCGGTCGCCAGGGCGTCATGATACCAGCCACGCGGGAGATAGAGGACGTCGCCGGCCTGCATCGTCACCTGCTGCATCAGGGCCCCGCGGCTCTGCTCGAACCAACGGCGGGTGGCGTCGTCGTCGGGGAAGTTCTCGATCGGATTGTCGGCGCGGCTCTCGTAGAGGTTCCAGACCTTGGTTCCTCCGGTTTGGATGACGACAACGTCGTGGTTGTCGAAATGAGTGCCGAAGGCCTGAACGCCCTGGAAGGAGCAGTAGATGTTGGCGCCGATGCTGGCCGCAAACGTCCGCCCCAGCGTCTCGCCGATCTGCATCAGCGGTTCGTGGATCGTCAGGACGTCATTGGCGATCAGACTGGCGCCGGCGGACAGGAAGACCTCGACCTTCTGGGGCCAGGGACGCAACACCTCGCCCTGCGGCGTGGCGACGGGGTGGCAGTACTGTTCCGGGGGGACGGCGACATAGTTCCGCATCAGCCGAAGATGGGCCGCGCTCCAGAGCGAGCCCTGACCCAGCAGGCGATTGAAGTCAGCCCATGTGAGGATGGCGGCCTTCCGCTCGTCGCCCGCCGCCGGAATATGCAGCGGCTTGCGGCCGACGTACTCCGCCCGGAACTGCTCGGGCGAGACGGGATGCAGAAGGTCGTCCAGGCTGTGCATGGCCGAACAAGTATGACGCCCGCCGCCCGCTGTCGATGCGGTCGCGTGGTCAGAGGGCCTTGAAGGCTCCGGAGCGGATGGCGGCGTCGAAGGCCTCTTTCAGCGCCGGCTCAGAGACGAAGTCGAACTGGGCGATGACATCCTCCAGCGCGAACTGTGGCTGACCCAGCGCCCATTCGACCGCGACCCGCGCCGGGCCGTCCACGCGCGGAGGCGTCAGGCCTGTCGGCCGGTAGAGGGACAGGGTCGTCCGGGCCGGAAGAGCATAGGGTTCGCCCCTTGGCACGAGGCGCTCCTGGGCCATCAACACTTCGTCGCGGAAAGCGGGAAGGGCGGACAGATTGGCCAGACGCCGGCCCAGGTCCGTCAATTGTTCGCCGAGGCGGTTGCCGTCCCTTCCCGGCGCGAGCCACTGGCGAAACGTTGGATCCTGCATCGCGGCCGATTCAAGCAGGCGAAACAGAACCCGCCCGTACAGGGGCGACACCGAGAAGGTCACATGAAGCGAGGCTCCCTCTGTGGCCAGGGCGTCATGGTACCAGCCCCGCGGCAGGTAGAGCACATCGCCGGGCCGCATCCGCACCTCGGTCATCAGCTTGCCGCGCGTGGCCGCAAACCAGCGGCGGGTTTCTGCGTCTTCGACCGGAAATTCCACCGGCGCCTCGGCGCGGTTCTCGTACAGCCGCCAGGTCTTTTCGCCCTCCACCTGCACGGCAAATACGTGGTGCAGGTCGAAATGGGTGTCGAACGCCCGGACCCCGCCGAAGGAACAATAGACGTTGGCCCCGACCAGCCCCGCGAAGTCCCGGGCCAGCTGATGCGACAGGGCGCGCAGCTCGGGCGTCAGCTCCTGGACGTCTCCGGCGATGACGCTGGCGCCCATGCCCAGCAGGGTCTGCACCTTGGCGGGCGAAGGGCGCAGGGTCGCGCCCGACTGCGACCGGGCTTCGACGCAGTACTGCTCGGGCGGGATCGGCTCGCCGTTAAAGACCATCTTCAGGCTCTGGGCGGTCCAGATCGAACTCTGGTCCAGCAGGGCGTTGAAGCGGGCCCAGTCCAGAAGCGACCGCTTGGCGGCTCCCTCTTCCGCCGGAATGTGCAGCGGTTTTCGGTCGTTGTAGTCCGCGTCGAACCGGTCGCGCGTGATCGGGTGCAGAAGTTCGTCCAGAGTGGTCATGCCGAATAGCTAGAACGGGCGTACGCCCCTGTCGATGAGACCGCATGCCCCTCCCGCTGAATCCCGTCCAGATCGCCGCCGCGCGCGAGGCTCTCGTCGTTCTGGACCCCGCGCTGGCCCGTGCCCATGTCCAGACTCCCGTGTTCGGCTGGCGACTGCGCCGGGGCGGCTTTGAGGGCCTGTTCCACATGATTGTGGACCAGCAGGTTTCGGTGGCTTCAGCCGCCGCCATCTGGGCCCGGGTCGAGACCGGCCTGGCCGGCGAGGTGACGCCGCATCGGGTGCTGGCCACGGATATCGAAACCCTCCGCAGCTTCGGCCTGTCCATCCAGAAGGCGACCTATGGCCAAGAGATCGCCCGCGCCCAGGTCGAGGGCCGGATCGACTTCGACCATCTTGAGCAGTTGTCGGACGCGGAGGCGATCGCGCGGCTGGTCGCGATCAAGGGCGTCGGCAAGTGGACGGCCGAGACCTTCCTGATGTTCTGCGAGGGCCGTCAGGACGTCTTTCCCGGCGGCGACATCGCCTTGCAGGAGGCCATGCGCTGGGCGGACGGCGCGACCCTGCGGCCGACGGAGAAGCAGGCCTGGGCCCGCGCCGAAATCTGGAGCCCGCATCGCAGCGTGGCGGCGCATCTGCTCTGGGGATGGTATGGAGCGGTCAAGCGCGGCGAGGCCGTGCTGGAGGAGCATCCCGCGTGAGCCCCATCGTCGATCCCGCCCTGACCGATCCCGAGACCGTGCTCGGCGCGCTCGACTTCGCCGGCGTGGCCGTCTTCGCCGCCACCGGAGCCCTGGCGGCGGCGCAGCAGCGGCATGATCTGGTGACCTTCGCCTTCTTCGGCGCCATCACCGGAGTGGGCGGCGGCACCTTGCGCGACCTGCTGATCGGCGCGCCGGTCTTCTGGGTGCAGGACTGGCGCTATATCGCCGTCTGCCTGCTGGCCTCCGTGGCCGTCTGGATGGTGGGGGCGCGGCCCTGGCGGTTCCGGGCGCTGCTGTGGCTCGATGCGATCGGCCTCGCCGCCTATGGCGTCATGGGCGCCGCCAAGGCCGAGGCCTTCGAGGTCGCGCCCCTGATCTGCATCGTCATGGGCGCCCTGACCGCCTGTTTCGGCGGGGTGGTGCGCGACCTGCTGGCGGGACAACCGTCGATCCTGTTGCGGCGAGAGATCACCGTCTCCGCCGCCCTGCTGGCGGCCACCGTCTTCGTCGCCGCGCGGGCCCTGGGCCTCGACGCCTGGCCCGCGGCCCTGATCGCCGCGCCCTGCGGCTTCGCCCTGCGCGCGGGCGCCCTTGTCTGGGGCTGGAGCCTGCCCGCCTTCCCGGGAACGCCGACGCGCGGCTGACTGTCGCCCAACCGTCGTCCGGCGGTCATCGCCAAGCCGTCGAATCAGGACTAGGCTTTTGGCTCAGTCAGGGAAGGAGACGTGTCTTCAGTCCGGTTGCGTCGATGATCCCTTCCCGAACGGCGAGGGCCTGATGCAGGTCCAGAGTCGTCCCCCGTCCGGCTGGCCCGCGCTGGTGCTGAACGCCGACTTTCGCCCGCTGTCCTACTATCCGCTGTCGATCTGGCCGTGGGAGGAAGTGGTCAAGGCGGTCTATCAGGACCGCGTCGACGTGGTCTCGACCTATGACAAGGTGGTCCGCAGCCCGTCGATGGAGATGGTCCTGCCCAGCGTCATCGCGCTGAAGAACTATGTCGACCAGGACCGCCAGCCGGCCTTCACCCGCTTCAACGTCTTCCTGCGCGACGGCTTCGCCTGCCAGTATTGCAACGCCACGGCCGAGCTGACCTTCGACCATGTGATCCCCCGCTCGCGCGGTGGCCGCACCACCTGGGAGAACATCGTCGCCGCCTGTTCGCCCTGCAATCTCAGGAAGGGCGGCCGGACGCCGCAGCAGGCCGGCATGCCCATCCGTCGCGCCCCGCATCGCCCCAGCGCCTGGCAGTTGCAGGAGTTCGGCCGTCGCTTCCCGCCGCACTACCTGCACCAGAGCTGGCTCGACTATCTCTACTGGGACATCGAGCTGGAGCCGTAGTGACGGAACGGCGTGGAGCGCGCGCCGTTGACGACAGGCCCGTCCTGCTTCAGTCGAGCCCTCATGAAAATCCGCGTCAGCGCCGAACTCGTCTATCGCTTCGATCCGCCGACCGACGCCATCTACAAGATTCAGGTCGCCCACTGGCCGGGCCAGACCATTCTCGAGGAAAGCCTCACCACCACCCCCGCCATCGACCTCGTCGAGAACGAGGATGAGGAGTTCGGCGCCCGTACCCTGCGCGCCCATCTGTCGGGCGAGGTGGCCCTGACCTATCGGGCGGTGGTCGACAACGGCGTACTCAAGGGCCTGCCGCCGGTAACAGTCCAGCACGACTGGGGTGAACTGCCGGCCGAGGTGCTGACCTATCTCTGGCCCAGCCGGTACTGCCCCTCGGACCAGTTCGGCCGGTTCGCCGAACGCACCTTCGGGGGCACGATCGGGGGCGACCGGGTGCTGAAAATCCTCGACTGGATCAAGGCCGAGATCGACTATGAGCCGGGCGCCTCGGACAGCGAGACCACGGCGGCGCGGACCTTCATCGATCGGGCGGGAGTCTGCCGCGACTTTACCCATATGGGGATCACCCTTTGCCGCGCCTCCGGCATTCCGGCGCGGGCGGTCAGCGCCTTCGCGCACCAGCTCAATCCGCCGGACTTCCACGCCATCTTCGAGGTCTGGCTGTCGAACGGCTGGTGGCTGGTCGATCCGACGGGTCTGGCCCCGGTCGAGGGGCTGGTCCGCATCGCCTGCGGCCGCGACGCCGCCGACATAGCCTTCCTGACGACCCAGGGGACGTGCCGCCTGGTGCGTCAGTCGGTCATGGCGGAGGCCGTCTAGGTCAGCGTCCGCCCGCCGCCTTCCATTCCTCGAGGAAAACGTCGCGGCGCAGCACCTTGTTGTCGGGATCGATCAGGACATGGGCGCCCGCTGCGACGGGGATAGCCCCTCGACCGCCGGTCATGGCCAGGGTCTGCCGCCGGCCGTCGATCTCGATCTCGACCGGCATGGGGAAGACGCCGGCGTCGCCGGTGACCCATTCCAGCGCCAGCTGCCCGTTCTCCCGGGTCTGGCGCAGATCGGGCAGGGCGGCCTGGTAGAGATAGCCGCGGAAGAACCAGGCCAGATCGCGGCCGGACTCCTCACTGGTGATGGCGAGGAATTCGTCGGTCGTGCCGTAGCGGGTTGTGAAATTTCCGGGCCGCGGCGTCGCCGTGCCGTAGACCAGCCGCGTCAGCGAGCGGAAGAAGGCCTCGTCCCCGATCAGCATGCGCAGCGAATGCGCGATCAGCGAGCCCTTGTTGTACAGGTCCAGCCCCGGGCCGACATTGCTCTTGTAGACATCGTCTTCGGCCCGGTCGGTGCCCGTGACCACCGGGAAGCGGTTGATCAGGTCGCGGCGCTGCTCCTGTAACTCGGCCTGCATATAGCGTTCGCCGTTCAGCCAGCGCAGGTAGAGCGGCTGCATATAGCTGCCAAGCCCCTCGTGCAGCCACATGTCGTCGGCGTTGCGGTTGGTCATCTGGTTGCCGAACCACTCATGCGCCAGCTCATGGTGCAGCAGCCAGTCATAGCCCTTGCCGTCGAGGCGATAGGCGTTGCCATAGGCGTTGATGGTCTGGTGCTCCATGCCCAGATGCGGCGTCTCGACCACGCCCATCTTCTCGTCGCCGAAGGGATAGGGGCCGACGGTGGCCTCGTAGAAGTCCATCATCGGCGCGAACTGGGCGAACAGGGCCGCGACCTTGGCCGGGTCATCCGAGCGCAGATGCCAGTAGGACATCGGGATCACATTGCCGAACCGGCTTTGGTAGTCCGCCCGCACCTCCTCATACGGCCCGATGTTCAGGGCGATCGCATAGGTGTTCGGATTGGCCGCGCTCCAGTTCCAGGTCGTCCAGCCGTCGCCGTGGTCGACCGTCCCCATGAATCGTCCGTTCGCCGGCGCGGCCAGGTTCGACGGCACGGTGATGTGCATGTCCACCCGCTTCGGCTCGGCCAGCGGATGGTCGATACAGGGCCAGAAGATGTCGCAGCCCTCGGGCTGGACGGCGGTAGCGATCCACGGCGATCCGTCGGCTGTCGTGGCCCAGACGAAGCCCCCGTCCCAGGGCGCCCGGGGCGCCACGCGCGGCGCGCCGGCATAGGCGATGCGGACCGATACCGTCTCTCCGGCGGCCAGCGGTTCGGCCAGCGGAATGGTCATTCGGCCTTCGGGATTGCTCCAGCCGCCCCCGGGCAGCTCCCGCCCGTCGACCTGAACCGAGGAAACGGTGAACAGGGTGTCCAGCTCGACCACCACGGCCGTCAGCGGCGCGGTGGCGGTGAAGTCCAGCACGGCGACGGCGTCGATCGTCTTCGTCTCCGGCATGACCTTGATCGTCAGGTCGGCCTTGTCGAACTGCATGGCCAGCTGTTCGGGCGTGCGCGGCTGGTCGGTGCCGAGGGTGAAGGCGGTCGATTCGCGCACGGGGGTCACGGTGACGGCGGGTTCGGCGGTGGCGGGGGCCGTTTCCGCCTGGGTGGTGACCGAAATCGAGACGCAGGCGCCGAGCGCCAGCATGGAAGCGCCCATCAGGGCGGCGCGACAGGCTTTGAAGGACACGGCTGGCTCCCCGACGACAACCGGGTCAGCCTAAAGGGGAGGGCGTGTCGCGCAACCTGAAAGCGGTTCGCGCTGGTCGCTTGTCATCCCGGCCGAAGCGAAGCGGAGAGCCGGGATGACAAGCCGACCTATAGCCCCCGCGCCTTGCGTTGCGCCTTGGTCGCCCGGCGGGCCCAGGCCTTGTCGATCTGTTCGCGCAGCCGTTCGTCGTCGGCGGCCTCATACCGCACCAGCACCGCCGGCCAGCCTTCAAAGTGCGGAGTCTGGAAATAGGTCTGCGGCTCCGTCTCCATCAGGAAGTCGACCGTCCCGTGGTCCAGCGCCAGGGCCAGACTGTCGGGCTCGCGGCTGTCATTGACGATCCAGTGCCCCCGCACCCGGATGCAGCGCCCGCCGTGGAGGGTGGAGTCCTCCGCGCCCGGCTGGGTCAGGGCGTAACTGAACATCTCGTCGCGGGTCATGGGCGCGATTTTGGGGTGACCTCGCCCAAACAAAAAGGCCGGTGTTCCCACCGGCCCTTTCAAATCCTGTTGTCGTCGCCCGATCAGGCGGCGGCGGCTTGCTCGGCCAGCTTGGCCTTGACCTGACGCTTGATGCGCTGGGCGGCCAGCGACAGCTGCTCGTCCTTGGCCTTGACGATGAACGGGTCCAGGCCGCCCTTGAAGTCGAGGGTGCGCAGGGCGGCGTTCGAGATACGCAGGCTGAAGGTCTGGCCCAGGGCTTCCGAGGCGACCTTGACCGTCTTCAGCGACGGCAGGAAGCGGCGCTTGGTCTTGACGTTCGAGTGGCTCACGCTGTGGCCGACCATGGGGCCGATACCGGTGAGTTCGCAGCGACGCGACATCTGACTATCCTTGACGGAGCGGGCCGCGAAACCGTGCGGACGCATGAAACAGAGGCGCGCGAGGATGGGGTCCCCGCGCGAGAGGGGGCCGTATAGTGGAAGTCACCGCGCCCCGTCAAGGCTTGAGGCGGGTTACGGGCCGTTCAGCCGCCGTTCAATTCCCGCCATATATCGCTTCTATTCATGCGGCGAAGCTCCGCCGCCGAAGGTCCATGCCATGACGCCGTCCGCCCTGATCCGCCTCTTACCCGTCCTCGCCGGCGCCCTGCTGCTGTCCGCGCCCGCGAGCGCGCCCTTCGCCGGACCGGCGGCTCCGGCCCAGTCGGGCCCGCCGCCCGTGCTGGCCGGCTACTGGGAATACACGACCAGCGCCTTGGGGCAGCGCGACACCGAGACCAAATGCGTCCGCCCCAGCGAGATCAACCGCTTCTTCGGCGGCCTGTCGACGCGTCACTACCGGTGCACCTATCCGGTGCGCGTGGTCGGCAACGGCAACGCCCGCTTCGAGGGTAATTGCGTCAGCCGTAGCGGCCGTCAGGTGCGGGTGCGGTTGAACGGGACCTATCAACCGGAACAGTTCAGCTTCCGGGGCGGCGCCTCGATCCGCGGCGCAGGCATCTGGAGTCCCTACATCCCCGCCACGATCAACGCGCGCCGCCTGGCCGCCCAGTGCCCGGCCGGGGCCGAGTATTTCTAGGGCTCAGACCTCGACGACCCGCGCCACGACATAGGTGTGCTGCTCGCCGGAGGGCAGGGACAGGCTGACATATTCGCCGACGACGAACCGCTCTTCGCCGAAGCGGAAGCCGGTCGCGTCGTCGGCGACGCCCTCTTCCATGTCGAGAATCCAGCGGCCGCCAGGGCCCTGACGCAGCTGACCCTTGCTGATCGTTACGTCCCGCGAAAAGCGCCGGACATGGCCGCGCTCCGGTTCACCGCGCAGGGCCTCGCCATCCAGTCGACCGTCGGCGTCCAGGGGGGCGACGATGTCATAGCCCTCTGTCGGCGCGCCGGCCGGGTGACCGGGCTCGCGGGCGAGTTCGAGGCGGATATGGTGGAACTGGGTCATCGCGTCGCTCTCGTTGAACAGGCTTCCGATTCCGACACTTGCCGGAACGGGCGCAGACCCGCTTTGTTATGGAACAACGCCCGGAACGCATTTGCGGTCCAGGCAAATGCGGGTCGTTCTTGTGACGACCCTCGCCGGGAGGAACAGGACAATGACAGGTCGACTGATCGCCGCTCTGGCGGCCCTGACGCTCGGCGGCTGCGCCGGGGAGGCCGTCCGGCAGAACGGAACCGAACCCGTGATCATGGGCTCCGCTGATCGCGGCGCCATGCTTGTTCAGCAGAGATGCGCGAGCTGCCATTCGGTCGAACGCACCGGCGACAGTCCCATGCGCGCCGCCCCGCCGTTCCGCGCCATGGGCGTCCTGTATCCCGTGCGGGACCTTCAGGAAGCCTTTGCGGAAGGCCTGGTCACCACCCACCCGTCCATGCCGGCTTTCGAGCTCCAGCCGACCGAGATCGCCGATCTGATCGCCTACCTCGAACGTGTCTCCGGAACCGGTCCGGGCGTCTGAATGGCAGAAGACCGGGAGACCGGCTTGACTTAAATCTACATATGTAGATTTCATGCATCATGACGCGATCCCGAACCCTGTCGCCGGCCGCTCGTCGGGTCCTCGCCGCCCTCGTCGCGGCGGGCGCGCCAGGCCGCCACGGCTACGATCTTTGCCGCGAGGCGCAGATCAAATCGGGAACCCTCTACCCCCTGCTGATCCGTCTTGAGGCCCAGGGCTATCTGTCGGCTGCTTGGCAGGTCGCGGAGGCCCCGGGTCGCCCGCCGCGGCACGTCTACAGGCTGACGGCCGCAGGCTGCCGACTGGCCGACGAACATCCCCTGCCCGCGACCCGGGCCGATGAAGCGCCCCAGGGTGGGCTGGCATGAGCCCGGTCATTGAGCTGATCTTCCGGCTGATCCGCAGGCTGCTGCCACCGGCGCTGCAGCCATGGGGCGAGGCCGCGATCCGCGAGGCCCGGAGTGCGACCCGACCGGGCGAAGCGCTGCCGTTCGCCCTCGGCTGCCTGTCATGGGCGGTCGGGGAATCCATCCGCTTCCGGTTCTCGAAATTGAAGCAACAAGGGGAGGAGCCTGTGAATCTCACGGATCGAATTGGACCGCGTTCAGTCGCGGTTTCCTGCGGGGTCGGGGCCACCGGCCTTGGCCTCATCTACATGTCGGCGGGGGGAGCGCCGGCGCACTATCTGATGATCAATTTGGCCGCCCTGGCGTTCGGTCTCGTCACCCTGGGCATACTGGTCCTGGCGGACCGGCGGGGGCATCTGCCCGCCGGTCCGCTGAGCCTTTTGCTCGGCCTGGTGCTGCTGGCGGTCAGCCTGTGGGGCGTCAGCGCCGGCGGGGTCACCCGCTGGGTGGCGCTGGGACCGCTGGTCATCCAGCCCGGCATGATGGTCGTACCGCTCATGGCGGTGCTGTTCGCCCGGTCTCGCGACGCCTTGTCGCTGGCGGGCGTCGCCGTGGCGGCCCTGGCGCTGGCCCTTCAGCCTGATCGGGGGATGGCCGCCGCGCTCGCGGTCGGCATGACCGTCATCGCCTTCACCCGTCCGGACCGGCGAACGATCGGGGCGGCGGCAGCCGCCGTTCTCGGTTTTGCGGCGGCCATGGCGCAGGCGGACCCGTCGCCGGCCATGCCGTTCGTGGACCAGATCCTCTATTCAGCCTTCGCCGTTCACCCGCTGGCGGGAGCCGCTGTCGTAATGGGCGCCGTGCTGCTGGTGCTGCCGGCCCTGGCCGCCCGGCGGCTAAGCGGGACCGATCAAGCTGCCTGTCTCGTTTTCGGCGCCGTCTGGGCGGCGATTATCGCGGCGGCGGCCCTGGGCAACTATCCGACCCCGCTCGTCGGATACGGCGGCAGCGCCATCGTCGGCTATATGCTCGGTCTGGTCGTGTGTCCCCGCCGCGCTCCGGAGGTGGGGCGCTCGCCGGTCGAGGCGACGTCGGGGCCGGACGGCGACGGACCCTTGCTCTATGCGGGACAGCCCTGAGACGGGCCTGACAAGGCAAAAGGCCCGGGAGCGATCCCGGGCCTTTCGTTTCGGTTCGTGAAGCGTGCCGGTATCAGGCGGCTTCGGCTTCCTCGGCCGCTTCTTCAGCGGCTTCGGCGGCGGCGATGACGGCCTTCTTGGCGCTCAGCGACTTGGACAGCAGCTGGACGGCGGCGTCCTTGTCGATGCGGTTGGCGGCGGCGACTTCGCGGGCCATGCGGTCTAGGGCCGATTCATAGAGCTGACGCTCCGAATAGGACTGTTCCGGCTGGCTGTCGGCGCGGTGCAGGTCGCGGACCACCTCGGCGATCGAGATCAGGTCGCCCGAGTTGATCTTGGCTTCATATTCCTGGGCGCGACGCGACCACATGGTGCGCTTGATGCGGGCGCGGCCCTTCAGGGTCGTCAGCGCCTTGGTCACCACGTCGTCGGCGGCCAGCGAACGCAGGCCGGCCGTCTTGGCCTTCTTGGTGGGTACGCGCAGGGTCATCTTCTCGTGGTCGAAGGTGACCACGTAAACTTCCAGCGACATGCCGGCGACTTCCTGGACCTCAACGGCCGCGACCTTGCCGACGCCGTGCGCCGGATAGACGACCGCGTCGCCAACCTTGAATTCCAGTCCGGTCTTGTTCGTCATGTCATTCCTTTCCCGGCGCAGGGAAGGCGAGACGCAAACACCGAAGACACCTGTGCGCTCTCCGAAGACGGTATCCCGTCAGCGGCGCGGCAAACTCAGGCTTCAACTGTGGAAACGGATCACCGAACCTCTGGCCGACCCCGTCTTCGTGGACGGAGTTCTGTCGCAAACGCGGGCGGCGCGAGAAAATCGCTTACCGCCCGACCCAATGACAGGAACCTATCACAAAATTGCGGAATTTCAAAACGTCCACAGCGTCAGTGGGTGTGAGGCAGTAAATCCCCACCGGCCGGCCGCGAGTCGGCTCAGGAACCCTTGCCGGGCTTTTCCGAGAAATATTTCTCGAACTTGCCGGTCTCGCGCTCGAACTTCTCGGCGTCGGCGGGCGGCGTGCCCTTGACCGTGATGTTCGGCCAGACCTTGGCGTAGTCGGCGTTGACCATCAGCCATTTGCCGTCCGGCTCGTCCTCAGTGTCGGGCTTGATGGCGTCGACCGGGCATTCCGGCTCGCAGACGCCGCAGTCGATGCATTCGTCCGGAGCGATGACGAGGAAATTCTCGCCCTCATAGAAGCAGTCCACCGGACACACCTCGACGCAGTCCATGAACTTACATTTCACGCAGGCGTCGGTGACGATGTAGGTCATGAGGCGGTCTGGTGCGCTATCGGCTGGCGGGAGGAATGGGCAGCGCACATGACCCCGCGACGGGTCGCTGTCAACCGAGGGGTTGCCTCAGACTGTAAAGGCCGCGCGCCTCTTCCGCCGGACCGCGCCGCTCGCCGAACGCCTCGATGGTCAGCTCCACCAACCGGCCGCCGATCGCGAAGACCAGCGCATCGCCGACGTGGACAGTGCGTGAGGCCTTGTCGAGCCGGGTCTGGACGCCGTTATGGGTCAGCCGCACCGCGCCGCGCTCGACCATGGTGGCGGCCAGCGACCGGGTCTTCGCGAACCGCGCCCGCCACAGCCAGACATCGATGCGGCAGCCGGCTCCGCTCATCCGGGCGCGCGGGGCCGGCGGGGGCGTTTGCGTTTCGCGCGCGCCGGCGCGGGCGACGCGGTCAGGGCTGAAAGCGCGGCGAACGGCGAGTCCTTCACCGCCCTGGGCCGGTCATCGCGGTCGGGCTTCTGCGCGCGGGAGGCCTTCAGCGTCGCGGCAAGCGCCTTCGCTTCACCGAGCGAGACGCCCAGCGCCTGCAGATCCGCCTCGGTCAGCACGCCCTTGCCGGCCGCCTGTCGCTCGGCGAGCGATTCCAGCATCTCCACCCCGGCCGCGACCTTGCCGACAGCGCGCAGACCGAACGCCGACAGCAGGCGCGGCGACGGCGGCGGTTCGGGCAGGGCGGTCAGGGCCATCGCGCCCGGACGGAAGGCTTCGCCGGCGACGAAGGCCTGGGCCAGCGCGCGCGCCCGCGGCTTCAGCACGCCGGGCAGCCAGACCGAATGCGACCCCATCCGCACGGCGAAGGTCCTCAGCGTACGCCGCTCGACCTGGCTCAGGGCCGCCAGATCGCGCTCGACCGCGCGCCGGTCGATGACCCCGCCGGCCTCGATCAGGCGGAAGGCGATGCCGCGCGGCAGGCCCTTGAGGGCGCCGCTCTCGACCGCCCCCTTCAGCCGCGCCAGCGGCTTCAGCGCCCGGCCGGCTTCAGCGGCCAGCCAGGCCTCCAGCCGGCGCTGCGCCCGCTCACGCGCCGCCGGCGGTCCCAGTTCCCCCAGCAGCCGCACCCGCGGCGCGAACCAGTCGCCGCCGATCACCTGCCCCGCCGCCGCGCCGCGCCACAGCACCGCGCCGTCGGGGGTCACGGCGAAGGCCGCGTCCTCATCCGCCGCCAGCCGGCCCAGCCGCCGCGCGATCTCGGGCGTCACCGCCTGCCGCGCCGCGTGGCGCAGCGCCCGGTCCTCAAGCGCCGAGGACCCCTTGTCGATCTGGAACTCCACCCCGGTCAGCCGTCCGACCGCATGGCCCTCGACGATGACCGCGCCGCCGGCCTTGACCTCCGCCACCGCGTCCTCGGTCACGTTCAGCGCCCGCATCAGGGCGGTGGTGCGCCGGTCCACGAAGCGCGCCGTCAGCCGTTCGTGGAGCACATCGCTGAGCCGCTCTTCCAGCGCCTTGGTCTGGTCGCGCCAGCCCTGCGCCTGATCCAGCCAGTCGGGCCGGTTGGCGATATAGCTCAGGGTCCGCACCCCGCTCAGCCGCGCCGACAGCTGGTCGATCTGGCCGTCGTCGCGGTCCAGCTCGGCGAAGCGTGGGGCGATCCAGTCGGCGGTCAGCCGCCCGCGCTTCCCCGTCAGCGCCTGGAAAATCTCCTTCGACAGCCGCCCATGCTCATCCAGCGTGGTCTTCTGGAAGTCCGGCAGCTGGCAGGCCTCCCACAGCCGCATGATGGCCCCGCGGGAACGGCCGACCCGCGCCACCTCCTCGTCCTTGATCAGCCGCCGGAGCAGGGTCTCATCCAGCGCCGGCTGGGTCAGGTTCAACCCCCGGACCCCCGGCGTCACCGTCAGCGACCGCAACAGGTCGTTCAATGTGTCGAAATCCAGCCGGGCGTTGCGCCACTCGGCCCCCTCGACCGGATCGAACCGGTGCTCGACCACCTGTTCGACCAGATCCTGATCCAGCTCCGTCGCCTCGCCCGTCACGCCGAAGGTGCCGTCCCTCAGATGCCGCCCGGCGCGCCCGGCGATCTGGCCGATCTCATGCGCATGCAGCCAGCGTGTCCGCCGCCCGTCGAACTTGCGCAGGCCGGCGAAGGCGACATGGTCGACCTCCAGGTTCAGCCCCATGCCGATGGCGTCGGTGGCGACCAGAAAGTCCACCTCCCCGGACTGGAACAGCTCTACCTGGGCATTGCGGGTGCGCGGGCTGAGCGAGCCCATGACGACCGCCGCTCCGCCGCGCTGACGCCGGATCAGTTCGGCGATGGCGTAGACCTGGTCCGTACTGAAGGCGACGATGGCGCTGCGGGCGGGCAGGCGGGTCAGCTTCTTCGACCCCGCATAGGACAGCGTCGACAGCCGCTCGCGTGAGACGATCTCCACATCGGCGATCAGCGACCGGATCAGCGGAGCCATCGTCCCTGCCCCGAGGAACATGGTCTCGAACCGGCCGCGGGCGTGCAGCAGCCGCTGGGTGAAGACGTGGCCGCGCTCGGGGTCGGCCACCAGCTGGATCTCGTCCACGGCCAGGAACTCGACCTGTCGCTCCAGCGGCATCGCCTCGACGGTGCAGACGAAATAGACGGCCCGCGGCGGGACGATCTTCTCCTCGCCGGTGACCAGCGCCACGGCGGCGGCCCCGCGCCGCTTGACGATCCGGTCGTAGATCTCGCGCGCCAGCAGGCGCAGCGGCAGGCCGATCATGCCCGAGGCGTGGCCCAGCATCCGCTCGACCGCGAGATGGGTCTTGCCCGTATTGGTCGGGCCCAGCACCGCGACGACGCGCGAGGGGGCCTGTCCGGCGCCGCGATCACTCATGATGCTGAAAAGGTGGCCGTTCCCGACGGGTTCCTCAAGCGGCGCCGCGTCGATTATCCCCTGTCGTAAACGGCGCCGCCTGATCGGGCGGAACAGGGGCGAAACGAATCAGGACCGAATCACCGACACGGCCCGATTCGGGGTTTGTTCACCCCAACATATTGTATCTTAAGACGGATTAACCACAATCCGGAACCATGGTGTTCCAGCGGCTGCGGCGGACGGATCAGAAAATCGGAAAGGGCAGGGGCCGCAGACGCTTCCCCGCCGCGCGATCACCCGCTAGGTCAGCCTGCGTGGCCCCGTAGCTCAGCCGGATAGAGCAAGGCTTTCCTAAAGCAGAGGTCGGGGGTTCGAGTCCCTCCGGGGTCGCCACTCACCGCTTGCGCTTGAAGATCATCACCGCTGCCATCGTCAGGATGACGACGGGCACGAGGATCAGCGCCCACGACAGAATACGTTCGATGTCCATGGCCGCGCCCCTCCCCGGGACGGGCGCAAGGGGCGCGTCATCGACCGGGAAGTCAAACAGCCCCCGCCCGCTTTCTGCCGAGGGGCGAAGGTTTTGGTCTCCCGGAGCGAAAGCGTTACGGTAACACGGTCGCGTGGGAGGCTCCAATGCGGACGAAGATCATCTGGGCCGTTCTGGCCGTCGTCGTGGCCCTGATCGCCTGGGCCCTGCTGACGCAGCCGGCCGCGCCGGGCCGGGTCGGGGTCAACCGGCTGGTCGAGAACGCCGTGACCACCACGTCCGCCGGCCAGACCGAATGGCGCCCGTCGGTGCTCGGCGCCGACGTCAATTTCGGCGACCGCGTCGCCACCGCCGACGCCAGCCGTCTGGAAATCAGCCTGCTGGACCGGTCGATGCTGACCGTCGGCGCCAACGCCCGGCTGGAGATCGACCGCTTCGTCTACGACCCCCAGCGCGGCGTCGCCGGGGTGGCGGTCTCGGTGCTCCGCGGGGCCTTCCGCTTCGCCTCGGACAATCGCGGCGCCCAGCCCGAAGCCATCGCCTTCCGCACGCCCGGTTCCGCCATCGGCATCCGCGGCACCATCATCGAGGGCGTGGTGGGACCGGAGGCGGTGGCCTTCCTCGCCGGCATCCCCGGCGCGCCCGATCTGTCGGCAGAGTCTGACAGCGCGGCGGTGCTAATTCTGCGGGAGGGGGCGATCGGGGTCGCGGTCAACGGCCAAAGCGTGGTGCTGGACCGGCCGGTTCAGATGGTGGCCCTGACCCGCACCCGGCTCTATCCACCCTTCGGCGCAACCGATGACACGAACCGCCGCTTCGAGGCCCTGCTGCCGACGCGGCCCGGAACCGCCGGTCCGCCCGTCGCGCCGCCGCCGGCTGGTCCTGTTCCGCCGCCTGCGACAGGTCCGGACGTCAGGCCCCCGGGCCCCACGCCGCCGCCGCCGCGCGTGGCGCCCGTCCGCGATCCTCCGGTTCTTGAGCCACCCGTTCGTGATCCCCCGGTCCGCGATCCCGTTGTCCGGCCGCCGGTGACCCGCGCGCCGACGACAGTCCTGACGCCGCCGCCCACAACGTCCGCTCCGGCGACGGCCGCTCCGCCCGCCAATTCAGCGCCCGTGACCGCCGCGCCGACGACCCGCGACCCCACAGTGCAGACCACGGTTCCCCGCCAGCCGACTACGACAGCCCCGCCGACCCGCGCCGCGCCGCTCGAACCCCGACTCCGGCAGCCGGTTCAACCCCCACCGCCGCCACCGCGCCAGACGGCGCCGACCACCGCGCCTCGTCAGCAGTAGCGGTCGTCCGTCAGCGCCATTTCCTGCCTTCGCCGTGTTTGCCGTTGCTCTCGAACACCGGCGGCGCCGCCTTGTGGATGAACTGCTCCGACACCAGCCAGCCCTTCAGCGGCCGCAGCACGGCCAGGCAGCCGATGACCAGCAGGGGCATGGTCACGACCATATGCACCCAGATCGGCGGATGGACGGCGAACTCGAACCACATGAACAGGGCCATGCCGAGGGTCCCGACCGCGCTCATGCCGAAGAAGGCGGGGCCGTCCGCCGGCTCGGCGAAACTGTAGTCCAGTCCGCAGGCGGGGCAGGCGTCGCGGATGGTCAGAAACCCCTTCAGCAACGGCCCCTCGCCACAGCGCGGACAGCGGCAGCGCAGGCCGGTCGCAAGGGTGTTCAGACGGGGGTACTGGGGTTCGGTCACAACGGAATCCTGACAGGAAGGCCGCACCGCATGTCGGCCCGCCGGACCTCCGCCGCAACCCGTCGTGATGTCGCGGGACCGCCCGGTCAGGGAGTCGGCTCGCCCCGCGTGGCGTTCCAGACGAAGACGAACGACCGCTGCTCCGCCCAGGTCTGACCCTCGACCCGGTCGCCCGTCAGGCAGGCGGCAGTGTGATAGGGACCGACGCCGTCGGACGTGCGGAAGGAGACGCACACCCGCCCGTTCTGGGCCTTCCAGCGCCCGGCCTCGATCGTGCTGTCGTAGAAGTCGCCGCTGACCGTTCCGTCCGCCGCGAGCGTCAGATGCATGGCCTTGATGTAGGGCTGCGCCGGATCCGTCGCGAGATCGACGCTCCAGGCGCCGTTCATGGAGTCGGGCGTCGGCCCGGCGGTCTGGAGAAGGGCGGCGGCGAACAGGGACAGCAGCGACATGGGACCTCCAGGTTTCAGCCACAGCTACGCTTTCCCGTCGCGCCCGGACGCCAATCATCGGTCACCAACCGTTAACCGCGTTGAAAGGCGGGTCGCGCGAGGGTGCGCGCGTATGTCCGGGGCCTCCGCCAGAAAGCGCATTCTCAAGACCTCCGTGGCCGCCGCCGCGGCGGGCGCGGTGCTGTTCGCGCCCCTGGCGCCGCTGGCCCAGGAGGTCGGCGCGCCGCTGGATCCGGTGTCGATCCGCATCGGCTCCAATACCGAGTTCACCCGCATCGAGTTCGCCGGCGTCGTCGGCGCACGGTCGCAGGTTCGCCGCGACGGCCGCGACGTCATCGTGCGCATCGGTTCGACAGCGGCGCCGGACGTTTCGCGGCTGAAGGTCAATCCGCCGCGCGGCGTGGACAAGGTCGAGACCCGCGCGGTCCGGGGCGCCACCGAGCTGGTCATCACCCTGGCCGAGGGCGCGGATGCCCGCACGGGCTCGGCCGACGGGGCGGTCTGGCTCAACCTCTACGCCACGCCCCCGGCCGCCGCGCCGGTCGAGACGCCGGCTGCCGCGGCGCAGACCGTGCCGGTCACGGCCGTGGCCACGCCTGCCAATGTCAGCCTGTCCTTCGCCTGGGCCACGCCGGTCGGCGCCGCCGTCTTCCGCCGCGGCGAGGCCGTCTGGGTGGTGTTCGACACGACCGCCCGCCTCGACATGCCCGGCGCCGGACAGCTGGGCCCTGTCTCCGACGCCCGATGGACCGCCGGTCCCGACCATGTCGCGGTCCGTATCGCCGCCCCCGAAGGCCTCGTTGTCTCGGCCGCCGCTCAGGGGTCCACCTGGACCGTGACCATCGGCGGCCAGCCCGTCGCCGTCGAAGGCGTCGCCATCGATCGTCAGGATGACGGCGAGCCGGCCCTCGTCGCCCGCATGGCCGGCGCGACCCGCGCCGTCTGGCTGACCGACCCCCTGGCCGGTGACCGTTTCGCCGCCGTCACCGCCCTGGCCCCGGGCAAGGGGTTCGCGAACCGCCGCAAGACGGTCGATCTGGCCCTGATTCCGACGGCGCACGGACTGGCCGTGGAAACCTCGGCCAGCGACCTCGCCATCCAGGCCGACGGCGATCTGGTCACCCTCAGCCGGCCCGGCGGCTTGATCCTGTCGCCGCCCTCCGCCGCCCTCGACGCCGCTTCGGCCGAGGATGGCGCGCCGAAACGGGCGAAACACCCGGCCCTCATCCTGGCCGAGTGGGCCGAGCCGGGCCACGACGGCTTCTCTGCCCGCTATCGCCAGCTGCAGGATGCGGCGGCCCGCGAATCGATGGCCGCCGGAGACGATCCCCGCGCCCCGGCCGAGGCCCGCTTCGCTCTCGCGCGGTTCCTCGTCGGCTCCGGTCTCGGCTATGAGGCCGTCGGCGTCCTGAACAGCATCGTCGCCCAGGCCCCCAACATGGCGGGCGAGCCCGAGTTGCGCGGCCTGCGCGGCGCTGCCCGCGCCTCTATCGGCCGCATGGAAGAGGCCCAGGGCGATTTCGCGTCCGCCGCCGTCGCCTCCGACCCCGCCTCGGCGGTCTGGCGCGGCTATATCGCCTCGACCCAGGGCGACTGGGAATCGGCGCGGCAGGCCTTCGCCGCCGGCGCTTCGGCGGTGGACGAGTTTCCCGCCCACTGGCGCGCCCGCTTCGGCGCCGCCCACGCTATGGCCGCGCTGGAGACGGGCGACCTCGACGCCGCCCGCGCCCTGCTGGCCTACAGCTTCAGCCAGAACGCCCCCGCCGCCGACCAGCTGACCGCGCGACTGGTGCAGGCCCGGCTGTTCGAGCTGGACGGCCAGTCTGACCGGGCGCTGGCCGTCTACACCGCCATCGGCCGTGCGCCGCTGGATGCCGTCGCCGTGCCCGCCAAACTGGGCGTGGTCCGTCTGTCGCTGGCGAAGGGGACGATGAAGGCGGACGCGGCGGCCAATGAGCTGGAGAGCCTGCGCTGGCGCTGGCGCGGCGACGCCACGGAATTGGCCGTCATCCGCCAGCTCGGCCAGCTCTACCTGTCGCAGGGCCTGTATCGCGAAGCCCTGACTGCCCTGAAGGGGGCCGGGCCCAATCTGAACCGGCTCGAGGGGGCCGCCGAAATCCAGGCCGATCTGGGCGCCGCCTTCCGCATGTTGTTCCTCGAGGGCGGGGCCGACGGTCTCCAGCCCGTTCAGGCCCTTGGACTGTTCTACGACTTCCGCGAACTGACCCCCATCGGCGCCGACGGCGACGAGATGGTCCGCCGCCTGTCGCGCCGTCTCGTCGATGTCGATCTGCTCGACCAGGCCGCAGAGTTGCTGAAATACCAGGTCGACAACCGGCTGGAAGGTGTGGCCAAGGCCCAGGTCGCGACCGACCTCGCCGCCATCTATCTGATGGACCGCCAGCCCGAGCCGGCGCTGCAGGCCATCTGGAACTCGCGATCCACCATCCTGCCCTCCGCCCTGAACACCGAGCGCCGCGCGCTCGAGGCGCGGGCCCTGATGGATCTCGGCCGTTTCGATCATGCGCTCGAGGTGCTGGGCGACGACGCCTCGCCCGAAGCCCGCGAGGTCCGCGCCGAGGTGTTCTGGAAACAGAGCAACTGGGCGCCGGCCGCAGCCCTCTATGAGGCGCTGCTCGGTGAACGCTTCCGGAATCCCGCGGCCCTGACGGCCTCCGAGGAGGCCCGGCTGATACGGGCCGGGGTCGGCTATTCCCTGGGCAATGATGATGCGGCCCTGAGCCGGTTGTCGCGCAACTATCGGCCGTTCGTGGCCGGGGCGCGGGCGAAGACGGCCCTGTCGATCGCCCTGGCGGACAGCGTCGGCGGCGGCGCCTCTTCGGGTGATTTCGCCGGCCTCGCCGCCTCGGCCGACACCTTCGCCGGCTGGGTCGCGGCCATGAAGGCCGAACTCAGAACGAAAACGGGCGGGAACCGACCCGCGGCGCCCGCCCGTCCTGCGTAAGGCATCCCCCTAAGGGGAAGGGTCTTACTTGTTCACCGCATCCTTGAGCGGCTTCGACACGCGGAAGCGCACGGCCTTCGAGGCGGCGATCTTGATGGTCGCGCCGGTGGCCGGGTTGCGGCCTTCACGGGCAGCGCGGGCGGCGGTGTCGAACACGCCGAGGTTCGAGATGCGGACGTCGCCGCCGCCGGTCAGCGACTTGTGGATGTTCTTGACGAGAGCGTCGAGCATCCGGCCGGCGTCGGCCTGGCTGACACCGGCGTCCTTGGCGACGGCGGCGATGAGTTCTGCTTGGGTGGTCATGTGGGTCGTTTCCCGATGTGAGCTCGCCCCGATTCAGGGGCGATGACGGACGGATTGACGCCGCTTTTTCTTCCCTTGGCAAGCGACTTCGCCGCTGTAACCCCCACGGGGTGGGGATTTATCCGCTACCGGACGCTCGCTGGAAGCTCTCGACCAGGCTTCCGGCGACCAGTCTCCAGCCGTCCACGAGCACGAAAAAGATCAGCTTGAACGGCAGGGAAATCACCACCGGCGGCAGCATCATCATACCCATGGACATGAGCACGCTGGCGACCACCAGATCGATCACAAGGAACGGAACGAAAAGGAGAAATCCGATTTCAAAGGCCCGCTTCAGCTCGCTGATCATGAAGGCCGGGGTGACCACCCTGAGGGGCAGGTCGGCAGCCGCCGTGGGGGCCTCCAGATTGGACAGCCGGACGAACAGCGCCAGGTCGTCCCGGTCCACCTGACCCAGCATGAAAGTCTTCACAGGTTCCGAGGCCGCATCGAAGGCCTGGGGCAGCTCCATCTGCTGGTCCAGCAGGGGTCGGATGCCCGAATCATAGGCGTCCTGCCAGGTCGGGGCCATGACGATGGCGCTCAGGAACAGGGCCAGGGACACCAGCACGGCGTTCGGCGGCGACTGCTGCATGCCCAGCGCCGTGCGCAGCAGCGACAGCACCACGATGATCCGCACGAAGCTGGTCGTCATGATCACGATCGACGGCGCCAGCGACAGGACGGTCATCAGGCCGACCAGCTGGACCACCCGCTCGGTCAGGCCCGAACCGGTGCCGAGGTCGACATTGATGGCCGACCCGGACCCCCCGGCCGCCGCAAGATCCTGGGCCAGGGCCGCCAGCGGCCACAGCAGGCAGAAGCCGGTGGTGATCAGCGACAACATCGCCGCGCGCTTGAACTCCGCGCGGGTGGGAAGAGCGAATATCTTCTCCCGCCCCCTCGGGGGGAGGGTGGTCGCGGAGCGACCGGGTGGGGAGGGTTTGGCGACAGGGGCGCGGGCTGCCTTGCCGAAGCGTCCCCACCCCGCCGCCGCTTCGCGCCGACGACCCTCCCCCGGAGGGGGAGGGAGAGCGTCAGCGCCCTTCACTTGTCGCCCCCGCGCGGTTCGATCAGCTCCCGGCCCTCGCCGAGGATCAGCAGCCGCTCCTCGTTGTCGATTTTCACCAGCACCAGCCGGCGCGCGGGGTCCAGCACCAGGGTCTCGACCACGGTCATCCGTCGTTCGCCGCGCTCGGCGCTGATCCGGGCCAGCAACTGCGGCAGATATCGCCGCGAGGCCCAGGCGGCCAGGCCGATGATCCCGAGGGTGATGGCGAGCGCGAAGATCGCCCGGGCGAGGTCGAGGAAATTCATGCGGCAGATTTCGCCTGACATGGTTAACGCCGCATTGAGATAACCCCCCGTTAACCATGCAGGCGGCAGTTTCTGCCCATCTCAAGACGGGCGATCCGCGCCCGGGGAGGCTCCCGTGGGCTTCACAGACCTGCCGCTGCTCAGCCAGATCAAGGGCCGCCTGTCCTGGCTGGACGAGCGCCAGCGCGTCATCGCCCAGAATGTCGCCAACGCCGATACACCCGGCTACGTCAGCCGCGACCTGAATCAGCCCACCGATTTCGCCCGCGCGCTCGCCGAGGGCGGAGGCGGTGTTCGCATGGTCCGCACCAGCGCCATGCATATCGCCCCGGCCGGCCCGACCGCGCGGTTCGAGAGCCGGGCCGCGCCCGATTCGGAGACCACGCTCGACGGCAATTCGGTCGTCGTCGAGGAACAGATGCTCAAGATGGCCGAGAGCCGCATGGCCTATGACGCGGCCATCGGCTTCTACCAGAAATCCATGCAGATGCTGCGCACGGCCGCCCGGCCGCCCGGCCGCTGATCGAGGAATAGCCGATGCCCGACCCGATCCCGCCCCGCAACTCGGCCATGGCCGTGGCCGCCAGCGCCCTGCAGGCCCAGCAGTCGCGCATGCGGATCATCGCCGAGAACATCGCCAACGCCCAGTCGACCGCGCCCGTCGCCGGCGGCCAGCCCTATCGCCGCCAGATTCCCGTCTTCCAGGCCCGCGAGATCAACGGTGTCACGGGTGTCACCCTGGCCGAGGTCAGGCCCGATATGGGTGACTTCAAGACCGAATACGACCCGACCCATCCGGCGGCCAACGCCGAGGGTTATGTGTTGCGGCCCAATGTCGACACCCTGGTCGAGGCCATGGACATGCGCGAAGCCCAGCGCGCCTACGAGGCCAACCTCAATATCATCGAGACCGCGCGGGCCATGGACGCCCGCACCCTCGACCTGCTGAAAAGATAGGGACTGACCGATGAACCCCTTGGCCGCAGCGCGCGCCTATTCGGCGATCCAGGGCACGGAGATGCCGGCGTCACCAACCGGCGGCGTGGGCCAGCCGGGCTTCGCCGACATGCTGACCAGCGTCATGGGCGACATGACCCAGGCCTCTCGCGCTGCCGAAACCCAGATGGCTTCGGCCGTTCAGGGGCAGGGCAGTCTGATCGACGTCGTCACCGCCGTCTCCTCCGCCGAGGCCTCACTGGAAACCGTCATGGCCGTGCGCGACCAGGTCATCTCCGCCTATCAGGAGATCATGCGGATGCCGATCTGACGGCGTTCAGCCGCCAGACTTCAGGTATTTGGGGCCCGCCCGCGGAGCCACTGGGACAAGACCCATTTCTCGCCTGCTGACGGCGGCAGGCCCGCGTGGCGCGTGCGCCGGTCGATGGTCCCGTCGGGCAGGGTGTTGGCCCACAGCAGGGCGTCGCCCTTGCGTCCGCGATGCCTCAGGCCGCCGGCCTCGAACGCCGTCTCGCCCCCCTCGAAATCGTCATTGAGGAACACCAGACAGGTGGCGATCCGCTGTCCGCGCGCGGTCAGGTCGGCGGCATGGCCGGGCAGGGCGGGGTCCAGCCAGTCCACGTGCCAGTCGAACGTCTGGCCGACCGCATAGTGCAGCACCTGCGTCCACTCGAGCCCCGGAACCGGCAGGCCCGCCGCCCGCGCGATCCGCTCGCGCACCACGGCCAGGACAACATCCATTCGCGTAAGGTCGAACTGCGCCCCGGAGTTGGTCCGCACGGTCTCGCGTCGCCCTTCGCCGGTGTCGGGATCATAGACCAGCGCCGGCTCGGTCACGGCCTCCGCCCGGTCCTTCAGCCAGTCGCAAACCTTGGCCGACAGGAAGCCGTCGATGGCGAGAATGGCTGGTCCCTGACGGAGAAGCCGGGGCGCGGGCGGGGTCAGCCAACCGGCCATGTCGATCTGGCCGTCGCTCGACAGCAAGGCCAGCTGCCGCTCCGCCGTGGGATGCCCTAGCGCCGCCGCCTGCGTCAGCCGCTCCAGCGCCAGGCGCCAGTCCTGCGGCAGGCCGAGTCCCATGGCGGCCAACACCGCCAGCAGGTGCGCGGCGCCGGCGTCTCCGGCGTCTGCCGCTGTGGCGAGGGCGTGTGTATCTTCGGGCGCGGGCGTGTTCACCCGACTGTTCTAGCCCAATTCGGCCACGGTGCGATCCGGCCCGATGTGGGTCAGGCTCAGCCTTCCAGCGACACGACCGGCTGGGCCCCGACCATCGGCCGCGACCTCGACCGGCCCTTCAGCCAGACGCGGATGCGGTCCTGGATCGGCGTGTCGATCAGGGCGTGGAACAGGAAGGCGAAGACGAATGCCGCCATCACGCCCATCCCCCACAGCGCCCACTGGGCGGCCACGGGCAGGGCGAATTTTGCGATCATAACGTTGGCGACGCCGAACCAGGCGATCCGCACCACCTCATTGGTGATGAACATCGAGAAGGAGACCTGCGCCGCCTTCTCCACCCATTTCGACGGGCGCACGGTCGGCACGGCGCCGGCCGCCAGGATGATGGTCGAGATACAGACCAGCGAGATCAGGGCGTGTTTGTCGAAATACTGCACGAAGGCCAGCATCAGGGCCGCCGCGATCCCGGCCCAGCCCGCCAGCTTCGGCGCGATCCAGACCTTCTGGGCGAACCAGGCCAGGGCCATGCCGAGGAAGAACAGCGGCAGGGCGCGGATGAAGCCGAAGCCCATGGGCATCTGATAGACGGGATAGCCGAGCAGGGCCCAGGTCAGCTGGTTGGCGACCAGATACAGGCCGACGCCCAGCGCCAGCACGCTCCACGGTCCCAGCCGGACCAGCGCCTTCAGGATCCACGGGAAGGCCAGATAGCAGCCGATCAGGGCCGATATCGACCAGCTGGGCGCGTTCCAGCCGAGGCCGCCGGGCACGCCGAACGCCTGCGTCAGGGTCAGCTGCGCCGGCAGCTGGTCCCAGCGGAACCACTCCGGCGCCCGCGGCGAGACGCCCACGGCGCCGCCGACCACGATCAGGGCGACGAGGCTCAACCCCATGATCAGGTGCGCGGGCAGAACCCGCAGATAGCGTTTGGCGAAGAAGTCGCCGGCCGACATCCGGCCTCCGGCGATCGAGCCGCCATAGACCCGCATCAGCACATAGCCGCTGTCGATCAGGAAAAAGTTGGTGAGCAGGAAACCGCCCCGCTCGAACACCGGATGCAGACCCTCGGCCAGGGCGATCGGCCCCGCGCCCTGGAAGTGATGCAGGATGATCAGGGCGGCCACAATGAAACGCAGCGCGTCCAGCCAGCCACCGCGCACGATGGGCGGTGTCTCATTTCGGGTCGAAATCGCGGTCCAGGCCATGGAAAACACCTCTTCTGAGGCGAATTCCGCAAGGACCGGGCCGTCAGTTCGGCGGCGTCAGATCCGGTCGCAGATGTAGATGGTGCAGGTCGAGGCTCCGCCGGTCAGCGGATTGTCGAAGGCGACGACCTCGGCGCGGACATTGGCGAACACGGACTCCAGCACGGTGACGAAGGCCTCGTCCGGCCCCTCGTCCGACCACATGGCGAAAATCCCGCCCTCCGCGATCCCGTCGCGCAGTCGTCCGAGCCCCTCGACCGAATAGAAGCGCGCATGTTCGGGGTGCAGCAGGGCGCGGGGCGAATGGTCGATGTCGAGCAGCACGACGTCGTACCGATCCGCCGGCGTCCGCGCCTCGTCGAACCAGCCGAAGAAGTCGCCCAGCCTGAGGTGACAGCGCGGCTCCTGCCCGAGACTTTCCCCGAGCGGCACCAGCCCGGCCTCATGCCATTCGATCACCGGGGCGAGGGCGTCGACCACATCCACGGATGTGACCCGATCGTCGGCCAGCGCGGCCCGGGCGGTGTAGCCCAGTCCCAGACCGCCGACGAGAACCCGCAATGCCGCTCCCTTCGCGGCCGCCAGGCCTCGAACCGCCAGCTCGGTCTCGCCGACCGTGAACAGGCTCGACATCAGATGCTCTTCGCCGAGGATGACCTCGACCACATCCGCATCGATCGCCGCCACCCAGCGCCGCCGCAGGATCAGCGGCCCCATGGCGGTCTGGCGATAGTCCAGTTCCTCGATCAGCCGGCCCATGTCATCCCCGCACCAGCCGCAGGAACTCTTCCCGTGTCCGCGCGTCGTCGCGCACGACGCCCAGCAGGGCGCTGGTGGTCAGGCTGGCGCCCGGCACGTCGACGCCGCGCAGGGTCATGCAGCTGTGCTCGGCCTCGATCACGACGCCGACGCCCTGGGGTTTGAGCACCTCGTCGATGGCGTTGGCGATCTCGGAGGTCATCTTCTCCTGAATCTGCAGGCGGCGCGCATAGCCGCGCACGACCCGCGCCAGTTTGGAGATTCCGACCACCCGGTCGGTCGGCAGATAGCCGACATGGGCCACGCCGACGACCGGCAGCATGTGGTGCTCGCAGAAGCTGACGAAGCGGATGTCCTTCAGCACGACCAGCTGGTTGTAGCCGCCGACCTCCTCGAACGTCCGCTCCAGATAGGCCCGCGGTTCCACCTCATAGCCGGCGAACAGCTCCTTGTAGCTGCGCGCCACCCGCGCCGGCGTGTCCAGCAGACCCTCCCGGTCGGGGTTGTCCCCCGCCCATTCGATCAGGGTGCGCACAGCGGCTTCGGCGTCGGACTGGGAGACGGGGGGCTTGGTCATTCAGGCCCTATAGCCCTCCCTCCCCTTCATGGGGAGGGATGTCGACGCCCTGCGGCGACAGGGTGGGGTGTGTCAGTCCGCGCCCCGGCCCTTTCGAACCCCACCCGGACCGGCTGCGCCGGTCGTCCCTCCCCATGAAGGGGAGGGAGAACGCGGACTCACTAACCCCTCGTTAACCACGCTCCCGGCATTTTCTGCCCGGTATTCGGTGGAGTGTGGAATGAGCGGCGCGGAAGTGATGGATGTGGGGCGTGACGCCCTGTGGCTGACGATCCAGCTGTGCGCGCCCGTCCTGCTGGTCGGCCTGGTCGTTGGCGTGGCCATAGGCCTGTTCCAGGCCCTGACCCAGATCCAGGAACAGACCCTGATCTACGCCCCCAAGATCATCGCCATCTTCATCAGCCTGCTGCTGTTCCTGCCGCTGATGGGAGCGCTGCTGGGCGGTTTCATGCGGACGATCGCGGCGCGCATCGCCGGCATGTGATCGCCATGGGACCTCACTAGGTGGAGCCCTGGGCGACATCGGATCAGGTCTGGCAGGGTGCGCTGATCTTCGCGCGGATCGGCGCCGTCCTGCTGATGCTGCCCGGCGTCGGCGAAAGCTATGTATCGCCGCGCATCCGCCTGTCCCTCGCCCTGGTCGTCAGTCTCGCCCTGTGGCCGGTGATCGCCGCCGCCCTGCCGGCCTTGCCGGCGACGATCGGCGGCATGGCGGGATGGATCATCCGTGAGGTCGTTGTCGGCCTGATGATCGGCGCCCTGCTGCGGTCCTTCCTGACTGCCCTCGCCACGGCCGGCGAGATCGTCGCCCTGCAGACCACCCTGGCCTTTGCCCAGACGGCCAGCCCCATGCAGGCCCAGCCGGGTTCGACGATCGGCGCCTTCCTGATGTTGCTGGGCACGACCATGATCTTCGCCACCAACACCCATCACCTGTTCATCGCCGGTCTGGTCGGCTCCTATGAATTGATCAGTCCGGTGGCCCCGCTGGTCACCGGCGACTTCGCCGAACTGGCCATCCGGACCCTGGGCGACGCCTTCATGCTGGGGGTCCAGCTGTCGGCGCCGCTGCTGGTCTTCGCCCTGATCTTCAACCTGGCATCAGGCCTCGTCGGCCGCGTCATGCCGTCCTTCCAGGTCTTCTTCGCCGCCGCTCCGCTCAGCATCCTGCTGGGCCTGTCGGTCTTCGCCCTCAGCCTCGGCGTGGTCGGTACGGTCTTCATCGACCGCTATCGCGCCCTGGCCCGGATCTTCGCGGGAGGCGCCGGTGGCTGAAGGCGCCGATCCCGAGTCGAAAACAGAAGAGGCGACACCGCGAAAACTTGATGAGGCTCGCAAGAAGGGCGACGTCGCCAAGTCTCCGGACGTCGCCGCGGCCCTGTCGCTGGCGGGCGCCGCCGCCGTGGTGCTCATGTCCGGCGGCTGGTTCGCCACCTCCATGGCCGAACAGCTTCTGCCCTTCATCGCCGCGCCGCACACCATGTTGGGCGGACTGGACGCCGGGGCCGGGATCGAGATCGGCGCCATGGCCCTGTGGACGATGGCGCCCTTCCTCGGCGTGGTCATGCTCGCCACCATACTGGGCGGCGTCGGCGGCAATGTCGCCCAGTCGGGGCTTATCTTCACGGCCGAGAAGCTGAAGCCCGACTGGTCGAAAGTGAATCCGCTCAAGGGCTTCAAACGCATCTTCGGTCCGGACGGTCTGGTCCAGTTCGTAAAGACGTTTCTGAAGCTGCTGGCCGTCGGCCTGATCTGTTGGCTGGTGCTGAGGCCCCACCTGCGCGAGCTCGAAAACATGGCCGCCATGCCGCCGGCGATGGTCCTGCCCATGGCGCGCGACCTGGCCGTAGCCCTGATGATGGCGACCATCATCTTCCTCGGCTTCACCGCCGGAGCCGACTTCCTCTGGCAGAAATACCGCTTCGCCGAGCGGATGAAGATGTCCAAGGAAGAGCTGAAGGAAGACTACAAACAGTCCGAGGGCGACCCGCACATCAAGGCCAAGCTGAGACAGATCCGGAACCAGCGCAGCCGTCAGCGGATGATGCAGAATGTGCCGAACGCCACGGTCATCGTCACCAACCCGACCCACTATTCCGTCGCCCTGCGCTACGAGCCCGGCGAGGGTGACGCCGCGCCGATCTGCGTGGCCAAGGGCGTTGACGCGCTGGCCCTGCGCATCCGGGAGGTCGGGCGCGAGCACAATGTTCCGATTGTCGAGAACGTGCCCCTGGCCCGCGCCCTCTATGCCGCCGTCGATATCGACGAGACGATCCCCCGCGAACATTTCGAAGCGGCCGCCAAGGTCATCGGCTTCGTCATGCAGAAGCGCAAAAAACGCTGATCTGCCAAAGGTCTTAACCCGACATTTACCATGAGCCCGGCATTTTCTGCCTGGCGGGCGTCTGTAAGGACCCGTGAGTATTCGGGGCGGGACGCGTGGGCGGCTTCACGGCGGCGTTGCAGAGATTCGGGATCGGTCGGCTGACCGTGGTGCTGGGCGTCGCCGCCGGTGTCGCGGCCGTGCTGGTCGCCGTCATGTTGCGCATCGGCCAGGCGCCCGACGCCCTGCTGTATTCCAACCTCGACCTGCAGGAAGCGTCCGAGGTCACCACGGCCCTCGACAGCGCCGGCATCAAATACTCGTCGCGCGGCGACGGCTCGACCATCTTCGTCAGCCGTGACGAGGTCGGCGAAGCCCGCATGCTGGTCGCCGGCAAGGGGCTCGTGACCTCCGGCTCGGTCGGCTACGAGATCTTCGACAACCAGTCGGTGTTGGGTCAGACCGAGTTCCAGCAGAATCTCAACGAGAAGCGCGCCCTCGAGGGCGAGCTGGCCCGGACGATCCTGTCCATGCGCGGCATCACCTCCGCCCGGGTCATGATCGCCCTGCCGCGCCGCGAACTGTTCCAGTCCGACGCCGCCGAACCCACCGCCTCGGTGGTCGTGGGCGTCACCGGCGGCCAGCTGTCGGGCGCCCAGGTCCAGGCCATCCGCAATGTCATCGCCTCCTCGGTGCCCAATCTGAAGCCCGAGAAGGTCACCCTGACCGACACCTCCAACCGCACCCTGGCGGCCGGATCCGACTCTGCGGGCTTTAGCGCCGCCTCCGCCCAGGACGCGCGCGACTCGACCGAAGCCCAGCTGCAGGCCCGGATCATGGACATCGTCGAGGGCGTCGTCGGCGTCGGCGGCGCGCGTGTCCAGGTCACTGCCGACATCGACCACAGCCGTTCGACGACCCAGGAACTGCGCTACGACCCTGACGGTCAGGTGGTGCGCTCGACCTCGACCAACGGATCCGAGACCGCCGACACCACGGGCGTCGCCGACGGCGGGGCCACGGCGACCAACAATATTCCGGGCGGCGAGGCGCCCGGCGCGACCCCGGCCGGCTCGCGCTCGACCGACACCACCGAAACGACCAACTACGAAATTTCCAACACCACGACGACCACGGTGAGGGAGGCCGGCGAGATCAAGCGGCTGGCCGTTTCGGTCGCCGTGGACGGCAAATGGACGCCCGCCGCCAACGGCGGAGCCCCGACCTATGCCGCCCGCACGCCCGCCGAGATCGAGCAGATCAAGGCCCTTGTCGCCGCCGCGGTCGGCATCGACGCGGAGCGCGGCGACAAGATCGAAGTGCTGAACGTCCGCTTCAACCGCGACCTGGCCGTGGTCGGGGGTGAGGAGGCGGCGTCGTCGCTGTTCAACTTCACCAAGGACGACATCATGCGCGGTGTGGAGCTGCTGGTGCTGTTGATCACTGGCCTGCTGCTCATCTTCTTCGTCCTGCGCCCGCTGCTGAAGTCGGCCGGTGGCGGGGGCGGCGGTCCGCTGCAGCTGGCCGGCGCCGGCGCAGGCGGCCCGGGCGGGGTGACCTCGCTGCAGACCACCATCATGGGCGGCGCCGGCGGGGTCATGCCCCAGCTGGCGGGCCCCTCGGAGATGGATCAGCGGCTCGACATCGCCCGCATCGAGGGTCAGGTGAAGGCGTCCTCGGTCAAGAAGGTCGCTGACTTCGTCGAGAAGCATCCCGATGAGTCCACATCCATCCTGCGCAGCTGGGTCCACGAGGGCTGATGGCGCGCCTGACCAACAAAAAGCCGGCGGTCGAGGACGCCAGGAAGCTGACGGGGCCTGAAAAGGCCGCCGTCATTCTGCTGTCGCTCGGCGAGGATCACACCCGCCTGTGGCAGGGGCTGGACGAGGACGAGATCAAGGAAATCTCCCAGGCCATGGCCTCGCTGGGCACGGTCAGCGCCGTGGTGGTCGAGGAGTTGCTGGTCGAGTTCGTCTCCGGCATGAGCGGCTCGGGCGCCGTCATGGGCAGCTTCGAACAGACCCAGCGCCTGCTCGCCTCCTTCATGCCGTCCGACCGCGTCGAAGGACTGATGGAGGAGATCCGTGGTCCGGCCGGTCGTACGATGTGGGACAAGCTCGGCAATGTGAACGAGGCCGTGCTCGCCAACTATCTGAAGAACGAATACCCCCAGACCGTCGCCGTGGTCCTGTCCAAGGTGAAGCCGGATCACGCCGCCCGCGTCCTGACCAGCCTGCCCGAGGACTTCGCCCTCGAATGCGTCCAGCGCATGCTGCGGATGGAGCCGGTGCAGCGCGAAATCCTCGACAAGATCGAGCAGACCCTGCGCACCGAATTCATGTCCAACCTGGCGCGCACGTCCAAGCGCGACAGCCACGAGATGATGGCCGACATCTTCAACAGCTTCGACCGCCAGACCGAGGCCCGGTTCATCGGCGCCCTCGAGGAGCGCAATCGCGAGGCCGCCGAACGCATCCGCGCCCTGATGTTCGTGTTCGAGGACCTGGCCAAGCTGGATCCCGGCGGCATCCAGACCCTGCTGCGCGCGGTCGAGAAGGACTCCCTCGGCCTGGCCCTCAAGGGCTCGTCGGAGTCCCTGCGCGAACTGTTCTTCTCCAACATGTCCGAACGCGCCGCCAAGATCATGCGCGAGGACATGGAGTCCATGGGTCCGGTCCGTCTCAAGGACGTCGATCAGGCCCAGATGGCCATGGTCCAGGTCGCCAAGGATCTTGCCGCCAAGGGCGAGATCATGCTGGTCGGCCAGGGCGGCGATGATGAGTTGATCTACTGACATGACCCATCAGCCCCTCAGCACCCCCTTCGCCTTCGACACCGAGTTCGACGCCGCCGGCGTGGTCGTGAACGCCGCCGCCGCCTTCCGGCCCATCAAGCGCGCCTACGGTCCGGCCGAGGTCGACGCCCTGGTCGCCCAGGCCCGGGTGGACGCCCGCAACGAGGCCCTGGCCGAAGTCGAGAGCATCCAGGCTATGGCCCTCTCCGCCATCGGTCAGGCGCTGACCGCCGCGGCCCCCGCCCTGGCCCAGGTCGCCCAGCAGCATCGCCAGCAGGCCGCCGAACTGGCGCTGAGCGCCGCCCGGGTGGTCAGCGCCTCGGCCCTCGACCGCCACCCCGAAGCCCCCCTGCAGGCCGCGCTCGAGGCCCTGGCCCAGGAGATCGACGCCTCGCCGCGTCTGGTCATCCGCACCGGCGACCTGACCGAGGCGACCCACGCCCGGATCCAGCAGCTGTGCGCCGACGCCGGCTTCTCGGGCATCGTCGCCTTCCGCACCGAGCCCGGCATGGCCCCGGCCGCCTTCCAGCTGGAATGGGCCGACGGCCGCGCCGCCTTTGATCCCGAAGAAGCCTTCGCCCGCATCAGCGAAGCCCTCAACTCCGCCCTGGCCGCCGAGGCCGGGCATGCCGAAAACCTCACCCCTGAATCTACAATGGAAGGGAGGCCGTAATGGCGTCCGACACCATGGCCCTGGAGGAGTTTCCGGACTCCGCCGCGATCACCGTCAGCGACGATCCGTCTGACAAGACGGCGCACGATCTGACGCCCGTCTTTGACGTGCCGGTCAACATTTCGGCCGTGCTCGGCAAGTCCCACATGTCCGTGGCCCAACTGCTCAAGCTGAACCGTGGCTCGGTGCTCGAGCTGGACCGCAAGGTCGGCGAGGCCATCGACATCTTCGTCAACAACCGTCTGGTCGCCCGCGGGGAGGTCGTCGTCGTCGAGGACCGCCTCGGCGTGACCATGACGGAAATCATCAAGACCGAGGACNNCTGGCGACGGCGGTGAAGATGGCCATGGCGCACGGCGCCAAGGTCAGTCACGTCGAGCGCGGCGATCAGGCGACGGAACAGCTCCGGCGAGGGCAGGGCGCTGACCTGCTGATGGTCGACTATCGCATCGACATCGCCGGCCTGATCGCGGCCAACGAGGCCGAGCGGATCCATGTTCCGGTCGTGGCCTGCGGGGTCGATGCAGACGCCAGCGATGCGGCCGCCGCCATCCGCGCCGGGGCCAAGGAGTTCATCCCCCTGCCGCCCGAGGCCGATCTGATCGCCGCGGTCCTGTCCGCCGTCGCCGACGACGACCGCCCCCTGATCTCGGCCGATCCGTCGATGAAGGCCGTTATCATGCTGGCCGACCAGGTGGCCCGCTCGGAAGCCTCGATCCTGATCACCGGCGAAAGCGGCGTCGGCAAGGAGGTGATGGCCCGTTACCTTCACAACGGTTCGAAACGCGCCGAACGCCCCTTCATCAGCGTCAACTGCGCGGCCATTCCCGACAATCTGCTGGAATCGGAGCTGTTCGGTCACGAGAAGGGCAGCTTCACCGGCGCCATGGCCCGCCGCATCGGCAAGTTCGAGGAAGCCGACGGCGGCACCCTGCTGCTCGACGAAATCTCCGAAATGGACGTCCGCCTGCAGGCCAAGCTGCTGCGCGCCATCCAGGAGCGGGTCATCGATCGCGTCGGCGGCACCAAGCCCGTGCCGGTCAATATCCGCATCATCGCCACGTCCAACCGCGACCTCGCCAAGTCGGTGGCCGAGGGCACGTTCCGGGAAGACCTGCTCTACCGCCTGAACGTCGTGAATCTGCGCCTGCCGGCCCTGCGCGAGCGGCCGGGCGACATTTCCGTGCTGGCCGATCACTTCGTCAAGAAATACGCCGCCGCCAACGGCGTGCCGGTGCGGCCGATCTCGGCCGCCGCCCGGCTGGCCCTGGTCTCGCACCGCTGGAACGGCAACGTCCGCGAGCTGGAGAACGCCATGCACCGCGCCGTGCTGCTGGCGGTCGGACCGGAGATCGACGTCGAGGCCATCCGCCTGCCCGACGGCCAGCCGCTCGGCGCCGGATCGCACGGCGCCGCCTCGTACAATGACCCCGCCGCCCGCGCCGCCCAGACCGCCGACGCCGTCACCCGCGCCCACGTCGGCCAGACGGTGGCGCAGATGGAGAAGACGCTGATCCTCGACACCCTGTCGCACTGCCTCGGCAACCGCACCCATGCGGCCAACATCCTGGGCATCTCGATCCGCACCCTGCGCAACAAGCTGAACGAATACGCCGACGAGGGCGTCCAGATCATCGCCCCGCAGTCGGGCGTCGCCGCCAGCGGCTACGCGGCCGCCTGATCATGACAGAGGGTGCGGACCGCAGAAGCGTCCTGACCGGCCTCGGCGCGCTGGGGCTGACGGGCTGCGAGCAGCAGGACCCTCAACCGAACCCGCCGTTGATGGTCGTGCCGACACGCCGGGTTGATTTCAGCAGCCTTGAAGCCCGTCACGGCGGTCGTATCGGCATCGACGCGTGGAGTGAAAAGGGCGCGGTCTCCTGGCGAGGCCGCGAACGGTTCGTCTACTGCTCGACGTTCAAAATGTATCTCGCCGCCGCAACGTTGCTGAGGGTGCAGGCTGGCGAGGAGAGCCTTGATCGCCAGGTCCCGATCACCAGCGCCGATATGATCAATCACGCCCCGGTGACCGATCCCGCGATCGGCGGAACGCTGACGATCGACCAGCTGATGAAGGGCACGGTCGAGGTCAGCGATAATCCTGCCGCCAACATCCTGATCCGCGAACTGGGCGGGCTTGATGCCCTCCGCGCCTTCTATCGCGGCATCGGCGACACCAGCACACGCGTTGATCGTCTGGAACCCGAGATGAACCGTCTCGATGGCGACAAGGATACCATTCAGCCAGCGCAGTCGCGGATAAATCTGTACCGGCTGTTCGAGGCGTCCGAGACGCCGTTGTCTCCGTCCTCAAAAGAAAAACTTCTCGGCTGGATGTTTGCCTCGCCGACCGGGGTCGGACGGATCAAGGCAGGGGTCCCGGTCGGATGGCGTGTGGCGCACAAGACCGGCACGGGCGGCTACGGTCCCACGAACGACATCGGTCTGCTCTATCCCCCAACGGGTACCCCGATCACGCTCGCCGTTTATTACCACGGTGTGCGGGCCTCCTCGGATGCCGAGAATGAGGCAGTGATCGCTGACGCCACACGCCTGACCCTGTCCGCGCTAGGCTACGCATGACCGACGTCCCCGCCTCGACCATGATGCGCGACGGCATGGCGCGCCCCACGGGCCGCGACATGATGGGCTGGGTGGTGCGCGGCGAGGTGGCCATGGCCATGGGCGTCATCGGCGTCATCCTGCTGCTGATCCTGCCGATCCCGGCCTTCCTGATGGATGTGCTGCTGGCGCTGTCGCTCGTCTCCAGCGTGCTGATCCTGATGACCGCCGTGATGATGAAGAAGCCGCTGGACTTCGCCATCTTCCCGACCGTCCTTCTGGTCACGACCCTGTTCCGGCTCGGCCTGAACCTGGCCTCCACCCGGCTGGTGCTCAGCCACGGCCACGAGGGCACGGGCGGCGCCGGTCAGGTCATCGAGGCCTTCGGCGCCCTGATGATGGGCGGCAGTTTCATCATCGGCATCATCATCTTCGCCATCATTCTGGTGGTGAACTTTGTCGTCATCACCAAGGGCTCGACCCGTATCGCCGAGGTCTCGGCCCGCTTCACCCTGGACTCCATGCCGGGCAAGCAGATGGCCATCGACGCCGACCTGTCGTCCGGTCTGATCGACGAGGACTCGGCCAAACGCCGCCGCAAGGAGCTGGAGCAGGAGTCGACCTTCTTCGGGGCCATGGACGGCGCCTCGAAATTCGTCCGCGGCGACGCCGTGGCCGGCCTGATCATCGTCTTCATCAACGTCATCGGCGGCATTCTGATCGGGACCCTCCAACATGGCATGAGCATGGGAGACGCGGCCAACTCCTACATCGCCCTGACCATCGGCGACGGTCTAGTGACCCAGGTTCCGGCCATCATCATCTCCATCGCCGCCGGCTTCCTCGTCTCCAAGGCCGGGGTCGAGGGCACCGCCGACAAGGCCCTGGTCGCCCAGCTGGCCACCAACCCCGTCAGCCTCGGAGTCGTCTCTGCCGCCTCCGGCCTGATCGGCCTGATCCCCGGCATGCCCCTGCTGCCGTTCGCGGCCCTGTCTCTCGGAACGGGCTTCATGGCCTGGCGTCTGGGTCGTCAGCGGCTCAAGCCCAAACCGACCGAGGCCGAGATGGCTGCCACCGCCACCGGTCCCAAGGAGGATATCGAGGAGCCGATCGGCACGGCCCTGTCCATCGACGAGGTCAAGATCGAGCTGGGCTATTCCCTGCTGTCCCTGATCAACGATCTGGAGGGCCGCCGTCTGACCGATCAGGTCCGCGCCCTGCGCCGCTCGCTGGCCCAGGAGTACGGCTTCGTCATGCCGTCGGTCCGTATCCTCGACAACATGCGCCTCGGCACCCAGGGCTACGCCATCCGCATCAAGGAGATGGAGGCCGGGCAGGGCGAGGTCCGCCTCGGCTGCCTGATGGCCATGGATCCGGCCGGACGCCAGGTCGAACTGCCCGGCGAACACACCAAGGAGCCGGCTTTCGGCCTGCCCGCCACCTGGATCGACGAAAGCCTGCGCGAGGAGGCGACCTTCCGCGGCTACACCATCGTCGATCCCTCGACGGTGCTGACCACCCATCTGACCGAAATCCTCAAGGAGAACATGGCGGACCTGCTGACCTATGCCGAGGTGCAGAAGCTGCTCAAGGAACTGGGGACCGAAGAGAAGAAGCTGGTCGACGAATTGATCCCCTCGGTCGTCACCGTCACCACCCTGCAAAGGGTGCTCCAGACCCTGCTGCGCGAGAAGGTCTCGATCCGCGATCTGGGCGCCATTCTGGAAGGTCTGGCTGAGGCCGCCCCGCACACCAGCTCGGTCACCACCCTGGTCGAGCACGTCCGCGGCCGTCTGGCCCGTCAGCTGTGCTGGCAGCACAAGGGCGACGACGGCGCCCTGCCGATCGTCACCCTGTCGCCGGAATGGGAGGCCGCCTTCGCCGACGCCCTGATCGGCCAGGGCGAGGACCGCCAGCTGGCCATGGCCCCGTCACGGCTGCAGGACTTCATCCGCGCCGTCCGCGACGTCTTCGAACGCGCCGCCATGGCCGGCGAGACCGCCGTCCTCCTGACCGGCCCGCAGATCCGGCCCTATGTCCGCTCGATCATCGAACGCTTCCGCGGCCAGACAGTCGTGATGAGCCAGAACGAGGTGCATCCGCGGGCCCGGCTGCGGACGATCGGGACGGTCTGAAACGATCCTTCTCCCCTTGCGGGAGAAGGTGGCCGAGCGGAGCGAGGTCGGATGAGGGGTCGCACCACCCTCTCGACAGACCGACGCAAAAATGTTTCAAACAACCTATGGAAGAATTGCTTCGACAACGTGCGAAGGAAATGCGGCATAAGCCCGTCCTGTACGAGCGCCGCCTCTGGAGACTGCTGCGCGATCGCCGCCTGGAGAATCTGAAGTTTCGCCGTCAGTTCACGATTGGCCGCTACATCGTCGATTTCATCTGCCTGAGACACAGGCTGATCGTCGAGGCCGACGGTCCTCAGCATGAAGGAAGCGCTTCCGACCTGGCCCGGGACGCTTGGCTGTCCGAGCAGGGATTCCGGGTTTTGAGGTTTCCCAACCAGCAGATCGAGAACCGTGGGCAAGAGGTCATAGCGGCGATTCTCACCGCGGCTGACGCCAGACTGACCAAGGACTAATGGAGCTGCCGGTGCGACCCCTCATCCGTCAGCCTTCGGCTGCCACCTTCTCCCGCAAGGGGAGAAGGATACTTACTCCACCTCCGTCCAACCCCCTGCCGAAGCCGCCCGTGCTGCATCATTCGCCGGCCGCGCCACAAGTCCGGACTGGGTGATCCAGACCTCGTACTTCGCCCCGTCGGCCATCGGCATATAGGCGCCGCCGCCGTACAGGGTGTCGACCGCATCGAGGTATTTCCGGTATTTCCGCGCCGTATCCCAGGCGCTGATCCGCCAGGGCAGCCAGTCCGGGCCCGCGTCGCCGCCCACGAGCGGATGCACGCTGCGGGTCGCGTTGACTTCCTGCTGGACCGATTGATAGCGGCCCGACAGACGGTCGAGGCGGTATTGGGTGTCGAGGCCCAGCACATTGGCCCAGGGCTTCCACTTCAACACCTGCGCCTCGATGCGCCATTCGTCGCCATGCAGCGGATACAGATTGCTGACCCCGGGCGCGTTCTCGCCCATCCCGGGCTGCATCACCGTGGCCTCGAAATACTGCGGTCCAAGCTGCCGGGTCTGGATCGTCGCGACCGGCCGCTCATAGGTCAGACGGCCGTAGGTCTGGACGTCCAGCGCCAGCAGGGCGGCGATCGCGGCCGCGGCCATGAAGCCCCCGCCGCCCGCGCCGACCAGCAGTCCGCTGAACACCCGACCCTGAAACAGGGCCATCAGGCCGCGGATCAGCAGAATGACGCCGATCAGGCCCACGACCGCCGGAGCGATCCACCACCACCACACCATGTCAAACTCCCCCGATCCTGACGGGAGGCAATCATTACCCTAAATCCTCAGAACAGCGAGGGTTTCTCCCGTGACGCGACTGGACAGGGCCAAACGCCCCGCTAATGCTCCCGCACGATGATTTCGGCCCTCCGCCCCACGCTTCTCGCGCTCGCCCGCTTCGTCCGTACGCCTACCCTCGGACGGCGCGTGGCCGGGCTGATGGTGCTGGCCATCGTGCTGATGCTGGTCCTGAACCTCTCGGTCCTGGTCCTGATCCAGCGCACGGTAGCGTTCAACGATACGGTCGACGAGGCCCAGCAGGTTCGCCTGGTGTCGCGCGAGGTCCTGACCCGGCTGGTCGATGCCGAGACCGGCCAGCGCGGATTTCTCCTCACCGAACGGCTCGAATACCTGTCCATTCACGAAGAGGCGACCCAGCTGCTGCCGGACCTGTTGCAGGAACTCGCCGGCCTGACCGGAGGCGATCCCGACCTCGCACCGCGGGTCGAGCGCGTCCAGGAACTTTCGGACCAGCGGTTGGCCGTGATGAACCGAAGCATCTCCCTGGCCCGCACCGGCCGCATGGATGAGGCGGTCGGCGTCCTCCGCAGCGATCAGGGCAAGCTCCTGATGGACGCCATGCGGACCGAGATCGCCGCCATCGACGAAATACAGGCCACCCGCCTGCAGTTCAGGACGCGCCAGTCCGAATGGGCGGGCAATATCACCGTCATCGCCAACGCCCTCGGCGGAGTCATGATCCTGGTCCTTGCCGGCGCCAGCGCCTGGCTGATCCGCCGCTATGTCATCGAGATTCAGGCCGCCCGCGACGCGCTTGACCGGACCAATGCCGGACTTGAGCACCAGGTCCGCGACCGCACCTTCGAATTGACCCGCGCCAATGAGGAGATCCAGCGCTTCGCCTATATCGTCAGCCACGACCTTCGCGCGCCCCTGGTCAATGTCATGGGCTACACCTCGGAACTCGAACAGGCCGGGCGGATCATCGACAAACAGATGACGGCGGTTGAGACCAGGGCGCCCAAACTGGTCGAGCAGGACGCACTCACGGCCGTGCGCGAGGACGTGCCCGAGGCCATCGGCTTCATCCGGGCCTCGACCGAGAAGATGGACCGGCTGATCAACGCCATCCTCAAACTGTCCCGCGAGGGCCGTCGCAACCTCGTGCCCGAACAGCTCGACATGACCCTGATGGTCAGCAACATCGCCGACAGCGTCCGCCACCAGACCCAGGCCTCAGGGGCCGAAATCGTGGTCGAGTCCCTGCCGCTGCTCGAGAGTGATCGTCTCTCGGTCGAACAGATCTTCGGCAATCTGATCGACAACGCGA
>DDSO01000127.1 GCA_002343425.1 Brevundimonas sp. UBA2388
GCGCAGCGCCGCGCGCCGGCGCGCGAGCGCGGGCCAGAGCCGCAGCGCCGCGTCGCGCCGGGCGCGCCGGAGCGCGCGCCAGGTCCGCCCGACGAAGCTCGCCTTCAGCGCCGCCTTGGCCCCGCGCCGCGGGGCCAGCGGCTCCGGCGGCAGGCCGAGGCTGGGGGCGCTGGTCTCGGTCGTCATCGCATCTTCCTGCGCGCGGGGAGCGCCGGTCCCGCCGGCGGGGCCGGCGCGGAGGGTCAGACCGGCTCGGGGAGGGTCCAGTACAGCTCGGAATCCACCTGGCCGGTGTCGCGGAGATGCTTGATCTCCTTCAGCCGGGTGAAGGGCGCCGCCTCGAACATCTCGCGGTCGAGGCCGATGCGCTCGAAGGTCGCCCGCAGCTGGCGCGCGCCGCGCTCGGCGGTCCAGGCGGTCTCGAACTCGGGCATGTGGGCGCGGATCTTGGCGAAGGAGACCCGGTAGCTGCGGGTGTCGCCGCCCGACTCGCCGACCGTCAGCTCGCAGCCCGGGAAGGTCCGCGCCACGATCTCGGCGATCTCGCGGATGCGGTAGTTCTCGCTGTCGGCGCCGACGTTGAAGGCCTCGCCCGCCACCGCCTCGCGGTCGGCGGTCAGCGCGCAGAGCATCGCCTGGCAGATGTCCTCGATATGGGTGATCGGCCGCCAGGGCATGCCGTCGGAGGTCATGCGGATCTCGCCCAGCGTGTGGGCGAAGCCGCAGAGGTTGTTCAGCACCAGGTCGAAGCGCTGGCGCGGGCTCGCGCCGTAGGCGGTGGCGTTGCGCATGAAGACCGGCGTGAAGCGCTCGTCCATCAGCCGGCGCAGGCCCTCCTCGACGAGGATCTTGCAGCGGGCGTAGGCGGTCTGCGGCGCGAGATCCGAGGTCTCGGTGCGCATCTCGTCGCCGCCCGCCCCGTAGGTCGAGCACGACGAGGCCTGGATGAAGCGCTTGACCCCGGCCTCGCGCGCCATGCGCCCGAGCGTGACCGAGCCCTCGTGGTTGATCGCCATGGTCAGGCCCGGGTCGTTCTCGCCGATCGGGTCGTTGGAGAGCTCGGCCAGGTGCACGACCGCGTCGAAGCCGCGCAGGTCGTCGACCGTGATTCGGCGCTGGTCCTTGGAGAGCACGGCCGGATGCGGCCGGCCGTCGTCGAACAGCCAGCCCCGGCGGTAGAAGCCCGTGTCGACGCCGACCACGTCGTGGCCGGCCTCCAGGAGCTTCGGTCCCATGATCGCGCCGATATAGCCGTCGGCGCCCGTCAGAAATACGCGCATCACTCGTTACCCATGCCCACTCGCCACGCCTGTCCCCGCGCCGTCCGGCGCGGCCGCCCGCTCACTCCGCCGCGAGCGCGCGCCCGAGATCGGACCCGCCATCGCCCCAGACCTTCCAGCGCGCCGTGCCGTCGTCCCACATCTTCTGCAAAAGATGCTTGTCGCGCAAGGTGTCCATGTTCTGCCAGAAACCGTGGTGGCGGTAGACGGCGAGCTGGCCCTCGGAGACCAGGCGCTTCAGCGGCTCCTCCTCCCAGACCGTCTCGTCGCCCTCGACGTAGTCGAGCACCTCGGGCTGGCAGACGAAGAAGCCGCCGTTGATCAGGTGGCCGTCGGTGGCGCTCTTCTCGCGGAAGCCGCGCACCCGCATCGCGTCGGGCGACAGGTCGAGCGCGCCGAAGCGGCCGGGCTGCTGCACGGCGGTGACGGTGGCGAGCGCGCCCTGCTCCTCGTGGAAGCCGATCACCGCGCGGATGTCGACGTCGCTCACCCCGTCGCCATAGGTCAGGCAGAAGGGCTCGCCGCCGAGATAGTCGCGCACGCGGCGGAGCCGGCCGCCGGTCATGGTCTCGAGGCCGGTGTCGGCCAGCGTGACCCGCCAGGGCTCGGAGGCCGGGCGGTTCACCTCGATCTCGTTGGTGGCGAGGTCGATGGTCATGTCGTTGGAGCGGTGGAAGAAATCCAGGAAGTACTTCTTGATCAGGTGGCCCTTGTAGCCGCAGCAGATCACNNTTCATGATATGCCAGAGGATCGGCATGCCGCCGATCTCCACCAGCGGCTTCGGCATGGTCACGGTCTCCTCGCTGATGCGCGTCCCGTACCCGCCGGCGAAAATCACGACCTTCATCTTCCCTCCATTCCCAACTCTACACCCGTCCGGCCCTCATCGACGGGAGAGAACCCCGGAACGCCTCGCGGCGAAGCCCGGCCCCTTCCCGTCCTGCCGCTACGGTCTCGGGCCGGACCGCAATCCGGCCGATCCTGAACCACAGTCAATCCCCGAGCGTTCACCCCAGACGCCTGACATCGACGCGCGCCCAACTCAAGAGGGACGCCCGATCCGCGATTATATACCCCGGATACGCTCCTTTCGAAAGCCAAGGCCGCCCGCAGGCCGCCGATGGCGGCCCGGCGCTCCCTCACCTGGGGAGACTTTCTCACGTTCCAGGCCGCATCGCGCGGCGGGCGTAGCCTCATGGTTAACACGATTTCCGATCCATCGTCTCGGGCCGATGTCGCGTCGGTCAGCCTTTCCATTTGATTCATATGAATAATACGAATGCGCCCCTCCGGTCCCGAGACCGAAGGGGCGCATGTCCCAAGGGGAGGCCCCGACCGGGAAGGCGGTCGGGGGATGGGGCGNNGCGGAGCGAGGATCAGGCCGAGGCCAGCCAGCCGGCGAAGGACGGCCCGGTCGCGGTGAGGGCTGGCGTGAACGTGCCGTTCGATTCGAACCAGGCGGCGTTCTGGTCGCCGGACATGCGGCCCTTGTCGATCGAGCGCCAGCCGACCTGGCGGATGTATTCGAGGTCGGCCATGCCGCGCTGGATGCGGTTGATCGGGCCGTCCGCGCCGCCCCAGCCGCTGTCGCCCGGCGAGACCGCGCCCATGGCGATCGCCGCCGCGAGCATGTTGACCACGAACTGCGTGCCGTGCAGCGCATAGGGGATCGACGAGCGGGTGTTCCACGAGACGCCCGAAGCGCCGCCGTCGGTGGTGTCGAGCTCGCGCATGCGCCCCGTGAGGCCCTTGTTCGGCATGTTCGCCCAGGCGGCCTTGTTCGTCACCGCGGCCGTCCCGCCGGTCGCCGGCACGCCGGCGCAGGCCCGCAGGTTGCCGCCGGTGTTGGTCCCGTCCTTCAGCCCGTAGACCACGCCCGAGGTCGGCCAGCCGGAGCCGGCCGGGGCCGCCTCGCCGCCGAGCTTGTTCTCGACGCCGGGCACGATCCTGGCCGAGAAGGCGTCCGCGATCACCTCCTGGAACACCGGCGTGATCTGGTCGAGCGTGAAGTTGAAGCTGCGATAGACGCCGCCCGAGCCGCGGATCGAGGTCAGGAGCTGCGCCTCGGTCGGCCCCTCGCCGAAGGCGCTGTGCCCGTTGGGATAGGTCGCGTTCTGGACGGCCAGGGTCCAGGTCTGCCGGAAGGTGTCGTAGGCGCCCTGCAGGCCGCCGGCATTGTTGAGCTGAGCGGCGAAGTTCGCCCTGTTGAAGCTCTGGGCATAGGCGTTGAGCGTGCCGAGGCCGCGCAGGCGCATGTAGCGGTCGACGACCAGCGGCAGCATCCGCGGCGGGGCCTTGAAGTTCAGCACGCCGTTGCGGTTCGACGAGAAGCCCCGCATGTTGCGCTCCCTGCCTGCGCCGAAGCCGCGCGGGAAGGGATAGGTGTCCGAGCCCACGAACATCGCCGCGATGCCGATCGCGATCATGTTGAGGTCGATGCGGGTCTTGGTGGCGGCGGCCAGCGCGTCGAAGACGCCGGGGGTCGTCAGCGCGATGCAGACGGTCGCCACCGCGTCGCCCTCGTACTGGCCGCAATAGCCGTTCACGGCGCGCGGGGCGTTGTTCGTCGAGGACGAGCCGTACCAGGCGTTGAGCTGCTCGACGAGCCGCTGCTGGGCGGTCCGGTTCCCGTTCGGCGTGGCGATCGCCCGCGCGTCGCGGCCGAACGCGCCGAGCGCGACCACGACCGGCGCATGGTGCCCGTAGAGGAGGTTGGTGTAGACGGGGATGTTCTCGCCGCTGTCGGTCCGGCCGTTGGTCCCGCCGTGCCGGTAGGTGGTCAGCGGCGCGCTCATGGCGTTCTGGAGCCCGGTCACCGCGGGGAGCATGATCCGCTGCAGGTTGCCCGAGGCGGGGGGCGCGGCGGGCTGCTCGACGGCGGCCGGCGCCTGCACCGTGAACAGCGTCGAGTCCGGCGACCAGGATTCCGCGGCCGAGCGCCGCCAGCGGAAGCGGAGCCGCCCGTTGCGCGCCTCGCCCGCCCGGAACAGCGCGGCGTTGAAGTTCGGGAACGCGGGATGGCTCACGTCGGGCAGGTGGTGGCGCCCCGGCTCGCCGGGCAGCGCGGCGACCGGCGACCACGGATCCTCGCCGGTCCAGTCCAGCGGCGACGCCTTGAACTCCAGCTCGAAGGGCTGGGCCAGCCCGGGGACGGCGAAGGTGGGCGAGAACGTCGTCGTCTGCCCGGCCGGCCGCCAGACCGAGGCGCCGAGCACGATGTCCTCCGCCCCGAGCGCCGGCGTCTCCCGGACCGGGGGCTCCTCGACCGGCAGCGCCTCGACCGTGTAGACGAGCCGCGCGGTCGCCGAGCCGCCCGAGTTGGCCGCGGTGATCGTGATCGCCGCCGCCTCGACCGGCCGGTCGGTCGGCACGGCCACCACGCCGGTCGCCGGGTCGATGCTGGCGCCTTCGGCGGCGAAGCTCAGGTTCTCGCCGCGGAAGACATGGGCCGTCTCCACCAGCTGCGCGCCCGCGCCCTCGTCGAAGACCTCCTCGGGCAGCTCGCCCGTGACCTCGGGCGCCCGGAAGCGCGCCCGCAGCGGGCCGGCCGCCGCGGTCAGGACGCCGGCGACGTTGGTCGCGGTCACCACGACGTCGAGCGCGCGGCCGTCGTCCTCGGCCACCGGGACATAGGCCCGCGCCACGGCGC
>DDSO01000157.1:0-3680 GCA_002343425.1 Brevundimonas sp. UBA2388
CGAGGACGGCTGTTTCATCGGCGCGCGCGCCGAGGTGGCCGAGGGCGTCATCGTCCGCGAGGGCGCTGTCCTGGCCATGGGCGTCTATCTGTCGGGCTCGACGAAGATCGTCGACCGGGCGACGGGCGAGGTCTTCCGCGGCGAAGTGCCGGCTTATTCGGTCGTGGTGCCGGGCAGCCTGCCCNNCTCGGCATGGGCGTCTTCATCGGCAAGTCGACCAAGATCGTGGACCGCGAGACCGGGGCCGTGATGTATGGCGAGGTACCCGCAGGGTCGGTGGTGGTGGCGGGGTCGATGCCGTCGAAAGGTGGCGTGAACCTCTATTGCGCGGTGATCGTCAAGCGGGTCGACGCCCAGACGCGAGCGAAGACGGGCGTGAACGAGTTGCTGCGCGATTGATCAGTTCACCGCCGCCAGCCGGACCAGCTTGCCGTCCGCCTCATCGGTGACCGCCCACACCGCGCCATCCGCCGCCACGGCCAGGTCGCGGACCCGTTCGCCGAGGTCGGTCATCAGCCGCTCCTCGCCGACGATCCGGTTCCCGTCCAGCACCAGCCGGGCGATGTGCTTGTCCTTCAGCACGGCGACCAGAAGATTGCCGCGCCAACCGGGGAACATGGCCCCGTCGTAGAGGATCATGCCGCCCGGCGCGATCGACGGGTCCCAGTAGTAGGCCGGCTGTTCCGTCCCCTCGCGCGCCGTGATCCCGGCGTTGATCGCCGCGCCCCGGTATTCGACGCCGTAGGCGACGTCGGGCCAGCCGTAGTTGAGGCCCGCCCGGTCCAGGTTGACCTCGTCCCCGCCGCGCGTGCCGTGCTCGACCGTCCAGACGTCGCCGTTCGCGGCGATGGCGACGCCCTGCGCATTACGATGCCCCAGGGACCAGATCTCCGGCAGGGCCCCGGCGCGGCCAACGAAGGGATTGTCGGACGGAACCGAGCCGTCGGCATTGATGCGGATGGTCTTGCCCATGTGCGATCCCAGGTCCTGGGCCTGTGGCCGCATCGGCACGTCGGATCGCTCGCCCACGGTGATGAACAGCCGGCCGTCCGGCGCAAAGGCGAGGGATGAGCCATAGTGCAGCCGGCCCGCATAGGTCGGCATGGCGCGGAAGATCACCTGCACGGCCTCGACCCGCGATCCGTCGTCCGACAGCCGTCCGCGCGCCACTGCCGTGCCGTTGCCGCCTTCACGGGGCTCCGCATAGCTCCAGTAGATCATCCGGTCGTCGGCGAAGGTCGGGCCGGTCACGATATCCAGCAGACCGCCCTGCCCCTGGGCATCGACGGCCGGCAGCCCCGCGATCGGTTCGCCCACCGCCCCGGCGGCGGTGATGATGCGCAGGCGGCCGGGCCGCTCGGTCACCAGCCAGCGGCCGTCGGGCAGCAGCGCCAGACCCCACGGCTCCTCAAGCCCCGAGGCCACCACCGTATGCGCCATGGCCACCGCGGTGCGCACGCCGGGCGCGCGGGTCTGGCCGGCAAAGGCGGGCTGTTGGTCTGGCGCATTGGCCGCGCGGGTCTCGACCGGATCGCCGGGCCGCGCCTCGTCCTGCCCGGGAACCGCGCAGGCGGCGGCCAGGGCCACGGCGGACACGGAGACGGCGAGGGCGAGCAGGCGCATGGGAAACCCCTTGAATCAGACGAGCGGGAAACGGTCTCCGCAGCCTAGCCGTTCCGCCGCGGCGGCGTCACCCGTCTGCGACGCATGGCCCCGGTCTGGGCCCCGGTCTGGGCCCCGGCCCCGGGACGGCGTGAAGGCGGCTTGAATCCACCGGCGCCCGCCTATATAGGCACCGCTCTTCCGGCGGACAGACCAGTTCCCGCCGGGACTCGAGCGACGCGATCGTCAAACGGGGCTGGGTAGCTCAGCTGGTTAGAGCGGTGGATTCATAACCCACAGGTCGGCGGTTCGAGCCCGCCTCCAGCCACCATTGCCGCAACCCCTCCCGCTTCCCCGCGTTAACCGCCAAGGTTCAACGCCGAAGGGGATTTTCCATGCGCATCCAGACCATCACGCTCGCCGCCGTCGCCGCCCTGTCGCTGGGCGCCGCCGCCTGCACGCCGGCTGAACAACAGGAAGCCGAGACCAAGGCCGAGGTCGCAGGCGACCGGGCCGGGGAGGTCGCCGCCGAGGCCGGCGAGGTGATCGAGTCCGGAGCCATGAAGGCTGCGCGGGCGGTCGAGGAAGGCGCGGGCAATGTCGCCGCCCGACTGGAAGACAATCAGGCCGAGGCCGCCGCCGAGGGCCGGCCCGGCGCGATCGATCCGGCGACCGAAGAGCGCGTCCCGGCCAACTAACCCGTCAGGCCGGCTCCGCCAGCAGCGCGTCGATCAGGGCGCGCGCTTCGGGGCTGGCCCAGTCAGCCTCGCCGGAGAAGGACGCGCGGATGCGACCCTGACGGTCGAGGATCACGGTCTGGGGCATCTTGCCCTCGCCCGGCAGTTCGAACGGCAGCTGGAATTTCATGTCGCTGTAGAGCGGCAGGGGCTCGTGCACGTCGATGAAGCTGCGGGCGTCGGCCAGACCGTCGGCGGTGGCGTCGACATTGATCGGCAGCACGACGAGCTGGTCGTCGGGATAGGCCTCGTCCAGACGGGCCAGGGTCGGCATCTCGGTGCGGCAGGGCGCGCACCACATGGCCCAGAGGTTGACCACGACCACCTTGCCGCGGAACTGGGCGAAGGTAGCGTCGGCCCCCTCGCGGGTCTTGAACACATAGGCCGGGGCCATCGGCGTGGCTTCCAGCGTCTCCAGCCGGGTCAGGGAGCCGGTGGCGAAGCGGGCCAGTTCGCTCTTCGCCGCCGGTTCGGGCGTTGCGGCTTTGAAGAAGGCGTCGCGATTGGCGTATAGCAGCCCGGCGCCGACGATCATACCGACCGCCAGCGCGCCTGCGATCGCTATCCCCGCCGCCTTCGAGCCCTTCATGACCAAGCCTTCCCCGTCGCCAGCGTCAGTTAAGCCTTCTCCGAACGCGGAAGGTCAAGACATCTGGGGCGGACGCTTCTCGGCGCGGCCGGCCGACATCATGCAGGCGATCAACGTCTCCATCGGCGTGGACCGCCGCCTGTGGGCCCAGGATCTGGCCGGGTCGCGCGCCCATTGCCGCATGCTGGCGGCGCAGAAGATCATCACGCAAGCCGACGCCGACGCAATATTGGGCGGGCTGGACGCCATCGAGGTCGAGATCCGCGGCGGCTCCTTCCCGTTCCGCGACCAGTTCGAAGACATCCACATGAATGTGGAAGCGCGGCTGGCCGAACTGATCGGAGAGCCGTCGGGCCGGCTGCACACCGCGCGCAGCCGCAACGACCAGGTGGCGACCGATTTCCGCCTTTGGGTCCGCGCCGCCTGCGACGCCGCCGTCGACCAGCTGAAAGGGCTGCAGTCGGCCCTTCTGGTGCGGGCGGAGCAGCACGCCGCCGATCTGATGCCGGGCTTCACCCATCTGCAGCCGGCCCAGCCGGTGACCTTCGGCCATCATCTGATGGCCTATGTCGAGATGTTCGGCCGCGACGCCNNACGCCCGGGCGCGGATGAACGAGAACCCGCTGGGCGCCGCGGCCCTGGCCGGTTCCCCCTTCCCCATCGACCGCCAGATGACGGCGGCCGAACTGGGCTTTGACCGGCCGATGGGCAATTCGCTGGACGCCGTCTCGGACCGCGACTTCGCGCTGGAA
>DDSO01000157.1:3728-7199 GCA_002343425.1 Brevundimonas sp. UBA2388
TGCACCGGCAGTTCGATCATGCCGCAGAAGCGCAATCCCGACGCCGCCGAACTGGTTCGGGCCAAGACGGGCCGGATCATGGGTTCGCTGGTCGCCCTGTCGACAGTGATGAAGGGCCTGCCGCTGGCCTATTCCAAGGACATGCAGGAGGACAAGCCGCCGGTGTTCGAGGCGTTCGACGCCCTGACGCTGGCCCTGGGGGCCATGACGGCCATGGTTTCGGCCCTGCAGCCGAACACCGAACGGATGCGCGAAGCGGCCGGCTCGGGCTTCTCGACCGCCACCGATCTGGCCGACTGGCTGGTGCGCGAGCTGAACCTGCCGTTCCGCAAGGCGCACCATGTCACCGGCGCGGCGGTGAAGCGGGCCGAGGCCCTGAACGTGGATTTGTCGCAACTGCCGCTGACCGAACTGCAGTCCCTTGAGCCCGGCGTGACGGAAGCGGTTTACAAGGTGCTCACTCCCGAGGCTTCCTGCGCCAGCCGCCAGAGCTTCGGGGGCACGGCGCCGGAACAGGTCCGCGCGCGCATCGCCGAGTGGAAGACGCGTCTCGCGTAAGGGGTTTGGGATGAAGAAGATCGTGCTTGCGGGCGTCGCCGCCCTGATCGCCGTCTCGGCCGCTGCGTGCGGCCGCATGGCCGACCTCGACGCCCCGCCGGCCCGGGAGACCGAGCGCGGCATGCGCGACGAGCGGGCCCCCAGCCTGCGCGAGCCCGCCACCGTCAACCGTCCGCCCAGCCAGGTCCCGATCGACGGCGGCCCCAGCTCGAGCCCCTACGGTGGTTCGGGCTCCAACCCCGGCTAGGCTTCCCTTGCATCATTTCGACCGCATCAACGGCGCGCTTCAGGCCGAGGGCGTGCCGCTGAAGACGCTCGCCGAAGCGGTCGGCACGCCGGCCTATGTCTACTCCAGCGCGACCCTGACCCGGCACTACGGCCTGCTGGCCGACGCGGTCGCGGCCCATCCGGCGGCCCTGGGCGACGCCCTGATCGCCTTTGCGGTGAAGGCCAACTCCAACCTGTCGGTGCTGGCGACCCTCGCCCGGCTCGGCTGCGGCGCCGATACGGTCTCGGAGGGCGAGATCCGGCGGGCGTTGAAGGCCGGTGTGCCCGCCGACCGCATCGTCTTCTCGGGCGTGGGCAAGACCGACGCCGAACTGGCCTTCGCCATCGAAGTCGGCGTGCGCCAGATCAATGTCGAGAGCGCGGTCGAACTGGACCGGCTGATCGCGGTGGCGGCGTCGAAGGGCGCGCGGCCGGAGATCGCTATCCGCGTCAATCCGGCCGTCGGTGCGGGCGGCCATGCGAAGATCACCACCGGCGGGGCGACGGACAAGTTCGGGGTGCCGGCGGACGAGGCCCACGCCCTCTACGCCCGCGCCAGTCTGTCGCCGCATGTGACGCCGGTCGGGCTGGCCTGTCACATCGGCAGCCAGATCACCACGCTGGAGCCGCTGGAGGCGGCGTTCCGCGCCCTGCGGACGATGACCCTGGAGCTGCGCGCCGCCGGGCTGTCGGTCACGCGGCTCGACCTCGGCGGCGGGCTGGGCGTGCCCTATCACGGCCAGTCGGACCTGCCCTCGATCGCGGCCTATGTCGCCATGGCAGCGCGGGTGCTGGACGGTCTGGAGGTCGAGGCGGCGTTCGAGCCGGGGCGCCTGCTGGCCGCCAATGCCGGGGTGCTGCTGAGCCGGGTCATCCAGGTCAATGAGCGGGGCGACGGCCGGCGCTTCCTGGTGCTGGACGCGGGCATGAACGACCTGATGCGCCCCGCCCTCTACGACGCCTTCCACGATCTGGTCCCGGTGCGGCCGCGCGAAGGCGAGGCGCGCCTGTACGATCTCGTCGGCCCGATCTGCGAATCCACCGACATCTTCGCTCGCGACCGCCTGCTGCCGCCGATGCAGGCCGGGGACCTTGTGGCCTTCATGGGCGCGGGCGCCTACGGCGCTGTGCTGGCCAGCGAGTACAATTCGCGGCCTCTGGTTCCCGAAGTTCTGGTCAATGGCGAGGCCTACGCCATCGTGCGAAGGCGCCCCTCGTACGAAGACTTGTTGGCCCGTGAGTCCGTCGTTAACTGGCTCTAGCCGGAATCGGCTTCAAATCTGATTGTCCGGACGCATGGGGTTCGAATGATTGCTCTTCTCTTGGCCAGTCTGGCTTTTCAAACTGCCGGGTCGCCCATCGAACAGGTGATGATCCACCCATTCGTCGCGTCGGATTATATGTGCAGCGAACACTGGGAGGGGCAGCTTGCCTACCCGGGCGACAGCCTCGGCGCTGACTGCATCGTCATGGGCGGACCCAGCGATGAATCGGGCGGCTATCTGGCCCCGTTCCGAACCGATGGGGCCGCCAACGAAGACTGGTACGGCTGGAACCAGCCCTTGCTGGCCCCTTTTGACGGCCAGGTCGTGCGGTTGACTGAAAATCCGGTGGTCAACGTCCCGGGCCATCTCGGCTCACCGCCCGCGAGCATTGTCGTCTTTGCCCGGTCCGACGGAACGCATGTCCTGTACGCCCACATCCAGGGGGCCATGGTAAAGGTCGGCGATCAAGTCGTTGCCGGCCAACCCGTCGCGCGCATCGGCAACAACGGCTTCGGCCGTTCCCCCCACACCCATATCGGCGCGTGGCGGGGCGAAACGCCGCTGCAGATTCGGTTCGACCTGAGGGCCATGGCGCAGATGCGTCAGCCCTGACCTGGCTTCAACTTGCGGGCTGGCTCTAGTCCAGCGCGCACACGTCCGGCAGCCCGCGCAGCGCGCCCGCGTGATCCAGCCCGTAGCCGACCAGGAACCGGTTCGGCGCCTCCCAGCCGACGAAGTCCGGCTCGGGAGCACGCGGCAACGGCCAGGGCTTCTTGGCGAAGACGACGGTGAGAACCTCTGACGCGCCCTTCGCCTTCGCGATCCGCACGGCCTCGGCCAGCGACAGGCCGGTGTCGAAGACGTCGTCGACGATCAGGACACGGCGGCCCTCGATCGAACGCTGGAAATCGGCATAGACGTCGATCCGGCCCCGGCTGGTCTGTTCGTCGCCGTAGGACGCCAGCCACAGGGCGTCGAAGCGGACATTGCGGCCGATCCGGGACAGGGCGCGGGTCAGGTCGGCGGCGAACCACAGGCCGCCGGTCAGCAGCACGGCCGCCACCGTCTCATCGTCGATCACCGGGGCGATCTGCGCGGCGAGGTCGGCGACGATGCGCTGGACCTCGGCTTCCGGGAGCAGGACGGTGGGCTTGGCGGCGTCTTGGGGGGCGGTGTCAGCCATGCGAGGCGGATACCGCCTCTTCCCTATGGGTGTCCACCACTGGCACGGCGTCGATCGGCTGCATGTCCAGCGGGGCCGAGGCGCCGGGGGACAGGGCGGGGCGCAGGCCGCCGTCAGCGGGCGGGGCCGCGGCAGGGGCGGTCGGCGCCTCCGCATGGGCAGGCGTGGGCGCGGCGGGGGGCCGGCGTGTATCGGCAT
>DDSO01000036.1:0-1451 GCA_002343425.1 Brevundimonas sp. UBA2388
CCCGCATCCGCGCCCTGATGGACGACTATCCCGGCCGCTTCAGCGTGGCTGAAGTCGTGGGCGCCGCCGCCGAGCCGGAGATGCAGGCCTTCACCGCCGACGATCGCCATCTGAACAGCGCCTACGGCTTCGCCTACCTGTATGCGGACGAACTGACGCCGGAGCTGGTGCGACGCGCCAATGCCGCCTGGGACGGCGCGCCCGGTCAGGGCTGGCCCTCCTGGGCCTTCTCCAACCACGACGCCCCGCGCGCCGTTTCGCGCTGGAGCGAGGGCCGCGACCCCGATCGCTTCGCCCGGATGGCCATGCTCCTGCTGATGGCCCTGCGCGGCAATGTCTTCGTCTACCAGGGCGAGGAGCTGGGGCTGCCGCAGGCCGAGGTACCCTTCGACCGCCTCGTCGATCCCGAGGCCATCGCCAACTGGCCCGAGACCCTCGGCCGCGACGGCGCCCGCACTCCCATGCCCTGGCGCGCCAACGCCCCCCACGCCGGCTTCTCGACCATCGAGCCCTGGCTGCCCGTCGATCCCCGTCACCCGCCGCTGGCCGTCGATCGTCAGGAAGCCGATCCCGCCTCCATCCTCAGCCTCAGCCGCCGCCTGATCGCACTACGAAAGGCCGAGCCCGCCCTGCGCCTCGGATCCCTGCGCTTCCTTGAGGCTCCGGCGCCCCTGCTCGCCTTCGAGCGCGCCCACGGGGGCGACGTCCTGACCTGCGTCTTCAACCTCGGCCACGAGACCGTCGCATGGTCGCCCGCCCCCGGCCTGCGCATGGTCGAGTCCGTCAATCTCGACAACGCCCCGACCGGCGAACTGCCGCCGCTTTCCGGCCTGATCGCCCGCCGGCAATCGATATGAGGTGGCGGAGCGGCCCGACCGGCGCTATCGCAAATCCATGACCACCCAGGGCCCCGTCCTCGTCACCGGTTCGGCCGGTTTCATCGGCTTCCACACCGCAGAGCGTCTGCTGGCGCGCGGCGAGACGGTGATCGGCGTCGACAATCTCAATGACTACTATGACCCCGCCCTCAAACAGGCGCGCCTCGACCGCCTGCTGACCCGGCCCGGCTATATCCACCACACGCTCGATCTGGCGGATCGCGACGGCATGGCCGCCCTGTTCGCGCAGCACGCGCCCCGCCGCATCGTCCACCTCGGGGCCCAGGCCGGCATCCGCTACAGCGTCGAAAATCCCGAGACCTACATCGACTCCAACGTCGTCGGCTTCCTGACCGTGCTGGAAGGCGCCCGCGCCGTGAAGGCCGAGCATCTGGTCTTCGCCTCGACCAGCTCGGTCTTCGGTGCCAACGCCGCCCTGCCCTTCTCGGTCCAGCAGGGCACAGCCCATCCGCTCAACGTCTATTCAGCGACCAAGCTCGCCAATGAGTCCATGGCCCACGCCTATGCCTACATCTTCGGCATCCCCTGCACCGGCCTGCGGTTCTTCACCGT
>DDSO01000036.1:1518-2926 GCA_002343425.1 Brevundimonas sp. UBA2388
ACATCGTCGACGGCGTGATCGCCGCGCTGGACACCGTGCCGGGCAAGGATCCCGACTGGCGCGCCGAAGCCCCGGGACCTGGCACAAGCGGCGTGGCCCCCTGGCGTATCCTCAACCTCGGCGCCGGGCGGCGCGAGCCGCTGGCCCGCTACATCGAGGTGCTGGAACAGGTGCTGGACCGCAAGGCGATCCTCAATGTCATGCCGACTCAGGACGGCGAAATGACCCGCACCGAGGCCGATGTGACCGAGACCCGCGCCGCCCTCGGCTACGCGCCCTCGACGCCCATCGACATCGGGGTCAAACGGTTCGTCGACTGGTACCGGGATTTCTACAAGGTCTGACGCAGCCGCCGACGGTCGCTTGTCGTCGCCTGCGCCTGCCCGGCGAGGGCGGGAGGTTCATCACGAAGGACACGAAGGGATCACGAAGGTCACGAAGAGACCGCGCAGGGTCCGGGACTGGTGGCGTCTTTGACCTCCCAACCGATTGCGGCTTCGCCGCCGCAGTCCGAGCGATGCCTTGGCCTCGATCCAGAGTCTTCTGTGGTCCGAAAGGCGAATCCGACCCTGTCATCCTCACCGCACCCTTCGAGACCTTCGTGTCCTTCGTGATGAACCTTCTTCTTGCAGACGCGAACACCTGCGGTCAGGACATGCCGCAACGTCAGCCTTGAGGACCCGTCCGTGCAGCGTCACAGCAAGTTATTGCGCCGCACACGAAATGATTTGCCTGCTGCGGTGCAATAGGTTCCTATCCCTATCCGCGGCCCCGAACGCGGTTCGAGCCGAGCCTTGTGACTCCCAGCCTCGGACCTCGCGCATGAAATCCCCCGCTCTCGCCACCCTCGTCAGCCTCGCCGGCCTGCTCGTCGCCGGACCAGCCCTGGCCGCCTCGCCAGCCCTTCTGGCCCATCAGGCGCCGCTGGAGCTGAACGAGGCCTCGGCGGCCTGGATCCTGACCTCGACGGCGCTGGTCCTGCTGATGACCCTGCCCGGTCTGGCCCTGTTCTACGGCGGCATGGTGCGGCGCAAGAACGTCCTGGCCACCATCGCCCATTCCACGGCCGCCATGGCCATCGTCACCGTCCTCTGGTTCATCGCCGGCTACAGCCTGTCCTTCGGCTCCAGCGGCGAGGCGACCAACGGCTTCATCGGCGGCCTTCAGGCCGCCTTCCTCAACGGCGTCACGCCGACCACCGCTCACAGCCTCGCCCCCGGCCTGCCCGAATTCCTCTGGATCGCCTACCAGCTGACCTTCGCCATCATCACNNCGCCGAACGGATCAAATTCTCGGCCTCCATCCTGTTCTTCTTCCTCTGGCACCTGATCGTCTATGCGCCGATCTGCCATCAGGTCTGGGGCGGCGGCTGGATGGGCTCGCTGGGCGTGCTCGACTTCGCCGGCGG
>DDSO01000131.1:0-15092 GCA_002343425.1 Brevundimonas sp. UBA2388
GGCGCTGCTCTTCCTCGGCGCGGGTTCCGTCATCCACGCGGCGCACCACGAGCAGGACATCCGCCGCCTTGGCGGCCTGCGGGGGCCGATGCGCACGACATTCGTCACGTTCGCCATCGGCATGATGGCGCTGGCGGGCGTGCCGTTCCTCTTCTCGGGTTTCTGGAGCAAGGAGGCGATCCTGCACGCGGCCCACGGCTGGGGCGTCTCGCACCTGCCCTTCTACGCCGGCCTGGCGGCCGTCGTGCTCACCGCCTTCTACATGACCCGGCTCGTGGCCGAGGCCTTCCTCGGCGCNNAAGCCACGCCCACGAGAGTCCGCCGGTCATGACCGTGCCGCTGCTGCTGCTCGCGGGCGGTGCGGTCGGTCTCGGCTTCCTCGGCACGCCCTGGTGGCCCTGGCTGCAGCGCACGCTCGACCCCGGCTTCAAGTCCGAGCCGGGCGGCGCCGGCCTGATGGTGACCTCGATCGTGCTCGTGGCGCTCGGGATCGGCGCCGGCTGGGCGTTGTACGGCCGGCGCCCGCGCGCGAACGCGACGGCCCCCGATCCGCTGCAGGCGCGCGCACCGGGCATCGTGGGAGCGCTGGCGGCGCGGCTCGGATTCGACGAACTCTACGCGGCCACGGTAGGCCGGCTCTCGGCCGGGACGGCGGTGGCGGCCGACGTGCTTGACCGTTACGTGCTCGACGGCCTGGTGAGGCTGCTTGCGCGCCTGGGGCAGTTCGCGGGCCTCGTGAACCGCGAGATAGACGAGGATGTGCTCAACGCCGGGTTCGACGCCGCCAGCGGGCAGTTGCGCGACACCGGGCGGACCTATTCCCGCGCCCAGACCGGCGATGCGCACGGCTACCTGCGGTTCGTGGCGCTCGGCTTCGTGCTGCTGGTGCTCGCGGTCGTGATGGGAGGCACGCCATGAAGGGGCTTCCGCTGCTTTCCCTGCTCGTCTTCGCACCCTGGGCGGGGGCGGCGCTGCTGGCGCTGCTGCGGCGCGCGAGCGTGCGCACGGCCCGGGCCATCGCCCTGGTCTTCAGCCTTTCCACCCTCGCCCTGGCGTTCGTGGCGGCCGCGGGCTTCGATCCCGCGCGGACTGGTCCGCAGTTCGTCGAGCGCCACGCGTGGATCACGGCGCTGAACGTCCATTATCACCTCGGCCTCGACGGGCTCAGCCTCGTGCTCGTGCTGCTCACCGGGCTGGTGGCGCCGGCGGCCCTGCTTTCCTCGTGGCGGATCGAGCGCGGGTCGCGGCTGGCCGGGGCGCTGTTCCTGCTCCTGCAGGGGTCCGCGCTGGGCGTGTTCCTGGCGCTGGATTTCTTCCACTGGTTCGTGTTCTGGGAGCTGAGCCTGGTGCCGGCGTTCTTCCTCATCAAGCTGTGGGGCGGGCCGGGCGCGACCCGGGCGGCGTATCAGTTTGTCGTCTACACCATCGGCGGCAGCGCGTTCATGCTGTTCGGCTTCGCGGCGCTCTACGCGGCGACGGGCACGCTGGACTTCGGCCAGCTGGCGCAGCTCGCGGCCGACGGCACCGTGGCGCGGAAGCTGGCGGCGACCGGCGGCGCGTGGCCGCAGGCGGTCTTCCTGGGCGTGCTGCTCGGGCTGGCGGTGAAGGTGCCGCTGTGGCCGTTCCACACCTGGCTGCCGCCGGCGTACGCGGAGGCGCCGACCGGCGCGTCGATGTTCCTCACCGGCGTGATGTCGAAGATGGGCGTGTACGGTTTCCTGCGCATCCTGTGGCCGATCTTTCCGGGGCCGTTGCACCAGGCGGCGCCGGTGCTGCTCTGGCTCGCGCTGGCCGGCGTGGTGCTCGGCGCGTTCGCGGCGCTGCGGCAGACGGACCTGAAGCGGATGGTCGCCTATTCGTCGCTCAACCACCTCAGTTACTGCCTGCTCGCGCTGTTGCCGATCCTGGTGANNCCGCGGCGGAGGCGGCCGCGGCGGCCCTGAGCGGGACGCTGCTGCAGCTCTTCAACCACGGCCTCTCGGCGGCGGCGCTGTTCCACTGTGTCGGCGTGCTCGAGGCGCGCTCGGGCGGACGCCGCGGGATCGGCGACTTCGGCGGCGTGCGCAGCGCCGCGCCGGTGTTCGCGGCGCTGTGCGGCGTGGCGCTGTTCTCCTCGCTCGGGCTGCCCGGGCTCAACGGGTTCGTCGGCGAGTTCCTGATCTTCCGCGGCGTATTCGGCCTCGCGCCCTGGGCGGCGGCGGTGGCGTGCCTCGGATTGCTGGCGACGGCGCTGCTCCTGCTCACCTTCTGGCAGAAGGTGTTCCACGGCCCGCGCGCGGGCGCGGCGGCGGGTGAGTTTCCGGACCTGCGGGGCACCGAGCTGGCGCCGCTGGTGCCGCTGGTCGCGCTGATGCTCGTGCTCGGGGTGCTGCCGCATCTGCTCACGCAGTTCTTCAACCCGCTCGTGACGGCGTGGGCCGGTCACCTCCTGCTGCCATGAACGCCCTGCCTTGGACGATCTATCTCTCGCTCGCCGGCGCCGGGCTGGCGCTGGCCGCGGGCGCCCGCTCGGCGGCGGCGGCGCGGGGCGTGTATTCGCCGCGCACCATCCGCTCGGCGACGATCTGCATCTCGGTGACGATCCGCTCCCATTCCGGCACCTTGGGCACCGCCTTGGCTCGCGACAGCTGGCCCTTGAAGGCGGCGATATAGGGGTCGTCAGCCACCGCCGGCGTCGCCCAGGCGCTCTCACGCGCCGGCAGATTGCCGGTGATGCCGTTGAAGCGCGCCTGCACCGCCGGATCGGACAGGAAGCGGACCAGTTTCCACGCCGCCTCCTGATGCGGCGAATGGCGATAGACGACCAGCGACGACCCGCCCGGCGCCGAGGCCCCCGGCCCGGCCGGCCCGGGCACGCCCGAGGTCATCCAGCGGGTCTCGGGTTTCAGACGGCTCCTGAACTCTCCGATGGTCCAGGGGCCGGAGAAGTAGAAGCTGAACCAGCCGCGTTCGAACTCGGTCCAGACGTTGGAAATCTGCGTTGACGACGCCACCGGGGCCAACCCCTCGTCGAACAGGCTCTTGTAGAATTCGAGGGCGGCGATGAAGGAGGCGCTGGAGAAATTGCCGCGCGTGTCGCGATCGCGCAGCAGCGGCTCGGCGCCCTGCAGGCCGAAGGTCAGCAGTTGTTCGAACTCATTGACCGGCAGCAGAACGGCGTAGGTCCCAGGGCCCGCCACCCGCTTGACGGCATGCATGGCGGCCTTCCAGCCGGCCCAGGTCTGGGGCACGGCGTCGAACCCGGCCCGTTCCAGCATGTCCGAGCGGTAGTAGATCAGCCGGGTGTCCACATACCAGGGCGTGCCCACCACCTGCCCGCCGATGCGGTTGGTCTCCAGCACGGCCGGGAACTGGTCGGTGAGCAGGTCGGCGGCGAAGGCCGGCGTCGGGCTGATCGCGCCGATGGCGGCCATCTCCGAAACCCAGGTGTTGCCCACCTGGCTGAGGTCCGGCAGCGAGTCGCCGGCATAGGCGGTCAGCAGTTTCGAATGGGCCGCGGTCCACGGCAGGGCCTGGACGTTGACCGTGATGCCCGGGTTCAGCCGTTCGAATTCGGGCAGGATCTGCGGGACATTGGTCGCCTCATTGCCCATGGCCCAGAAGGACAGGCGCGTCGTGCCGTCATCGCGCCGCCCGCAGCCCGCCAGACCGGACGCGGCGGCCCCGGCCAGCAGGCCGAGCGTGGCGCGTCGATCCAGCCGGGCCTCGATCACGCGCGTTCCAGCCAGCCGCCGGTGAAGCCGGCCCGCTTGAGCCCGCGAGTGAGATTGGGCTCGCCGCGCATGCGCCGCCAGACGACATCCGAGCGATTATTCTCGATCTGGATGACGATCGGCCCCTGATCGATACCCAGATAGTCCCCGTCCACCCAGCCCACGCCGGGCACGATCCGCCCGTGGAGCAAGGTCTGATCCGTCTGTGTCAGCGTCGGGTTGAAGGAGTCGAGGAAGCCGAACTCGGTGTAGATGGCGGCGCCATAGCGGGCCTTCATCGCCTTCAGGCAGGCGGTGACCGCGGCCGGAGCGAACGGCATTGAGGCCATGGCCGCTGTCGGCGCGATCGTGCCGTCGTCGCGTTCGCCGGGCCCGCGCGCGGAATAGCTGAAGAACTCCCGCTCGCGGCCGTCGATGACCTGACTGAAATCCCCCGGTCCGTCGCAGGCCGTCAGGCCCCAGACGTCGGCGGAATAGCCGGCCCAGCCCTGCGGGTTGGCGATGGCGTATTTCTGCTGCGCCTCGACGCCGCGGACACTGTTCTGGAAATAGTCGAAGTCGCCGATCTCCGCCGCCCTCGCCCGCATCCACGCGTCGCGAATGCCGCGGAAGTCGATGAACATATGGCTGTACTGGTGGCCGAACATCGGGCCGAAATGCAGGTGCGCCGGGCTCCAGCGGTCGGTCCAGCTGCGGTCGTAGACGCTGCACCACTCGTCCCAGACGGTCGTGGGAACCGGATGGGTGGCGCTGCCGATGGCCAGCAACAGGACCAGCATGCCCTCGTTGTAGACGTGCCAGTCGGCCTCGATGAAGCCGGTCTCCGGGTGCCAGCCCATGGAGATGCGGTTGGGCCGCACCATGACCCAGTCCCATTCGATCCGGTCATAGACGGCCTGGGCCAGACGCCGGATCTCCGCCTCTTCGGCATGATCACCGTCGAACCAGCGCGCGCAGAACAGCATGCCCGCGACCAGAAGGGCGGTATCGACCGTCGACAGCTCGGTCCTACCGAAGCGGTGACCGGTCTGCATGTCGAGGAAATGGTAGAAGAAGCCCTTGTAGCCGCCGACCCCGGTCGCCTCGGGACCCTGCGGCAGGTCGTGGAAGAAGCGGATGGTGGTCAGGGTCCGCTCGCGCGCCTCCTCACGGCTGATCCAGCCGCGTTCGACGCCGATCGGCCAGCAGGTCAGGGCGAAGCCGACGGCGGCGACCGACGAGAAGGACTCGGTCGGCCAGCGATCGGGCGTCAGACCGTTGGCGCGATTGGTGACATGGGTGAACCAGCGGAAGGTGCGTTCCTGCAGTTCATTGATTTCGGGGTCGCCCTCCCGCGGGATCAGCAGGGTCCGCATTTCCGTGTGGACGGGTGTGCATGCGGCAAGCCCGAATGCCGCCGCGCCGGCGACCGTGGAACCCATCAAAAACCGGCGACGATCCATGGGCTCCATCCTCATACTCTAAACGCAACTCAGTCAAAAAAGTCAGCCGCCTCCCGGTCAGGATCCGGGAGGCGGCCGTCAGGCGCGGGGAAGGTCTACCAGCGGTAACGCAGGCCCAGCTGGAAGCTGCGCGTCGGCAGATGCTGGCCGCGCGGCTCGCCGTACTGAGCCGAGCACAGGCACTGTTCGAAGTTCGAATAGTTCTCGAAGTTGAACACATTGACCGCGTCAAGGATCACCTCGACCGACTGTCCGTTGAACACCTGGAATTCCTTGGTCAGGCGCAGGTCGATCTGGCGGAAGGCGAAGGTGTCCGTGAAGAGGAAGTCCTGCCCCTCCGGCCGGCCGCCGTTCCAGCAGATGTCCGGATTGGTGGCCGCGGGGCAGACGAACTGGTGGAAGGGCAGGCCCGAACCCAGCGTCAGGACACCCGACAGGCGGAAGTCGAACGGCAGGGCGACGATGCCCGTGGCCACGATCCGGTGCCGTTCGTCCTGGTTGGTCGGGAATGTCGGCGACAGACCCGGACGGTTGTAGTCGAAGTCGAAGCCGGTGAGGCCGTTGTCGCGGGTGCCGTTACGCTCGGATTTCGACAGGGTGTAGGTGAACTGCATCCCCCAGCCGCTGTCCGTGTCGAACGGCTTGTCGACCGTCAGATACATGGCGCGGAAGGTCTGTTCGGCGTCGTTGTTGCCGAAGAAGATCAGGTTGCGGAACTCGGGATGGCCGACCGAACCGGGGGTGGGGCCGGAGAAGCGGTCGCCCGTCTCCGAGCCGGCGTTGGCGATGTACCAGGCGAACAGGTTCGTGGTGTTGCCGGCGGCGAAAGTCAGCGCCGTCTGGAAGTCGCCGAACTTCTGGCGGATGCCGAGGTTGAACTGGTCGGTCCGCGGCGGCTCCATGTCGTTGTTGATCAGGAAGATTTCGCCCGAACCCGGGGCCGCCGCCAGCAGCGGATCAAGTCCGGCCGGGGTCAGATAGGTCGGGTTCCAGGCCACGGTGTTGACGCCGCCGCGCATGCCGCCGGCCACGGAGAAGAAGATCTCCTTGTTGAACTGGAAGGGCTTGAAGCGCTCGTCGAAGGCGAAGTTGAAGCCGACCCGGTCGTAGTAGCGGCCCGCGCCGCCGAAGATCACCGTCCGCTCGTCGTCGAAGACGTCGAACGAGAAGCCGATGCGCGGCTGGAAGGCGCCGGTGAAGGCGTCACGCCCGTTGGTGATGTAGTCCGCCGGGTTGAAGTAGGACGGGAAGTCGTAGCCCGGCAGGGCCTGGATGGCGTTCAGCGTGTCGCGGATGGCCTGCGGCGTCGAATAGTCGTTGTTGACCGCGTTGTCCTCATAGTCCCAGCGCAGGCCGATGTTGACCTCCAGCTGGTTGGTAATCTGCCAGTCGTCCTGGAGGTAGACGCCGAAGACATTGTTATCGACATCGGCCGGCTCGACGAAGGCGCCCAGTTCGACACGGACCGGGATGTCACGGCTGCCGTTGATTTCCGGACGCGCATCGACGTCGAAGATGAACTGCGGGTTCCGACCGAACTGCTTGTTCACATACATGTTCTGGGCCGAGAATTTCACGCCCATCTTGATGGTGTGCTGGCCGTTCCAGTCGATGTCGTTGAACGTCAGGTCGTTCCGGAAGGTGAAGCTGCGCTGACGGATGTCCTGGTTGTTGCTCTGTCCGCCGGTGTTGAACACCGTGTCCTCACGATTGAACACATTGTACTGGAATCCAGGCATGCCGCCGTTGTCATCCCGGAAGATCACGAACGAACGGCCATAGTCGGAGAAGTTCAGCGACGACGGGTTGTAGGTGTACTCATAGAAGTCGAATTGGGCCTCGTTCAGGAAGCCGTCGCCCTGGTACTGGTGGCGCAGGACGATCGAGGCCACGTCGGTGTTGACCTGTTGGGCGCGGCTGTAGGCAGTGGTTCCGCCGAAGTCGCGGATGTCGGACTCGGTGCGGTAGGTGGCGCTGAGGTCCAGCCGCTGGCGGTCATCGATCGACCAGGACAGCTTGCCGAAGAACAGGTCTTCCTCGAACGGCGCGTCGAACGTCCCGGTGTCGGCGCCGAACAGCGGCGCATAGGCCGCACGGTTCAGCAAGACGGTGTTGCGGCGGATCTCGTCCTTGCGCTCATAGGCTCCGAAGAAGTGCAGCCGGTCCTCAATGATCGGTCCGCCGACCGAACCGCCGTACTGCAGGCGCTCCACGCCGACCGGGTCGCCGTTGAAGTTTTCCGAGGTCCAGTCCGCGTCCTGATAGGTGATGAAGGCGTCGCCGGTCAGCTCGTTGGTGCCTGACCGCGTTACCGCGGTGATGATCGCCGATGAGGCCTGCTCATACTCGGCCTTGAAGTTCTGGGAGATGACCCGGAATTCCTGGACGGCGACCTGCGGGAAGGGGTTGCCGCGGCTGTCCGTCTGACCGCCGACGCCGCCGGCGATAATGGTCGACTTCTGGTTCTGGCCGTCGATGAAGAGGTTGACCGCCGATTCCCCCTGGCCACCGGCCGAGATGGTCCGCGAATTCTCGCCCTCGGTGACCCGCACGCCGGGCGCCAGCGCCGCGAAGTTCAGGAAGTTGCGGCTGATCTGCGGCAGGTTGTTGATCTGGGTCTGGCTGACGTTGGTCGCGACCTCCGAGGTCCGCACCTCGAAAATGCGGCGGCCGGTGACGATCACGTCGTCGAGTTCCGCCGAGGCGACGTCCGTGGAACCGGTTACAACGGGAGCCACATCAAGATCGAGCGTGGCCACCTGACCCAGGGCGATGGTGATCAGATCCTCGACGGTCTGCCCATCCGCCGTGGTGGCGCTGATCCGGTAGGTGCCGGGGCGCAGACCCGAGAGCACATAGCCGCCGTCGGCGCCGATCCGGCCGCGGCTGACATAGCCGGTGGCCACTTCGGTCGCCGTGATGCTGCCGCCGGTCTCGACTGCCTGGCCTTCATAGATCGTCCCCCGGAGGGTGGACGTGGCGCCCTGGGCCGAAGCCCCGCCGGCACAGGCCAGCGAAACGGCCATGGCGAGGGCCGACGCGGCCCCCAGATACTGGATGGACTTGCGGGTCATCAGGAATTCTCCCCCTTCAGAGATGGCGTGTCGGCAAGGGCGCGAAGGCGTCCGCCGGAGTTGGAATGGGCGTGGCTCGGTGTCGCCGGGTCGCTTGACGGGCGTACGACCAGTTCGGGGCGCACGATCTCGCAGGCGGTGTCGGCGACGGCTTCGCCCGCTGCGTTGATGAGGCGGACGAGGCGCTCGAGCGCGCTCCGGCCGGTTTCGGCAATGTGGATTCTCAGGGTGGTCAGGGCAGGCCGGACGAGACCCGCGATAGGAACATCGTCGAAACCGATGATGGCGATGTCTTCCGGGACGCGCAGGCCAGCATCCTGGAGGGCCAGCATGGCGCCCACGGCCATGTTGTCGTTGCCGGCGAAGACCGCGTCGGGCCGTAGCTCGCGCTTGGCCAGCTCCACGCCCGCGGCATGACCGGACGACTGGGTGAAGGCGCCCTCGACGACCGACGTCGGCAGGCCCGCCTGCGCCATCGCCTGGAGATAGCCGGCCAGACGCGCCTCGGCCTCGAGGTTGCCGGCCGGCCCCGCGATATGGGCGATGCGACGACGGCCGGTGGCCACCAGATGTTCGACCGCCAGCACGGCGCCGCCGTGATTGTCGACGACGATGGACGGGCGGCCCGCATCGGCGCCGCCGTTCATCAGCAGAATGGGTGTCCGTCCGGCAAGGCCGGCGGCCAGGTTGGCGGCGTCCAGATGGGGCGAAAGAACGATCAGGCCGTCGACCCGGCCGCGCATGGAGCGGATGGCGGCGGACGCCTCCTCCGCGTCGTCATGCGAGCTGGAGACGATCAGGTGGTAGCCGACCGCCCGGGCGGCCACGTCCATGCCGCGGATCAGTTCCGAGAAGAACTCGCCGTACAGGTCCGGCAGGATCACGCCGATCGTCTGGGTCTTGCTGGTGGACAGGCTGCGCGCGCCGGAATGGGGGACGTACTGCAGCGCCTGGGCGGCCTCGAACACCCGTTTCCTGGTCGCTTCGGTCACCGGGCCGGCGCCGTTCAGGACGCGCGAAACCGAGGCGACGGACACCTCGGCCCGTTCGGCGACATCGCGGATCGTGGCGGCCTTCATGCCGCCGCCTCCACGCAGATGTGCTGGTTCGCCGTCGGCGCCAAAAGTCCATCCTCCCTGAGCGTTTCCAGTCCCGGCCCGCTTTGCGCGGGTCCGTCCGAAAAAACCGTGTAACCGATTACATGACACACTAGTAATGCCCCCCGCAAGTGCCCTAGTTTGGCCACATCGAGGTTGTGCTGACAGCGCGACACGCGTACCGACCGCCGCCAAACCGCCCTTCCAGTCTGCGTTCCTGCTCACCGAGGCCTTCGACCATGACTTCACAAAACACAGGCAACTATCGGTTTCCCGAAGGTTTTCTGTGGGGCGCCGCGACAGCCGCCTATCAGATCGAAGGGTCGTCCATGGCCGACGGCGCGGGCGCCTCGATCTGGGACCGATTCAGCCACACGCCCGGGATGATGTTGAACGGCGACACCGGCGACGTGGCCTGCGACCACTACAACCGCTGGCGCGAGGACATCGATCTGATGACGCGCCTGAACCTCCAGGCCTACCGATTCTCGGTCAGCTGGAGCCGGGTCATGCCGGAGGGCCGCGGGGCCGTAAACGACAGGGGCCTCGACTTCTACGACAGGCTGGTCGACGGCCTGCTCGAGAAGGGCATCGAGCCGCTCTGCACCCTGTATCACTGGGACCTGCCGGCGGCGCTCGACGACCGTGGCGGCTGGCTGAACCCGGACATCTCCGACTGGTTCGCCGACTATGGCCAGGTCCTGTTCGAGAAGTTCAAGGGCCGGGTGAAGACCTGGGGCACGATCAACGAGCCCTGGGTCATCGTCGACGGCGGCTATTTGCACGGCGCCCTGGCCCCCGGCCACAAGTCGGCCTTCGAGGCCATGATCGCCGGGCACAATGTCCTGCGCGCCCACGGCGCGGCGGTGAAGCGGTTCCGTGACGTCGGCGAGGGCCAGATCGGCATCGTCCTCAACATCGAGCCGAAATACAGCGCCTCGGACAAGCCCGAGGACGAGGCCGCCCGCAAGCGGGCCGAGGCCCAGATGAACCGCTGGTTCCTCGACCCCCTGATGGGCCGCGGCTACCCGGAGGAGTTGAAGGACGTCTATGGCGAGGCCTACCGGGAGTTCCCGCAGGAAGACTTCGACCTGATCGCCCAGCCGACCGACTGGATGGGGCTGAACTGGTACACCCGCTCGGTGCCCGAGAATGCGCCGGACGCCTGGCCGACCCGCTCCCGCCCCGTCAAACAGATCCAGCACGCCCACACCGAGACCGGCTGGGAGGTCTATCCCCCGGCCCTGACCGACACCCTGGTCTGGCTGCACGAACAGACCAACGGCCTGCCCCTGATGGTCACCGAGAACGGCTCGGCCTGGTACGATCCGCCCCACGCCATCGGCGGCCGCATCCACGACCCGATGCGGGTCGAGTATCTGAAGAACCATCTCAAGGCCCTGCACGACGCCATCGGCAAGGGCGTCGACGTGCGTGGCTATATGGCCTGGTCGCTGCTCGACAATCTCGAATGGTCTCTGGGCTATTCCAAGCGGTTCGGCATCACCCACGTGAATTTCCAGACGCAGGAGCGGACCATCAAGGATTCGGGCCTGCTCTACGCCGAGGTCATCAAGACCCACGGCGAGGTGTTGAACACGCTCTGAGGGTTACCGGATCCGGGTGTAGAACCGCTCGATCAGGTCCAGCCGTTCAGCATTCGGAATCGGTCGCGCCGCCGGCCCGTCATTGGTGAACTCCAGCAGCCGGTCCGGCTCGGCGCCGAACTCCGGCCAGGCCGGACGGCCCGGCCCATTGGGGTTCCCCTTGGCCGCAAAGGTCGTCCAGTAGTCGGCCATTGCCCTCGCCGCCCGCTCGTCGCGCGCGCCGATCGGCCGCCCGACCGTGTGCAGATTGTCGAACACATAGGGCCGCTCCGACGCATGGGTCGCGCCGCCGCTGGGCTCGGGATTGGACTCAGGCACCACATCGAACCGGTACAGGTATGTCGGATGCCCGTTGGCAGCGTGCAGTCGGGCCAGATGACGCGCGGGTTCGTTGAATACGAGGTCGCTCAGGACATGGGCGTCATAACCGCCCTCCCCGCCATAGGCCTCCAGAAACGCTCTCCGTTCTTCGTTCGTCATCGCGTCGTCGATCGCGCCATAGGGACTCAGGTCCGACGGCTTCATCCACCAGAACTCGGCGCTGTTCGTGCCGATGATCAAGGGGACGGGCGCCGCACGTCCGGCGGCGAAGGCGGCCTCGACGTCCTCCGGGACGAAAACGGCGGGTTCGCGTAGATCGCCGCTGATCAATCTGACCATCGTCGATGCCTCTCCGACGGTGAACTGTCCTTCAATGATCCCGCTTCCGCCTGTGATGGGCGTCATCACGGTCGGCGCCGAGATCACCTTGCCCTCGAGCACGATCGCAAACCTCTTCCCGACATTCGCCGCGGTGAACCGTCCAAACCGACGGGCGCCCTCCCCGTCAAACCGGAAGGCTATGGCCGGTCGGTTGCTGGCGTCGGTTGTCACCGAGACATTCACCAGATGTCGGCCATCGATCACCGGCGTCAGGTCCACCCACACGGATGGCCCGTCGGTGCTCGGCAGCAGCTGTGCGCCCATCGAATGGGGCTCAACTGTGCGGTGGAACGTCAGCGCGGGCGCAGGCCTGTCGCCGTCGCGCAACAGCAGATCGCCGCCATAGAAATTGGGCGCCGGCGTCAGGAGTTTGGCGGCGGGAATGTTCCGCAGTTGGTCCGCCGTCGCCCCTTCGAGCGACAGGCTCTGGACGAAGGCCTCTCCCCGCTCCCGCATCGAGGGTCCGCCGTCGCGGCGTGGCTGGTCCAGCGGCGTGCCTTCGTCTCGGCCCAGACCGGACTGCACCACCGCCCTGTGGAACAGGCCCCGGGCAGGAGTCGAAATCATCAGCCGGGTCACGATCGTCCCACCCGCCGACTCGCCGAAGATCGTCACATTGCCGGGATCGCCGCCGAAGGCCTCTGCATTGTCGCGCACCCAGGCAAGCGCCGCGATGACATCCATAAACCCGTAGTTGGCCGCCGGCTCGCCGCGCTCCCGCTCCGCCGCCAGCGCGGGATGATCAAAGAACCCCAGCCGTCCCAGCCGGTAGTTCACCGTGACCACCACCACCCCGCGCCGCGCCAGATTGCTTCCGTCGTACAGCGCCGCCGTGCCGGACCCGTTGTTCAGACCGCCGCCGTGGATCCACACCATGACCGGCAGCGGGCGGTCGCCCCGCGCCTCCGGCCTCCAGACGTTCAGCGTCAGGCAGTCCTCGCTCATCGGCAAGGGGCCGACGCCGGGGTCGCCGTTGGACGGGGGCTGGATGCAGATGGCGCCGTAGTCGGTCGCCGATCGTTCGCCTTCCCACGCAGCCGCTGGTTGCGGCATGCGCCAGCGCAGCGGCCCGACCGGCGGCGCGGCGAAGGGCACGCTCTTGAAGCTCTCGACCCCGTCCGCCGCCACCCCTACCAGCGCGCCCTGCGCCACGCGAACCGTGGGCGCGGCGCGGTCGGTCTGGGCAGGAGAGATCATGAGGGCGGCCGCTGCGAAGAGGGAAACAAGCGTCATGGGGTCACTCTAGCCAAACCTGTGGGATTTGGCCCACCTGGCACACGTCCGCTATGAAACCGACCGCGACGCCAAGCGTTACAGCCGGGCTTGATCGGGGCTGTCACGTGTCGGCAGCAGGGGCTAATCGCTGACAGATGACATCCATCGAGACCGACCTCGCGGCCGCACTGAACGCGTCTCCGAACGCCTATTTCATCGTCGGCCCGGAGCTGAAGTTCGTCTGGGCCAACCAGGCCTATTTCGCCGTGACCCAGCGAACCGCGGCGGACCTGATCGGGACGCCGGTGTTCGAGGCGTTTGACGCCGGACCGGGACTGGATGCGCCGGAAAGCACCCGGCGACTGCGCGCTTCATTTGAGAAGGTTTTCGCGACAGGTGTGCGAAACGATATCCCGGTGCTCCATTACGCCATTCCCGTGCCCGGCGCGGACGGGGTCCTCGCCTACGAAGACCGGTACTGGAGCGTCATTCACACGCCGCTGATTCGTGACGGCGTCGTCGAACACGTCCTTCAGTACGCCATCGACATCACGGAGCTGGAAAACCTTCGCCGTTCCGCGGCCGACGTGACGACCTCGGCAGTCCACGCGATCGACGCCATCGTCGGCGGGGCGTTGCTCAGCGGTGCGCGCAGCGTCCAGGCCGACAACGCCCGTCTCGAGACCGAACGACAGGGGCTCATGGACCTGTTCATGCAGGCTCCAGGCTTCGTCACGGTCCTCAACGGCCCGGATCATGTGATCCAGATCCACAACAGCGCCTACGCCCAGTTGATCGGGCATCGCGACATCAGCGGCAAACCCATCCGCGAGGCCCTGCCCGAGATCCAGGGACAGGGCTATTTTGAGTTCCTCGACAGCGTCTACGAGACCGGCGAACCGTATGAGGGCCGCGCCAGCCGGGTCCAGCTTCAACGGACGCCGGACGGCCCGCTCGAGGCCCGGTTCCTCGACTTCATCTATCAGCCCATTCGGGACGCCAACGGCGCGGTTGCCGGAATCTTCGTCCAGGGCCACGACGTGACCGGCACCGTCCGCTCCGCCGAGCGCCAGAAGCTGATGATCGACGAGTTGAACCACCGGGTGAAAAACACCCTGGCCACCATCCAGTCGATCGCGGTGCAGACGGCGCGGTCGCACGGCGATCCCGCCACCTTCGCCGAGAGTTTCCAGGCCCGGTTGATGGCCCTGTCCCACACCCACAACCTGCTGACCCGCAGCCACTGGGAGGGCGCCGATCTGGATGCCATTCTGCAGCATGAGACCGAGGCGCACGGTTCGCACCGCGTCACCCTGAACGGCCCACCCGTGGCGCTTGAGCCGGCGGCGGCCCTGTCGCTGGGCATGATCTTCCACGAACTGGCCACCAACGCCGCCAAATATGGCGCCCTGTCAGCGCCCGAAGGCCGCGTGATGGTGGACTGGGCCGTCGCGAACCAGACCCGGCCGGTGCTGACGCTGACCTGGCGCGAGATCGGCGGGCCGCCGGTCGCTCCTCCTGAACGCCGTGGCTTCGGCAGCCGGCTGATTGAGCGAAACGTGCGTCATGATCTGGCGGGCGCGGTTATACTGGACTACGCAAACGACGGTTTCAGCGCGGAATTCTCCGTTCCGCTCGAAAAGGAAAGATCATCATGACCCAGACGTTGACGGGTCGCCGCGTGCTGGTGGTCGAAGATGAATCTCTCGTCGCCATGCTGCTGGAAACCATTCTCGAGGACATGGGCTGCATCCCGATTGGTCCCGCGGGGACCGTCGAGGAAGGGCTGGCCATGGTTGCGGACCCGGCGCCGCTGGACGGCGCCCTGCTGGACGTCAATGTCGCCGGGCGGCAGGTCTTCCCGATCGCCGAGGCGCTGACGGCCCGCGGCGTGCCTTTCGTCTTCTCGACGGGCTATGGCGAGAGCGGTCTGCCCGACGCATGGCGTGGTCACGCCACGGTGCAGAAGCCCTTCACCGAAAGCGCCATTCGCGCGGCGCTGATGAAGGCGATGGGCGTCGAGAACGTCTGAGGCCTAGCTTCCCAGATCCTTCAGCACCGCCCGCGCCGCATTATGCCCCGGCGCGCCGGTGACGCCGCCGCCGGGATGGGCGCCTGAGCCGCACAGGTAGAGCCCCGGCACGGGCATCCGGTGATCGGCGTGGCCCAGCACCGGGCGGGCGCTGAACAGCTGGTCCAGCGTCAGCCGGCCGTGGAAGATGTCGCCGCCGACCAGGCCGAA
>DDSO01000131.1:15144-55415 GCA_002343425.1 Brevundimonas sp. UBA2388
TGCTGGCAGAACAGGCTGGCGACGTGCTGGCCGGTGGGGGCGAGGCTGTCGTCCAGCGTCGAGGGAATCAGCATCTCGACGATCGGCTTCGACGACCAGCCGTTCAGCCGCGCCTCGGCATGGGCCCGGTCCATATAGGCCAGCGACGGCGCCATGATGATCCCCGCCGTCAGGTGGTCGCCCTGCCCCGGCAGGCTGGTGAAATCAGGAAGCTCAGACAGGGCCACATTCATGCGGAAGGTGCCCGAGCCGGACTGGTAGTTCCCGATCCGCTCCCTGAAATCCGCCGGCACGACAGCGTCGTCCACAAACCGCTCGAACAGCAGCCGCGGATGCAGGTTCGATACCACCGCCCGCGCCCGCACCACGTCGCCGGCCTCGGTCACCGCCCCGACGGCGCGGCCCTTTTCGGTCAACACCTCGGCGATCGGCGTCTCCAGCCGCACCTCGACGCCATGTTCCGCGCAGGCCGCGGACATGGCCTGGGTGATCGCCCCCATCCCGCCGATGGCGTGCCCCCAGACGCCCTTGCGCCCGTTCACCTCGCCGAAAACATGGTGCAACAGCACATAGGCCGAGCCCGGCGTATAAGGGCTGGCATAGTTGCCGACCACGCTGTCGAAGCCGAACAGGGCCTTGATCGGGTCGCTCTCGAACCAGCCGTCCAGCCAGTCGCCCGCCGACTTGGCGAACAGGTCCAGCAGGTCGCGGCGTCCGGTGACGTCCAGCCCCGCCGCCTGCTTGCCCAGCGAGGCGCCCTTGAGCAGCTCGGGCAACATGGCCATCCAGCCGCCCTCCACCATGTTCGGCGGGGCCTTCAGGATCCAGTCGCGCAGCACCGCCGCGATGACCTCAAGCCGGCGCTCGTATTCCGGCAGCCGCTCCGCATCCCGGGTCGAGAATTTTGCCAGCTCCCCCTGCGTCCGCCCCTCGCCCGCGAGGAAATAGCGGCCGTCATCGAGCGGCAGGAAGTTCGATACCTTGCGCTCCACCACCCGCAGCCCGTGACGGGCCAGGTCCATGTCGGCGATGACCTTCGGGTTCAGAAGGCTGACGGTGTAGCTGGCGGTCGAATTGCGGAAGCCCGGATGGAATTCCTCCGTCACCGCCGCCCCGCCGACGACATGGCGGCGCTCCAGAATGGTGACCTTCAGCCCGGCCCTCGCCAGATAGAAGGCACACACCAGCCCGTTGTGGCCCCCGCCCAGGATGACGACGTCGGTTTGCGTGGCGGCCATGGTCTCTCCCGTCTCGTCCGACGCTCTAGCACAGCCGTTTCAGGGGTCACCCCCTTAGCCCGGCTTGACCCATTCCATGATCAGGAACCAGGGCGCGCGACGGTAATGCGCCCCGCGATCCGGATCGCCGCCCTGCGGGGCCGGTTCGGCGAAATGGCGCAGCGCCAGCCCCGCGTCGAGCAACAGGGTTATGTAGGTGGACAGTGGCCGATGCCAGTTCACAATCCGGATGCCGCGCCACTCGATCCAGGCCGAGCGCTCCTCCAGATAGTGGTCCATGGCGAATGCGCGACGGCCGTCCGCCATCTCCGTCCAGCCCAGTTCCGAAACATCCCCGGCCGAGTTGAAGTTGGTCAGATTGGCGATCAACAGGGTTCCGCCGGGCCTCAACACCCGCGCCATCTCCCGGATCGCCGCCGTCGCGTCGGGAATGTCGATCAGCGACAGATAGCTGACCACCAGATCGAACGACTCATCGGCAAATCCCAGCGCCTCAGCGCCCTCGATGCGGTAGTCGCCTTCGGGGTCCAGCGCACGGGCGTGGTCGATCAGCGCCGGCGCGGGGTCGATGCCGACTGCACGGATCCCTTCGGCCTTGAGCTGACGGCAGAAGCGGCCCTCGCCGCAGCCCACGTCGAGCGCCGAGGCATAGGCCCCCGCCCGCACCCGCTCCATCATCGGCGCGTCGAGTACGAACCGCCGGCCATAGTCGCCGGCCTCTCCCTGCGCCGCGATCCAGGCCTCGGCGGAATCCTGCCAGCCGTCGTTCATTGTCGCCCTCCCCCGATCATCCCGCCGGCCTCCGCCTCGGGCCGGTGCACCAGCGACACCAGCACCACGCTGATCATCATCAGCAGGAACCAGCTGCCCAGCTTGTCGACCGACACCATGTGCCAACCTTCGGTCTGCGACGGATAGACCCAGGCGTTGGCGAAGGTGGCGATATTCTCGGCCAGCCAGATGAAGGCCGCGACCAGAAAGAAACCGAGCAGGAAGGGCATCTTCCGCCGCTTCCGGTCCGGCGTGAAATAGAACCAGCCGCGCCCGAACAGCAGTGCGGTAAGGACGAACAGCCCCAGCCGAATGTCCGGCAGCCAGTGGTGGGCGAAGAAGTTGACGTAGATCGCCGCCGCCAGAACCCAGGTCGTCCACAGCGGCGGATAGTGGCGGAATTTGATATCGAAGATGCGCTGGATGCGGGCGATGTAGCTTCCCACCGCCGCATACATGAAGCCCGAGAACAGCGGCACCATGCCGATGCGCAGGATGCTGTCCTCAGGGTAGATCCACGATCCGTGCCAGGTCTTGAACAGCTCCATGATCGTGCCGACGACGTGGAAGACGAAGATCACCCTCGCCTCCTTCCAGCTCTCCAGCTTGAGCGCCAGCATGGCCGCCTGGATGCCGAGCGCCCCGACCACGAGGAAGTCGTACCGGCTGACCGGCGCGGCGTCCGGCCACCACAGATGGGTCGCCAGCAGCATGGCCAGCATCACCCCGCCGAACAGACAGGCCCAACCCTGTTTGATGCCGAACATCAGGAATTCGAAAGCGTAGCGGGACCAGGCGCGGCGGTCTGCCCAGGTCTGAAGCCGACCCAGCCAATGGCGGCCCCAGGTCTCAAGGGGAAGGCGGCGGAGTTCGTTCAAGACAGCCGCCGGCTCGCCGCACGGAATTCCCGGGGCGTCACCCCGACCTGCTCCCGGAAGGCACGGTTGAACGGTCCGACGGATCCGAATCCGCACTCGAACGCGACCTCCAGAATGGGCAGGACCTGATCCGGGTCAGCGAGCAGGCGTTTCGCACGCTCGATCCGGTGGTGATTGATCAGCCGGTTGAAATTCGGGAATCCGAGAACGGTGCTGATGCACTGGGACACCTTGTATTCCGGCTGGCCCATCCGTGCGGCTACATCGCCGATCCTGAGGTCTGGCCGACCGTCGATCGCTTCATCGCGCAACAAGGCCAGAAGCCGTTCGGCAAGGCGTCTGTCCTCTTCCGTCGGTGCCCGGCGCACCGAAACCGTTGCGTCCGCCTGCCCCAGGGGATGGCGCAAACGATACCAGACCGCTGCCGCCGCCCCGACCGAGCCGACGACCGCGCAGGCGATCCGGATCAGGTCGGTGCGCCCGATCTCCCCGGGAACCCCGCTGGAGACACCAGACCCGAGAACCGCCACCATCTGGGCCGTATAGATCACGAGGAAGGCGAGCCGGAACCGCTTCTCTGGCACTCCTAAATCACCCTGGCGCGCCTGGAACGGCTCAATGAAGGTCAACAACAGGGCCGCCGAGCCGCTGAGCCCATAGACGTTCCCGGCGAAGCCGTAGAGGCCGCCTTCGGCCGGCGCGAGCACCGTCAGCGCACCGGCAACCGCGACCACCGTCACCACGATCCGGGGCCACCGGACGTCGCGGGGCGCGGGATCGAACAGGGCCCGTGTCAGCAGCCAAGCCCATCCGCAGGCCCCTGCGCCGATGAGCGAAAACAGGGTCCCGGCGGTACCGTCGGTCAGACGGCCCGCGATGTAGCAGAGGAAGGAGACCGCGCAGAGCGCCGCATAAGCCTCAATACGACTGGGCGCCCGCCGGGGCCAGGAGGCCCGGCTGACGTCCGGAAGGCTGGGAAATGGCTGCGTGGACACCGATCCTCCCGGAGGGCTGGGCGGATTGATGACCCGCCCGGGCGACCCTGTCCAGCGCGTCGCCGCCCGTCCCGGTGGTCCCGCGCAGGATTTTTCTGGCCGATTTCCAAATCGGCGAGACGCCCGGCCGAGGTCGCCCCTATCCGTGCCGACACCCCGCATTCAGGGGCCTGTCGGGAGACCTCATGTCCAGCATTTCTTCACCGCCCCCTGTGAAGGGCGTCGCCGCCGGAGCCCTGCGCTGGGCAGGCATCCTCTGGTTCATCGTCGCCGCCATAGGCCAGGCGGCCTTCATCGGCTTCATCCTGGCCTTCTACGGCACGCGGACCGCGTCCGGAGACTACGCCGGCTGGAACGACAAGCCGCTGATCGACGGCTATATCGCCGGCGACGCGACCGGGAATTTCATTTTCGCCGCCCATGTGCTGCTGGCGTCGGTCGTGACCTTCGCCGGGCTGATGCAACTCGTTCCTTCGATCCGGCGCGCCGTCCCGGCCCTGCACCGCTGGAGCGGTCGGACCTTCCTCGTCGTGGCCGCCTTCATGGCGTTGAGCGGCTTCTGGCTGACCCTCGTCCGGGGGACCTCGCTGTCCGCCGTCTCTTCGGCCGCCATCGTGATCGACGGGCTGCTGATCCTCATCTTCGGCGGGCTGGCGTGGCGGCACGCCGTCAAGCGACGGTTCGACCAGCACCGGGTCTGGGCCATGCGCACCTTTATGGCGGTCAGCGGCGTCTGGTTTCTCAGGGTCGGCATCATGGGCTGGGTGCTCATCAACCAGGGGCCGGTCGGCATGTCGGACAGCCTGTCGGGTCCGGCCGACATCGTCCTGGTCTTCGGCAGCTATCTTATCCCGCTGGGCTTGCTGGAGCTCTATTTCCGGGCCGGGCGCAGCGCCCATGCGGCGCAGAAGTTTCTGACCGCAGCCATCGTCCTCGCTGCCGCGGCCTTCACGGCGATCGGAGTTTTCGGGACGATCGCCCTCATGTGGGGCCCTTACCTCTAGGATGCCCCTGCAGAGACGCGTCTATTTCGCGAACAACTGGCCCAGATCCTGAAAGGCCTTCATCTCGATGGCGTTGCCGCTCGGGTCGCGGAAGAACATCGTCGCCTGCTCGCCCGGTTCGCCCTTGAAACGGACATAGGGTTCGATGTCGAACTTCGTGCCCGCGGCGACAAGGCGGTCGGCCAGCGCCTGCCAGTCCATCATCTCCAGGATGACGCCGAAATGCGGCACCGGCACCTGATGGCCGTCGACCGCATTGCCGCCGGCATCGGCCGTCTTCATCCCCGGAACGAGATGCGTCACGATCTGGTGGCCGTAGAAGTCGAAATCGATCCATTCGCCTGAACTGCGCCCCTCGGCGCAGCCCATGGCGCCGCCCCAGAAGCGCCGCGCGGCGTCGAGGTCATGAACGGGAAAGGCGAGATGGAACGGACGGAGCGACATGCGTCTCAGCCCCGCCCGCGATAGGTCGGCACACCCTGATCCGGCAGCCACAGGCCCTCGGGCGGCGCGCCCGTCTGCCAGAAGACGTCGATCGGGATGCCGCCGCGAGGATACCAGTAGCCCCCGATGCGCAGCCATTTCGGCTGCAGAAGGTCGGCGATCTTCCGGCCGATGGCCACGGTGCAGTCCTCATGGAAGGCGCCGTGGTTCCGGAAGGCGGTCAGGTACAGCTTCAGCGACTTGCTCTCGACCAGCCAGTCGCCCGGCGCATAGTCGATGACGATGTGCGCGAAATCCGGCTGGCCCGTCACGGGACACAGGCTGGTGAACTCCGGCGCCGTGAAGCGCGTCAGATACAGCGTCCCCGGATGGGGATTGGGCACCCGTTCCAGCTCGGCCGTTTCCGGGCTGGAGGGCTGGGCGGTTTGCTGGCCGAGCTGGTGCAGGCCTGAGGTGTCGGTGGTCATGGCGGGGATGTAGCGGGTTCGGCCTGCGGCGTCATCCTGGTGGCTAGTGGTTAGTGGCCAGTGGCTAGTGGCTGGCGGCATTGCTGTCGGCGGAAGGGCGTCGCGGACCGCGACGTCGCACAAGCGGTGGCCAGCNNCCAGCCACTAGCCACTGGCCACTAGCCACTCGCTTCCATTTGCCTTCCCCCGCGACACCCCGCTATCCGTAGCCAAAGACAACTCGGGGAAACGTCATGGCCATTCCGGCATCGCTGCAAAAGGGTCTGAAGCTACCGGTCATCGCGGCGCCCATGTTCCTTGTCTCCGGACCGGATCTGGTGGTCGAGACCTGCAACGCCGGCGTCATCGGCACCTTCCCGTCGCTGAACCAGCGCACCACCGAGGGCTACCGGGAGTGGCTGCACGACATCAAGGCGCGCCTGACCCCGGACGCTGCCGCCTATGGCGTCAATCACATCGTCCATCCGACGAATCCGCGGCTGATGGCCGACATGATGGTGTCGGTCGAGGAGAAGGTCCCGCTGATCATCACCTCGCTGGGCGCGGTGCGCGACGTGGTCGAGGCGGTGCATGGCTATGGCGGCGTGGTGTTCCACGACATCGCCAATGTCCGCCACGCCCGCAAGGCGGCCGAGGCGGGCGTTGACGGCCTGATTCTGGTGGCCAACGGCGCCGGCGGCCATGCCGGGGTGGTCAATCCGTTCGCCCTGGTCGAGGAGGTGCGGTCCTTCTACGACGGCACCATCATCCTGTCCGGCTGCCTGTCGACCGGCGGCGATGTGGCGGCGGCGATCATGATGGGCGCCGACTTCGCCTATATGGGCACGCGCTTCATCTCGACGACGGAGTCGATGGCCCAGGCCGAGTACAAGCAGATGATCGTCGAGGCCGGCGCCTCGGACATCACCTACACGCCCGCCGTCTCGGGCATTCCGGCCAATTTCCTGACGCCCTCGCTGGTCGCCAACGGCATCGATCCGAAATCCCTGCCCGAGCACAAGCTGGACATGGCGGACGAAGCCAAGGCCTGGAAAACCGTCTGGTCCGCCGGCCAGGGCTCGGCAGGCGTGCGTGATGTTCTGCCCACGGCCGATCTAATCCATCGGCTGACGGACGAATTTACGCAGGCTTGTGATAAATTCGACAAGAAGCGGCTCTAGATCCCGCCTCGTTCAATCGAGGCGACCACACATGCTCCGCACCCTGACGACTGCACTCACGGCGACTGCCTTCCTGGCTGTGGCCGTCCCGGCCGCCGCCCAGGACGCCCCGGCAGGCAGCTGGGCCTTTGCGGTCGGCGCCGCCACGGACAACCGCTCCAAGGGCGCGTCCAAGTCCGACGGCGACGCCTATGTCTGGGGCGAGGCCGAATGGGAGAGCGCCTCCGGCCTGCTGTACGGCGGCGCCGGACTCCAGACCATCAAGAGCTCCAGCGGGTCTGATCTTGAGGCGGAAGCAGGCTTCGGCGTGCGGCCCGAGCTCGCCGGCTTCGACCTTGACCTGAACGCCACCTACAAGTCGCAGATCGACGCCGCCTCCGGCTATGACGACGACGCCTGGGAACTGACCGCCGACATCAAACGCTCGATCGGCCCGGCCAGCGGACGCGTCCGCTTCCAGTATTCGCCCGACGGCATGGGCGGAACGGAAGCCTGGACCTGGGTCGAGGCGCGTCTCGGCTGGGACTTCACCAACCGGCTGGAGGGCACGGCCGCGATCGGTCGGCGCGAGCAGGACAACAGCCTCGACTACACGGCCTGGAACGCGGGCTTCACCTACGCCCTCACCAACAATATCGACGCCGACCTGCGCTATTACGCGACCGACGCCGACGTGCCGGGCGAACAATATGCCGACAGTCTGGTGGCCGGGATCAGCCTCGCCTTCTGATCCTTCGACAGGGACCCTCGCAATTCGCGCCCGGGTCCCTATCTAGGACAAATGAGCAGCCATCGACCGACGACTCTTGAACGCGCCTATGAACTGGCGCGCGGCGGAGGCTGCCGCACCGTCAGCGAGATCAAACAGGCCCTTCAGTCCGAAGGGTTCGAGCGGATCCAGGATTCCCTGTACGGGCCGACCCTGACGGCCGCCCTGAGGAAGCTCTGCCAGGAACACTATGTCGCTGCTCCAGAGGGTGATGCGGCCGAATAGCCAGGCCGGAGGCCTGCCTTGATTTTGGCGCGCCGCCGGTCCAAAAGCGTTTTGTCGAGCTCTCTGCGAAACGCCACCCTCTGCTTTCGCACTGAGGTCTAGCCGCTCCTTTCAGACCCGACAGACCGCAGGGGCTTTTCCCTGTGGCCAACTGCTAGCGGAGGTCCTGAAAATGGCTACCGGCACTGTTAAATGGTTCAACTCCACCAAGGGCTACGGCTTCATCCAGCCTGACGACGGCGGCAAGGACGTTTTCGTCCACATCTCGGCCGTCGAACAAGCGGGCCTGCGCGGCCTGGATGAAAACCAGAAGGTTTCCTACGAAATCGAGCGCGACAAGCGTTCGGGCAAGGAATCGGCTGGTCAGCTGAAGACCGAAGGCTGAGTTCACGCGTCGGGCCTTACCGACGCATGATTTCGACGGCGGCGAGGGCGAAGGCCTTCGCCGCCGTTTTTCTGTCCGGTCGCCCGCGCAACGCGAAACCTGCGTCCCGGATGCAGGCCGTGGCCAGAGGCCGCAGGGCCGCATCCACGAACCGGCCACCGTCGTCCTTCCGTCCGAGCCGTAACGACGGCCGCTCAGGAGAGACCATATGACCATGACCCCCACCCGCGCCGCCCTTCTCGCCGCCATCGCCGGCAGCGCCCTGCTGACCGCCGCCTGTTCTTCCATGGGCAGCATGGATTCCATGGACGCCGGCGCTGACGGCCAGGCCGCTGTGATGGTCGGCGGCGCCGCCATGTATCCGGGCCGCACGATCGTCGAGAACGCCGTCAACTCGCGCGACCATACCACCCTGGTCGCGGCAGTCACCGCCGCCGGACTGGTCGAGACGCTGTCGGGCCCCGGCCCCTTCACCGTCTTCGCGCCCACCAACGCGGCCTTCGCCAAACTGCCGGCCGGCACGGTCGATACGCTCGTCCAGCCGGCCAACAAGGCGACCCTGACCAGGATCCTGACCTATCACGTGGTGCCGGGCCGGGTCAGCGCCGCCGACCTGATGGCGCAGATCCGCGCAGGTGGCGGACAGGCGCGCCTCACCACCGTTGAGGGTGGCGTCCTGACGGCGACGATGCGCGGCTCCGCCGTGATCCTGACCGATGAAATGGGCGGCGTCGCCAATGTGACCCAGGCTGATGTGTTCCAGTCGAACGGCGTCATCCACGTCACCGACACCGTCTCCATGCCCAACTGATGATCGGCCGGCGGGACGCCTGAAGGGCGTTCCGCCGTTACGGCTACGGCACAGCTTGCTATTGGTCGGCAAAGCGCCCATCTGAGGCTTCGTCGATCTCACTGCGAAACGCTGCTGCCCCTTTGCATCGCGCACCGAGGTCCAAAGCCGATCCCATTCAGACCCGACAGGCCGACCCGGAACCTCTTCCGGCGGTCAACGCCTAACGGAGGTCTCAAAATGGCTACCGGCACTGTAAAATGGTACAACTCCACCAAGGGTTACGGCTTCATCGCCCCCGATGACGGCGGCAAGGACGTGTTCGTCCACGCCTCGGCCGTTGAAACGTCCGACCTGGGCACGCTGAACGAAAACCAGAAGATTTCCTACGAAGTCGAACGCGACTCGCGTTCGGGCAAGGAATCGGCCGGTCGCCTCAAGGCCGCCGAATAGTTTCCGACATGCGACCCTGCTGGACCTAGCGCCAGCTGACGGAAGGGCCGGCCGCCGAACAGGCGCCGGCCCGACTGTTTTTCAACTCCAGGAGATGCCGATGACCCCGCTGGCCGAAAAGCTCCCGACCATGACCGATCCCGACCTGAAGGCCCTGCGCCTCAATGCGGTCCGTCTGTCCGAGAGCGGCTCTCCCACCAAGATGGCCACCGCCGCCGAACTGGTGCCCCTGATCGACGAAGAAATGGCCCGCCGCGCCGCCGACAAGACGACCACCGCCGTCAAGAAGCCCCGCGCGCCTGCCAAGAAGAAGGTCGTCCCGGCGACCGGCCACCAGACCGCCCTGCCGGACAGCAAGGCCGCCTAGTTCTGCCCCGCGCAAGCGGGCGCTGCCCGCGATTGGACTCTGGCCCCCTTCACTGACAACCTCCCCGCTTCGGCGGATCGCATCCGCCTGAACAGGGGGTTCCATGCGCATCCGTCCGCTCGCCATCATCCTCGCCTGCGCCCTGGCGCCGACCGCCGCCTTCGCCCAGGCCTCAGATGTCGTTGAAAGGCCCGCAGCCCTGATCGCTGACGGCCTTCCGGCCATTCCGGCGGCCATGGCGGCGGAGACCCGCTCCTATATGGAGTTCCGCACCGCCGGCTTCGCGGGCTGGAATGCGGCCGACCGGTCGATGCTGATTTCGACCCGCTTCGGCAATACCGCCCAGATTCACCGCGTCGCCACGCCGATGGGCGCCCGCGAGCAGCTCAGTTTCGAGGTGGAACCCGTCGGCGGCCGCTGGTCCCCCGCCGGCGACGCCCTGGTCGTCAGCAAGGACAGGGGCGGTGACGAGTTCTTCCAGCTGTACGCCCTGGCGGATGGCCGCCTGACCCTGCTGACCGACGGGGGTCGCAGCCGCAACGGCTTCGGCGCCTGGAGTCAGGACGGGCGCCTGATCGGCTATTCCTCAACGCGCCGCAACGGCCGGGACAGCGATCTCTACGTCATGGACCCGCGCGATCCCTCAACCGCCCGCATGGTGGCCGAGGTCAGCGGCGGCGGATGGACCATCGCAGACTTCTCGCCCGATGGCCGCACCGCCCTGGTCGTCCAGTATATCCAGGTCACCAAGTCCAACCTCCACGCCCTGGACCTCGCCAGCGGCCGCATGACGCCGATCGGCGATCACAGCCTGCCGATCGCTTATGGCGGCGCCCAGTTCGCGCCTGACGGGACGCTGTGGGTCACCTCGGACCAGGACAGCGACTTCCAGCGGCTTGGCCGCATCGACTTGTCCACCGGCGTCTTCTCGCCCGTTTCGATGGAACCGCGCTGGGATGTCGCGGATTTCGACATCGCCAGGGACGGCGCCTTCATCGCCTATACGATCAATGAGGCCGGCAGCACCCGCCTGCGCCTGCTTGACCCGGCGTCTGGCCAGGTTCGCACGGTCGACGGCCTGCCCGCCGGCATCGCCGGCGGCCTGGAGATCGCGCCCTGGGGCGAGATTGGCCTGACCTTCTCCTCGGCCCGCAGCGCCTCCGACGCCTTTTCCGTCGATCCCCGGTCCCTGGCCGTCACCCGCTGGACCCGCAGCGAAACCGGAGGTCTGGACGTCACCCGCAACGTCGAGCCTGAGCTGATCGAGGTCGCCAGCTTTGATGGCGAGCCGGTCTCGGGCTTCCTCTACCGCCCCGATCCGGCCCGCTTCCCGGGCCCCCGCCCCCTGATCGTCAACATCCACGGTGGGCCCGAGGGCCAGAGTCGGCCCGGCTTCATGGGCCGCAATAACTACCTGATCAACGAACTGGGCATCGCCATCTTCTTCCCCAACGTCCGCGGCTCCACCGGCTACGGCAAGCGGTTCGTCAGCCTGGATAACGGGCCCGATCTGCGCGAGAATTCGGTGCGCGACCTCGGCGCCTTCCTCGACCGGCTCGGCGCCGATCCGGCCATCGATCCGGAGCGGGTCGCCGTCACCGGCGGCTCCTACGGCGGCTACATGTGCTACGCCGGGGCCATTCACTACGGCGACCGCCTCCGCGGCGCGAACTGCGTGGTCGCCATCTCCAACTTCGTGACCTTCCTCGAGAATACAGAGGCTTACCGCCGCGACCTGCGGCGGGTGGAATACGGCGACGAGCGCGACCCGGCCCAGCGCGCCCGCCTGCTCGAGATTTCCCCCATGACCCGCGTCGACGAGATCAACATCCCCCTGATGGTGGTCACCGGCGGCAACGACCCTCGCGTGCCGGCGTCAGAGGCCGACCAGATGATCGCCGCCGTTCGCGCCAACGGTCGCACCGCCTGGCACCTGCTGGGCCAGGACGAGGGCCACGGCTTCGCCAAGAAGGTCAACCAGGACTACCAGTTCTGGGCCAGTCTGATGTTCTGGCGCGAGACCCTGCTGAGCGAGGACTGATCGCCGGTTCCTGCTGGCCCTAGACCGCCAGCGCCTGATCCAGATCCGCGATCAGGTCGTCGACGTCCTCGACCCCGACCGACAGCCGGATCAGGTTCTCCGTCACCCCGCCCGCCTCGCGCACTTCTTTCGGCACCGAGGCGTGGGTCATGATGGCCGGGTGGTTGACCAGGCTTTCGACCCCGCCCAGCGACTCCGCAAGGGTGAAGACCTGCACCCGCTCCAGCACCCGCTTGGTCCGCTCCAGATCGCCGTCGATCAGGGCCGTGACCATGCCGCCGTAGCGACCGTTCATCTGGCGTGAGGCCAACTCGTGCTGCGGGTGACTGATCAGGCCGGGGTAGATCACCTTCGCAATCCCCTTCCGGTCCTCCAGCCAGCGCGCCACCGCCAGGGCGTTCTCATTGTGCGCCTTCATGCGCAGGCCCAGCGTCTTCAGGCCCCGGTTTGCGAGAAAGGCGTCGAACGGCCCCATGACGCCGCCGACCGAGTTCTGCAGAAACTTGATCTCCTTCGCCAGCTCGGGGTCCGCCGTCACCAGCGCCCCGCCGATGATGTCGGAGTGGCCGTTCAGATATTTGGTCGCCGAATGCATGACCACATCGGCCCCCAGCTTGAGCGGCTGCTGGCTCCAGGGCGTGGCGAAGGTGTTGTCGACGATCAGCAGCAGGCCGTGCGCCTTGGCGATTTTCGACAGGCCGGCGATGTCCGCCAGCTTCATCAGCGGATTGGTCGGGGTCTCGGCCCAGATCAGCCTGGTCTTCGGCGTGATCGCGGCCTCGACGGCGCCGAGGTTCGCCATGTCGACATAGCTGAAGTCCAGCCCCATCGACCGCCGCCGCACCCGCTCGAACAGCCGCCATGAGCCGCCGTAAAGGTCGTCCCCGGTGATGATGTGCGAACCGGCGTCCAGCAGCTCCAATGCGGTCGAGGTCGCCGCCATGCCGCTGGCGAAGCCGAAGCCGTGCGTTCCGCCTTCCAGATCAGCCAGACAGGCCTCAAATGCCTCGCGCGTCGGGTTCTTGCCGCGGGCGTATTCATAGCCCTTGTTCACGCCCGGGCTTTCCTGGGCGTAGGTCGAAGTGGCGTAGATCGGGGTCATGACCGCGCCCGTGGTCGGGTCCGGGCGCTGGCCCGCGTGAATCGCGCGGGTCGAAAAGCCCTGACTGTTCTTGAGCAATGCCATGGAATATCCAGTTACTATGAGGGGCGGCCGATGTTGCCGTTGAAGAAGTCCAGCGCATAGGCATAGACCTGTTCCCACTGCCGCCGGTTCATAATGTGGCCGGCGCCGCGCACGGTGCGCGCCCGGACCGGCACCTCGTTCTCAATCAGGAAATGGCGCCAGTGGGCCGTGCTGACCGGGCGGACATGGGTGTCCCTTTGGGCCGAGATCAGTAGCACCGGAATACGCCGCAGCGGACGGCGCGGCGTATAGACATCCCAGCCCCCCGCCACAGAGATCGCCGCCGCCGCACGGCTTTCGCCCAAGGCCCCGTCCACGGCGATGTGGGAGCCCAGCGAATAGCCCATGATTCCGGTACGACTGCTGTCGATGCCCTGCCCGATCAGCCATTCGATGGCGTCGGAGCCGCAGTCGCGCCAGGCGTTCATCACGGGTTCGGGCCGGACCACATCATCCTCGGCCGCGTCCAGATAAGTCGGAACGACGGCGACATAGCCATCAGCGGCGAACAACTCGCCCAGCACCACCTGCTCCGGCCCGATGCCGCCCGAACCGTGCATCAGCACCACGCCGGAGCCGCGCGCATTCGCGGTCGGCCGGAACACCGCCGCGCGGATCGCCTTGCCGTTGCTGGGATAGGTCGTCAGTTCGGTGGTGAAGGCCGCCGCTTCCGTCGCCTGCCGGGCGGCGGTCGGCGAAGCAACAGCCAGGGCCCCGGCCGCAACCAGCACGGCGCGGCGGTCGTACCCGTCCTTCATCGTTCGGCTCATGACGCGCCTCCCGAGGGTCCGCCTTCCAGAAAGGCGCGCGTCCGGCCCATGACCGCGCACCAGGTCGGAAGATCATACTGGTGCCCGTCGAAATCGAGCCCCTGAACCTCGGCCGCGGCTCCAGCCTGACGAAGGTCAGCCGCGAGTTCCAGCGTCGCGCGGACAGGCACGGCCTCATCCCGCCGGGCGTGCATCAGCAGGAATGACAGGTTCCGGCCCACGAGACTTCCGTCGACCTCGCCGCCGCCGGCCACCAGGACCGCCGAGCGGACCGGGCTTTCAGCCACGGTTGCGGCGTTCAGGGCGACGCCGGCGCCGCGGGAATAGCCCCACAGCGCCACACGGCCCGGCGACACGCCCGGCTGGCCGGCCAGTTGGTCTGCGGCGTCCAGCGCCGCCTGACGCCAGGCCCGCGCATTCACCAGCCGTCGCCCCTGGGCGGGCGCATCGGCGTCGAAATAGGCAGGGAGAATGACCCAGTAGCCCCGCGAGGCCAGCTGGATGGCGTGGGCGTCGAACAGGATCGAGTTCATCTCGAAGCCGGTCCCGCCGTGCAGCATGACCAGACCCGCACCGTTCGGCTCACCGCGCGGCGCATAGAGATAGGCGCGGACCGGACGTCCACGGCTTTCGAACGACATCAGCGTCCGCGACGCCAGGACTGCCACATCGTCAGCGCAGCCGGGAATGCCGACGCGCGACGGTGTCGCATCGGTCTGGGCGACCGACGTCGATGCGCTCGCGAGCGCCGCGAGGAGGCTCGCCAGGGCGATGAGGCGCCGGCGCACCCGCGCCTTACCCGGCAGGGGCTTCTGGGGCGGCGGCGGGCAGGAGGTTTGCGTCGAGGAAGCGCCGCGTGTGCTGGAACACCTCACACCAGACCTGGCCAGTCATGGACCGTTCCGGCGAGGCCAGCATCTGGACCTCGACCGTCGCGCCCCGGCGCCGCAGGTTGGCGGCCAACTCGCGCATTGTGGCGGCCGAGATGATGGGGAAGGTCGAATAGCCCTCGATCAGCATCATCGGCAGTTCCCTACGGCCGCGGCTGGCCTCGAAGATGTCCTGGCCCGTCCCGACCCCGACGGCCACGCGCGCCGTCGAATCCGGATGAGCCGATCCGTCGGTGGCGACGAACCCGCCCAGGGAGAAGCCCCAGATGCCGACCCGCGCCGGATCGACGCCCTCGAGCGTGCCCATATAGGCGACGGCGGCATGCCCCGCTTCTGCCCACAGCCGGACATCACGTCCGTTCCAGGGAACCTGGCGCGCCCTCGCCTCGAAATAGTTCGGCACCAGCACATGATAGCCGCGGGCCGCCAGCTGGATGGCGTGCGGGTCGAACGAGTGGGCGTCTACGGACAGGCCTTCAGAGCTGTGCAGCAGGACCACGGCGGCGCCATTGGCAGGGCCGGTCGGCTTGTAGAGCAGGCCGCGAACCGTCTGCGAATTGCTGACGAACTCGGTGTTCCCGCGCGTGGCGCGCTGAGGCACGTCGTCAGAGCATCCCGCCGGGGCGGCGGCCTGCGCCGAGGCATTCGAAGCCATGCCGAAGAGCGCGGCGGCGGCGATGGCGGCGATAGCCGAGGTCGGAAAACGTTTCATGGAAGGGCCTCAACAGCATTTCATGGGTATGGTGTCCAGTCAGGACCACATTTTCGCCGCCGTCCAGTCAACTCGCCTCATTTCCACCGCTGGTTCGCCACAAAGCCCACCGCCCGAGATCGCAGCCTAGCGGTTCAGGCTCAGGTGGTTGATCAGGTCCGTGCGCGTAATCAGGCCCACAAACTGCTCTCCGTCCAGCACGATCGCCACCCGATCGCGGTCAAACAGGGGGATCAGGGCGTCCAGACTCTCGCCGACCTGCACCGTATCGAGGTCGCGGGTCATGGCCGAGGCGACCGGACGGGCGAACCTTTCCTTGCGGGTGATCTCGTCGGTGTTCATCACATGAACCAGATCGCTCTCGTCCAGAATGCCGACCAGCCGGCCATCCTGGATGATCGGCAGTTGGGACACATCGGCGCCGCGCATGCGCTTGAAGGCCGTATCCAGCGTGTCTTCCGGGCCGGCGACGACCACGTCGCCGTTCTGGTATTTGCGGCTGATCAGGTCCGACAGATCGCCGTGCATCGGCTGACCGCCCAGTCCCTGGTCGGCCAGCCATGCGTCATTGTAGACCTTGGACAGGTATTTCGCGCCCGTATCGCAGACGAAGGTGACGACCCGCTTTGGCTCCGTCTGCTCGCGGCACCAGCGCAGGGCGCTGGCGATCAGGGTTCCGGATGACGATCCCGCGAGCACGCCTTCCTTCAGCAGCAGCTCCCGGACGGTGGCGATGGCCTCGGCGTCGGGGATGGAATAGGCCTTGTCGATCAGATTCATGTCCGCCGTGTCGGGCACGAAATTCTGGCCGATGCCCTCGACCGTATAGCTGCCCTCCGGCCCCGGCACGCCCTCGTTGACGATCCCGGCCAGGGTCGAGCCCACCGGATCAGCGAGGATGATCTTCGCGTCCGACCCGACGCTCTTCAGATAGCGGGCGATGCCGGTGATGGTGCCGCCCGACCCGATGCCGGCGACGAAGGCGTCGATGTCGCCGTCCATCTGTTCCCAGATCTCCGGCCCCGTGGTCTTGAAATGGGCCAAGGAGTTGGCGTCGTTGGCGAACTGGTTGACGTAGAATCCGCCGGGGATCTGCTGCGCCAGCCGTTCGGCCATGTCGGTGTAGTATTCGGGATGCCCATGCGGCACGTCCGAACGGGTCAGGCGAACATCGGCGCCCATCGCCCTCAAATGCTGGATTTTTTCCTTGGACATCTTGTCAGGGATGACCAGAAGCACCTTATATCCCTTGGCTTGGCCCACCAGCGTCAGCGCCAGACCCGTATTGCCGGCCGTCGCCTCGACGATGGTCCCGCCGGGCTTCAGAAACCCCTCCGCCTCGGCCGCCGCGATCATCGACAGGGCGATCCGGTCCTTGATCGACCCGCCCGGGTTCTGCGCCTCCAGCTTCAGGAACAGACGGCACGGGCCGGTGTCGATCTTCGTCACCTCAACCATCGGCGTCTGGCCGATCAGGTCCAGCAACGAGCCGGTCGGACCGGACAGGACAGGCTTGGCGGCCAACGACATTCAATCACTCCAGAGGTTCAGCGCCGGAAGCTAGGCGCGCGCCCTCCTCATCACAAGCCGCGCAAGATTTCGCCTCTCGAAGAGCGCCGAAGCACGGTATCAAGGATTCCAAATGACAAAATCATCCAGCCGGCCGCCCGCCGGCCTCCCCGACGAAGCCACGCTGATCGCCTTCCTCCGCGAAGCCGGATCAGCCGAGAAAACCGATATCGCCCGCCATTTCGGCCTCAAGGGCGGCGAGCGTCGCGCCCTGCGCGAAATGATCCGCGCCCTCGAAGAGGCCGGCAAACTGGGCAAGCGCGGCCGCAAGGGCTTCTCCGAAGTCGGCGCCCTGCCCCCGGTCGGCGTGGCCGATGTGGTCGAGCGCGATCTCGACGGCGAACTCTATGTCCGTCTTGTCGAGGCCTCGGCCGACGCCCCGCGCGCCCTGCTGATTCCCGACAACGGCGGCAAGACCGGCCCCGCCCCCGGCATGGGCGACCGCGTCCTGGTCAAATTTGCCCGCACCGAAGACGGCTGGGAAGCCCGGCTGATCAAGAAGCTGGACGCCGGCGCCAACAAGGTGCTGGGCGTCATCCGCAGGTCCAACAAGGAGGTCAGGGTCGAGCCCGTCGACCGCAAGTCGAAGGACGTCCTGCTGGTCCCCCACGCCCAGGCCGAGGGCCTGCGCGACGGCGACCTCGTGCTGGCCGCCATCGAAAGGGGCGACCAGCGCTATGGGCCCAAACGCGGCAAGATCCTCGAGAAGATCGGCCACGAGGGCGACGCCCGCGCCGCCTCCCTGATCGCCATCGCCGCCCACAACGTCCCGATGGGCTTCTCCGAACTCGTCGAAAAAGAAGCGGAAGATCAGGAACTGCCATCGCTGAAGGGCCGCGAGGACCTGCGCGACCTGCCTTTGATCACGATCGACCCCGCCGACGCCCGCGACCACGACGACGCCGTCTATGCGATGCGCGACGAGGACCCGAAGAACGCGGACGGCTGGATCGTCTGGGTCGCCATCGCCGACGTCGCCGCCTACGTCCGCCCCAACACCAATCTGGACCGCGAGGCGCGCGACAAGGGCAATTCCACCTACTTCCCCGACCGCGTCGAGCCGATGCTGCCCGAGCGCCTGTCCAACGGCCTGTGCAGCCTCAAGGAAGGCGAGAACCGCGCCTGCATGGCCGTGCGCATGGTCTTCGACAAGGACGGCCGGAAAACAGGCCACAAATTCATGCGTGGCCTGATGCGTTCGCACGCCAAGCTCAGCTACGATCAGGCCCAGTCGGCCATCGACGGCCAGACGGATGATGCGACCGGCCCGATCATGGCGGCCATCCTCGAGCCGCTGTGGGCCGCCTACCGGACCATGCTGAAAGGCCGGCTGAAGCGCAGTCCTCTGGCGATCGAAAGCCCCGAACGGCGCATCCGCATGAACGATCAGGGCCAGATCATCTCGATCGAGCCGCGCGTCAGCCTTGAGGCACACCGGCTGATCGAGGAGATGATGATCCAGGCCAACGTCTGCGCCGCCGAGACGCTGGAGCAGAAGAAGACGCCCCTGCTCTACCGCGTCCACGACGCCCCCAGTCAGGAGAAGCTGTTCAACCTGGGCGACTTCCTGCAGACCATCGGCAAGCCGTGGACCAAGGGCGAACCGGCCACGACCAAACGGTTCAACAAACTGCTGGACGAGACCCGCGGCGGCGACCACGCCGAGGTCGTCAACGAGGTTGTCCTGCGCAGCCAGATGCAGGCCATCTATTCGGCCGAGAACGTCGGCCATTTCGGCCTCAACCTCGACCGCTACGCCCACTTCACCTCGCCGATCCGGCGCTATTCCGACCTGATCGTCCACCGCGGACTGATCCGGGCGCTGGGCCTCGGCAAGGACGGGCTGACCGACCGCGAGATCGCTGAACTGCCGGCCATCGCCGAACAGGTGACCATGACCGAGCGCCGCTCCATGGCCGCCGAACGCGCCGCCATGGACCGCTACATGGCCGCCTTCCTGCAGGAGCGGGTCGGCGCGACCTTCCCCGGCCGCATCACCGGCGTCACCCGCTTCGGCCTGTTCATCCGGCTGGACGAAACGGGGGCCGACGGCCTGGTGCCGGTCTCGACCCTCGGGACCGAGTATTTCGCCCACGACGACAAGTCCCACGCCCTCGTCGGCGAGCGCACCGGCGCGCGCTGGACGCTGGGCCGGAACGTCGAGGTACGGCTGAAGGAGGCCACGCCGATCACCGGTGGTCTGGTCTTCGAGATGCTCTCCGACCCCGCCCCGCGCGATCCCAACGCCCCCGCGCCCCGGCTGGGCCACCGTGGCCGCGGCCCCGGCGGCGACGGCTTCCCCAAGCGTGGCGGCAGCCGTCCCGGCGGACCCAAGCCGCCCAAGGGTGGGCGACCTTCGGGGGGACTGAAGGGCGTCCGCAAGGGCAAGCGGCGCTGACGACAGAAATCGTCACGACTTCGCCGCAAGCATTCCGGTAGTCTCGCCACGGGAGGACCAGATGATCAGATTGAACCGGGGCATCGCCGCCTTACTGGCCGCCATCCTGCTCGCCGCGCCGGCGGCGGCCAACGACAGCGTCGCCTCGATGGGCGCGGGCGGCCTCGTTCTGGAGCGCACCGACGGCATCGAGATGCGGTCCGAGGATCTCTATGTCTCGGCGGCCGAAATCCGTGTCGCCTACCGGTTCTTCAACCGCACCGACCGCGACATCTCGACGATCGTCGCCTTCCCCATGCCCGATCTGCAGGGCGGCATCGAGAGCGATGTCGCAATAGAGGACCCGCTCAGGATGCCCTTCACCACGACGGTGAACGGCCGCCGCGTCGCGACCAATGTCGAGCAGAAGGCCATGCTGAACGGGGTCGATCACTCCGATCTGATGCGTGGCCTCGGCGTGCCGCTCACGCCCCGGGGCGAGGCGACGATGCGGGCCCTGGCGGCCTTGCCCCAGCCGCAAATCGACATGCTGATCGAGATGGGTCTGGTCGAGGACCGCTCCTGGATGGACCGGGGCGTCCGCATCCTCGAGCTGACGCCCCTGTGGACGCTCAAGACGACACACTACTGGACCCAGGTCTTCCCGACCGGACGCGAGCTCGACGTTCGCCATCGGTACGCCCCCGCCGTCGGCGGCTCGGCCGGAAGCATTTTCGGCGATCCGGACATGGGGGACGGCGAATACGCCCGGGAGGACATTGAACGTTACTGCGTCGACGACGCCTTCCAGGCCGGCGCTCGCCGGATGCGGGCGCGCGGGCTTTATCTGTCCGAAACCTGGGTCGACTACATCCTGACCACCGGCGCCAACTGGGCCGAGCCGATCGGTGAGTTCCGGCTGGTCGTGGACAAGGGTTCGTCGCGCAATCTGGTCAGCTTCTGCGGCGAAGGCGTGCGCAAGATCAGCCCGACCCGGTTCGAGATCCGGCGGCGCAACTACACGCCGACCAGCGACCTGTCTGTCCTGATACTGACCGGAACGCGGATCGAGGACTGATCTTTTGGCCAGTCGTCCGCCGGCCGGCGAGCGTGCTATGGCCCCGCGATGACCACGCCCTTCGACTCAACCCGAGACCTGACCGATGCCCCGCGCGTCGGCGGCCGCCAGACGCCGAAGGACGCCGCCACCCTGATCCTGACCCGCGTCCGCAAGGGCCAGGCTGAGGTGTTGATGGGCCGCCGCGCGCCCGGCCACGTCTTCATGGCCGCCAAATGGGTGTTCCCCGGCGGACGGATCGAGCGCTCGGATTTCAACGCCGCCTCGGCCAATGACCTGCCTGCGGCGGACACCGCCCGCCTGACCCGGGAGGTTCCGGCCCGCCGCGCCCGGGCCATGGCCCTCGCCGCCGTGCGTGAGACCTTCGAGGAGACAGGGCTGTTGCTTGCGGAGCCCGCGCCCGCCGCCTGCGTCGCGGGTTCGTGGCGGGAGTTCCGGGCCGTCGGCGCCCTGCCCGACCTCGCCGCCCTGTCCTATGTCGCCCGCGCCATCACCCCGCCGGGACGGACTCGCCGGTTCGACGCCCGCTTCTTCATGGCCGACGCCCGCGCCCTGCTGCATCCCGAGCCGACCGCCGGCTCGGGCGAGCTGGACGAGATCGCCTGGCTATCGCTGGCCGACACCCGATCGCTGGACCTGCCGGCCATCACCCGGTTCGTCCTCGGCGAGGTCGGCGAGCGCCTCGCTCATCCGGACCGGCCCCTGCCCTACGTCAGGATGGTGCGCGGCCGGCACGTGATCGAGCATCAGGACTGAGGTCGCAGCCGCATGGACGGCGTCCAGCGGCAGGGCTAACCTGATGCCATGACGCCAATGATCCTGGCCGGCCTTGGGGCGTATGCCCCGCGTGAAACCCGGTCGTCGCAGGCGCTGGACGCCGTCTTCGCCCAACCGCCGGGCTGGACCGAAGCCCGGTTCGGCATCGTCTCCCGCGGTGTGGCGGCCCCGGACGAAACCACTTCGATGATGGGGGCAGAGGCCGCAAGACGCGCCCTGGCGATGGCGGGCTGGGAGCCGGGCGACCTTGATGTGCTGATCGGCGCCTGCGGGGTCATGGAACAACCGATTCCGGGCACGTCGGTGCTGATCCAGGATGCTTTGGGCCTCGGCCAGTCGGGCATCTGGGCCTTTGACGTCAACCAGACCTGCCTGTCCTTCGTCGCGGCGCTGGACGTCGCGGCCATGGGCTTCGCCACGGGACGGTTCCGCCGCGCCCTGATCGTGTCCAGCGATATCGCCTCGTGCGGACTGGACTGGGACACGCCCGCCTCCACCGCCATCTTCGGCGACGGCGCGGCGGCCGTGTGTGTCAAGGCCGGCGACGACCCCGACGGCCCCGGCCTGCTGGCCCGCAGTTTCGAAACCTATGGCGCGGGCAAGGACCTGGCCTCGATCCGCTCTGGCGGAACGCGCGTTCGACTGGACGACGGACTCGCAGCCTTCTCTGACGGCGCCCGCTTCCGGATGGATCCGTTCGGCATCTTCAAGGCCGCGTCGAAAACCCTGCCCGCCCTGATCGACCGCGTGCTGGGCGAGGCCGGCCTGACCCGCGAGAGCGTCGATGTCATCGTCGGCCACCAGGCCAGCCGGCCCGCCATCGAACACGCCCGCCGGCTCATGGGCGGCGATCCGGACCGGGTCATCGACATCTTCGGCACGCGGGGAAACCAGATCGCCGCCTCCCTGCCCACGGTGCTGGTCGAGGCGCACGCGACGGGGCGGCTGGGCCCCGGCAAGACCGTATTGCTTCTGGGCACGGCGGCGGGCATCAGCCTCGCGGCCATGGTGCTGCGCACGTGAGCCGGCGCGCGCTCGTTACCGGCGCGACCGGGGGCCTCGGCCTGACCCTGACGCAGGCCTTGCTGGACGACGGCTACACGGTGCGTGCCGCCGGACGCAGTCCGGTCGCCATCAAACGCCTCCGCGACATGGGCGCCGAAGCCATTGCGGGCGACCTGTTCGAACTCGGCCCGGACGCCCTGTGCAGGGGCATCGACGTCGTCTTCCACGCCGCCGCCCTGTCCAGCCCCTGGGGGCCCGATGCCGACTTCCAGCGCGCCAACGTCGATCTGACCCGCGACCTGCTGGACGCTGCTGAGCGCTCCGGCGTCGGGTCGTTCGTCTTCGTCTCCTCCCCCTCGGTCTACGCCCGCTGGGCCGATCAATCCGGTCTGACCGAAGACACGTCGTGGCCCGACCGCCCCCTGAACGCCTATTCCCGCACCAAGGGCGAGGCCGAGCGGCTGGTCCTCGCCGCCGATGCGCCGGGGTTCCGCACCGTCGCCATCCGCCCCCGCGCCATCATCGGACCCGACGACGCGGTCCTGCTGCCGCGCATCCTGCGGCTGGTGAAACGCGGGCGGTTCCCCCTGTTCCGCGACGGACGGGCCCTGGTCGAGATGACCGATGTGCGGGACGCGGCGCGCGCGATCCGGCTGGCCGACCTCCACCGAGAGGCGGCCGGCGGGCAGGCGATCAACATCACCGGCGGGCAGGCCCTGCCCGTCCGCGATCTCATCGATCGGCTCGCGCGGGCGCTCGATGTCGAGGTTCGCATCATCCCTGTGCCGCTCGCCCTCGGACAGGTGCTGTCGGTGGGGGCAGACGCCCTGTGCCGTATCCTCCCGGGACAACCCGAGCCGGTGCTGACGCCCTACACCCTGTCCACCCTGGCATGGTCGCAGACGTTCGACCTCGGCAAGGCCCGCCGCCTGCTGAGCTACGAACCCGCCCACGACGCGGTCGAGACGGCGCTGGCGGTCGCGCCGCGGCTGGCGGCGTCATGAAGCGCTGCCGCGTCCACATCCTGCGCGCCGGCGGCTGTTCGCATCCCGCCGTGATGACCCGCCGCGACGCGGGCCTGACGCCGGCCGTCTTCCCCGCGCTCGCGGCCCTGATCGTCCATCCGGACGAAGGACCGATCCTGTTCGACACCGGCTACGACCCCGCCTTCTTCGCCGCCACCGAGCCCTTTCCGGAACGCCTCTACCGCTGGACAACGCCGGTCAGCCTTGAACCGGGACAGGCCGTCGCCGACCAGTTGCCGGCCTTCGGCCATTCGCCCGACGAAATCCACGCCGTCGTCGTCTCCCACTTCCACGGCGACCACATCGCCGGCCTGACCCGCTTCTCCAAGGCCCGCATCTTCTGCGCCCGTGCCGGGCTGGCTGAGGTCAGACGCGCAGGCCGCGTCTCCCGCGTCCGCCGCGGGGTCCTGGCCGCCCTCGCCCCCGCCGACATCGACGCCCGCGCGGCCTTCTTCGAGGATCGGCCGCAGGTCGCGCTCGGCCCGGACATGGCCCCGTTCGAGACCGGCGCCGACCTGCTCGGCGACGGCTCCCTGCTGGCGGTGCAACTGCCCGGCCACTGCCCCGGCCACTGGGGCCTTCTCGTCCGGCAGACCGACGATCGGACCCGCTTTCTGATCGCGGACGCAGCCTGGTCCAGCGGCGCCGTCCGCGACGACGTCCCGCCGCCCCGCCTGACCACCGCCCTGCTCGGCCAGACCGTACCCTACCGCGAGACCCTCAACGCCCTGCACCGGCTGTGGACCCGCAACGCCGAGCTCGTTGTCACGCCGTCCCACTGCGGCGAGGTTGAGATCGAGACCGGCCGTGCAGACTGACCGGCTCGCGGTCCTGCGGGCCTGGCTCGGGGCCCGATGGAGCGGCTCGAGCTTGCGCACTGCGGCCGATGTCGCGCGGCGGCAGGGCCGGCTGTGGAGGGCCATGGGCCCCGTGGTCGCCTGCACGCCCGCGGTGAGCGCCCTCGCGGGTCGCCCGCTGGCGGACTACCCCGTCGTACGGCCCGAGGCCCTGCGCGACGGCTTCGATGACTGGAACACGCTCGGCCTGACACGATCTGAGACCGAGGCCGCCGCTCTGGCCGGAGAGACCGGCGGATCAGGCGAGGTCCGACCGGGGATCGTCGCCGGCTTTTCTTCAGGCTCATCGGGACGGCCCGGGCTGTTCGTGACCAGCGCCGCCGAGCGCGCCGGCTGGGTCGGCCATATCCTCGCCCGCCTGCTGCCCGCCGACACCCTGCTGCGCCCCACGCGGATCGCCCTGTGCCTGCGCGCCGACAACCGGCTGTATGGTGATGTGGAGAGGGCGGGCCCGATCCGGTTCCTGTTTGTCGGACTCGATGTTCCGGCGCCCGAGCGGTTCGAGCGGTTGCGCGCCTTCGCCCCCGATGTGCTGATCGCCCCGACCCAGGTGCTGGCCGACCTCGCCCGCCGCACCGACAAGCCATGGCCCCTGCACCGCCTCTTCTACGGCGCCGAGCCGATGGGCGAGGCCGAGAGGGGCTGGATCACGACGGCCCTCGGCGCCCGCCCCGACCCCATCTATCAGGCCACCGAAGGTTTCCTCGGCGCCGCCTGCCCCCTCGGAGCCCTGCACCTCAACGAGGACGTCCTGATCATCGAGCGCGAACCCGTGCCGGGGACCAATCGCTTCCTGCCGATCGTCACCGACCTGCGCCGCACCACCCAGCCGATGATCCGCATCCGCCTGCCCGACCTGCTGGAGCCGCTGGCGGCGCCCTGCCCCTGTGGCTCGCCGCTGACGGCCGTCCATTCCGTTGAGGGCCGGCTGGACGATCTGTGGCGCTGGCCCGGCGCCGTGATCTGCCCGCGGGAGGTCGAGGCTGCCGCCAGCGCCGCCCTCGGCCCGGAGCAGGACTGGCGTGCGGTCGCCACGCCGGGCGGGGTCACGGTCGAGGCCGATCCGGATCGGGTCGAAGTCGCCCGATCGGCCGTGGCGACCCTGCTGGCGGCGCACGGCGTGGAGGCGCCGGCCACCGCTGGCGGCCAGCCGAAGCAGGACGACATCAAACGGCGGCGGGTGCGCTGGTCCGATGGCTGAGCGGGTCCTGATCACCGGCGCCCGGTCCGTGGCGGCGCTGGACATCGCCCGCAGCCTGCGCGCCGCCGGCTATGAGCCGCATCTGGCCGACTGCAGCCCGGCCTGGGTAGCCCGCCTGTCCTGTACAGCCGGTCCGGTGCATCGCCATGCCTCGCCGGTGGCGCAGCCTGCCGATTTCGCCAGCGACATCCGCGGCCTGATCGACCGGCTCGATCCCGTGCGCATCATCCCCACCTGCGAAGAGGTGTTCCACCTCGCCGCCCTGGCGGAGGCTGACGGCTTTTCCGACCGGGTGTTCGCCCCACCGCCGGACCGGCTGGCGAACCTGCATGCCAAGGACCGGTTCGCCGCACTGGGCCGCAGCCTCTCCCTGCCGGTCCCCGACACCACAATGGTCACCGATCGGGCGGCGCTGGAGGCCTTCCCGGGCGAGGCGGCGGACCATGTGTTCAAACCGGTCTGGTCGCGCTTCGGCGCCCGTACCCTGATCGCACCCGACCCTTCGGAACTCGCCGCCCTCGCGCCGTCGCCCGATGCGCCCTGGGTGGCCCAGCGCCGGATCGTGGGCGAGGAGGTCAGCTTCTACGCCGTCTGCCATGAGGGTCGTGTCGCCGCCTTCTGCGCCTACGGTTCCGACTGGCGACTGCCCGGCGGGGCCAGCTACGTGTTCCGCCCCCTGTCAGCGGACCAGACGGCGCGGCTGCGGCCCATGGCCGACGCCCTGGCCGCCTTTGCCGGGACCGGCCAGATCGCCTGTGACGCCATCATCGACGCTGACAGACAGCCCTGGCTGATCGAGTGCAATCCGCGGGCGACCAGCGGCGTCCATCTGTTCGGGCGCAGCGCCACCTTCGGTCAGGCTCTCATGGCCCGGGGTCAGGCCGGACCGGCCGCCGGTGCCCGCCAACTTTCCACGGCCCTCTGGCTACACGGCCTGCCCATCGCCCTGCGGGACGGACGGCTTGCAGCCTGGCGCGCGCATCGACAGCAAGGGTCAGACGCCGTGGGCGCTCCCGGCGACCGTCTGCCGGTATTCGGCGCGCTCGCCGACGCCGCCGCCTTCGGCCTGCGCGCGCTCAGATCAGGCCTCCCCCTCACCGAGGCCATGACCGTGGACATCGAGTGGAACGGCCGGCCGTTCGATCGCGACTAGACCGACCCCTATGCGCCCGCGGCCGCCGCCGGACGCGCCCGGCAGTCCGCCAGCCACCGCGCCAGATGGGTCAGCTCTTCCGGCGGCCGGTATTTGATCAGCCGCGCGAAATCCAGACCGACCACGCCGACGATGTCGGCGATGGTGAAGCGATCGGCGGCGAGGAATTCATGGTCCGCCAGCCGGCGGTCCAAGGTCTTCATGAATTTCTCGGCGGCGACGCGATTGTACTCGGCCAGCTGCGGAACCTGCACTGCCTCCAGCGCGGCCAGCGCCGGGTGAGAGTGGCGCACGCTCAGCATGATCGGATTGGCCAGGTAGAATTCACACCGGCGGGTCCACATCTCGATCACCGCCTGTTCGCGCGCATCGCGTCCGAACAGGTTGGGCTCGGGATACAGCGCCTCCAGATAGCGGCAGATGGCGACCGATTCCGAGATCGTGGTCCCGTCGTCGAGCTCCAGCGCCGGCACGTGCGGCACGCCCACACGGGTGCGGTATTCGGGGGTCTTGTGCTCGCCGGTCAGGATATCGACCTCGATCACCTCGACGTCCTCGATGCCCTTCTCGGCCATGACCCAGCGGACCCGGCGCGGATTGGGCGCGCGGTGGGAGGTATAGAGCTTCATCAGTCGGTCTCCGGCATCAGCGGAACATAGCGGCGGGCATGGCGCCCACAATGGCGGCCGCCATCAGCGTGGCAAGGAAGCCGGCGAACAGGGCCTTCCAGACCATGCCCAGCACCTCCTCCCGGCGTTCGGGCATCAGGACGCTGAGGCCCGTCACGGTAATGCCGACCGAGCCGATATTGGCGAAGCCGCACAGGGCGTAGGTCATCAGCATCCGCGTCCGCTCGCTCATCTCGCCCCCCGGGACATTGCCCAGCTCGATGAAGGCCCTGAACTCGGTCTGGGTCAGCTTGACCCCCAGCAGCCAGCCGGCCTTGCCCGCCTCGGCCCATTCGACCCCGGACAGCCAGGCGACCGGCATGAAGACCCAGCCCAGCAGGCGCTCGATCGTCACCGGGCCGTCGAACAGCCAGAAGCCGCCCAGCATGACGTTGATCAGGGCCATCAGGGCGACGAAGACGATCAATACCGCCGAGATGTTCAGCACCACCATCAGGCCGTCGGCCGTTCCCTTGACGATGGCGTCGATGGCGCTGTCGTACTTCAGCGCCGAACCGTAGTCCGCGGCGGCTCCGCCCTCGCCGGCGGTCTCCGGGATCATGATGCGGGCCAGCAGCACGCCGGCCGGGGCCGAGACAATCGAGGCGACCAGCACATGGCCGGCGGCATTGGTCATCACCGGGGCCAGGATGGCGGCATAGGCCACCATGGTCGAGCCGGCGACCGTGGCCAGTCCGACCACCATCATCAGGAACAGTTCCGACCGGGTCAGCCTGTCCAGATAGGCGCGGATGACGATCGGGCTCTCGACCATGCCGAGAAAGATATTGGCCGCCACCGCCAGGGCCGAGGCGCCGCCCAGGCCCATGGTCCGCTGGAACAGGATGCCGAAGCCGTGGGTGATCCACTTCAGGATCTTCCAGTGCCAGAGCAGGGCCGACAGGGCCGAGATCACCAGGATCATCGGCAGGACGTTGAAGGCGAAGGTGAACAGGGCGGGCGGGTTCTCGACCGAATAGGGCTGATCGCCGCCGGCCAGATAGCCGAACACGAACTGGGCGCCCACCGCCGAGGCGCGGGTCAGGCCGTCCACCGCGCCCGTAATGGCGGTCAGGACGACCTCGGATCCCGGAATGCCGAACAGCAACGCCACCAGACCGGCCTGGACCGCGACCGCCCCCAGCGTGAGCCGCCAGGGAAAGGCCCTGCGGTTCTCGGACAGGCCCCAGCAGGCCGCCACGATCACGGTCAGCCCGAGCAGGCTCTGAAGGTTCAGCAGACTGAACATGGACGTCGTTCCCCGCCGGCTCCCCCGCCGGCCCCGTCCCGTTGAACGCCACGCGCGGACGTCTGGCAAGACGCCGTTTGGCTGTGTTGTGGTCAAGGTTCCGCCGCGAAGGGCGCGCCCACTCACGCAACCGTGATCGGCACGGAGCGGGAGACCCGAAATGCGCACGACGCGGATGACTATCGCCGGCCTGGCTCTGACCGCAGCGGTCGCGGGCTGCAGTCCGGCGCGCGAAGACGTCACCTACAGCGACGACTCCGTCAACATGGAGCTTATCGCACCGGGCGAGGCCGCTGCCGCGGCTGATGCGGCGGCTCCGGCGGTCATGCGCGCCGCGCCGCCCGCCGCATCGACGACCGCGCCGTCAGGGGCGCCGCCGCCGCCAGCGGCCGTTCAGGCGGCCAGCATCGCCTATGTCTACCGCTACGGGCTGGAGTTGCCCGTTGATCGCGCGCCCGCGCTGATGGGCCGGCACGAGCAGGCCTGTGTCGCCGCCGGTCCCGCCACCTGTCAGGTCATCGGTTCCGAATCCAGCCGCTACGGACGCGACGAGCTCACGGCGCAGCTGGAAATCCGGGCCACTCCGGCCTTCCTGACGGCCTTCCGGGCGCGTCTGGCCGGGGACGCCGAGGCGGCGGGCGGCCGCGTGGCCATGGCCGCGACGGACAGCGAAGACCTGACCCGCGCCCTCGTCGACACCGAGGCCCGGCTCCGCGCGCTGACAACGCTGCGCGACCGGCTGCAACAGCTTCTTGCAACCCGCAGCGGTCCGCTGGAGCAACTGCTGGCGACCGAACGCGAACTGGCGCGGGTGCAGGGCGAACTGGACGCGAGCCGCTCGACGCTTGAGGTCATGCGCACCCGCGTAGCGACCTCACGCCTGATCATCACCTACACCGCCCAGGGCCAGCTGGCGCCCGACAGCGCCTTCAGGCCGGTGACCGACGCCCTCGACAACGCCCTGGCTGTCTTCATGGGCGTGGTCGGAGCCCTGATTCTGTTCCTGGCCGGTGTCTTGCCGCTGCTGATCGTGGTGGTGCCTTTGGCCTGGCTGGGCCTTCGCTGGAGGCGGCGAATCCGCGCCGAGCGGCTGGCGGCGAAACGGGCGCGAGAGGCCGAAGCGGGCGGCGGCGAAGTCTAGCCGCCGCGCACCAGCCGGCTGTAGTCGTCCATCAGGCTGAGGCTGAGGTCGCCCGGAGTGAAGCGATCGTCGCCGATCTCGCTCACCGGGGTGATCTCGGCCGCCGTGCCGCACAGGAAGCATTCGCTGAACCCGGCCAGCTCTTCGGGCAGGATGTGTCGCACCTCGACCTCAAGGCCGCGCGCCGCCAGCATCTCCAGCACGGTCTGGCGGGTGATTCCATTCAGGATCGCCCCGTCGGCGGGCGGGGTGATCACCCGGCCATCCTGCACGAAGAAGACATTGGCGCCGGTCGCCTCTGCGACATAGCCCCGCCAGTCCAGCAGCATGGCGTCGGCATAGCCGCGCGCGTCGGCGTAGTGACGATTGATGGTGCCGATCATGTACAGGCCCGCCGCCTTGGCCTCGGTCGGCGCGGTTTCCGGCGAGGGCCGCTTGTAGGGCGCCCAGCAAAGGCGGATGCCCTTGCGCTTGGTTTCCGGGTCGAAATAGCTCGGCCAATCCCAGGCGGCGATGGCCACATGCACGGTCGTGTTCTGGGCCGGGACGCTGACCTGTTCCGAGCCGCGCCAGGCGAGAGGGCGGACATAGGCCTCGGTCAGGCCGTTTCTGGCGCAGGTTTCCTTGCAGGCGTCGTTGATCTGCGCCACCGTGAACGGAATCTGGAAGTCGAGCACCTCGGCCGAACGGAACAAGCGGTTCGTATGCTCCGTCAATTTGAAGATCTGGCCATTGTACATTCGCTCGCCTTCAAAAACCGAAGACGCGTAGTGGAGGGCGTGGGTCAAAACGTGCACGCGGGCTTCCCGCCAAGGCACAAAATCGCCGTCCATCCAGATCCAACCGTCACGATCGTCGATAGGAACGAAGGCCATTGAATAACGTCTCCCGCGCTGATCACCGGGTTAGAGCCGCCGGAATCGCTCAGGTCAACGCCTGGACGCACGGTCGGGTCGCTTACGCATGAGCGACGTCCGCTCCCACGGCCGTTCGGGCCCCGTCGCCGGCGCGGGCGCCGGCCGGCATCTGCTGGTGGTGGATGACGACGACCGCATCCGCGAACTGCTGAAGGAATTCCTCGCCCGCGAAGGCTATCGCGTCACCGGCGCCGCCCACGCCGCCGCCGCCAAGCGGTTGATGGAGCTGATTGAATTCGATCTGGTGGTGCTGGACGTCATGATGCCGGGCGAGAGCGGTTTCGACCTGACCACCTGGGTCCGGTCCAAGGCCGAGACGTCAAAGACCCCCGTCCTGCTGCTGACCGCGCGCGGCGATCCTGACGACCGGATCGAAGGCCTGTCGCGCGGCGCCGACGACTATATGTCCAAGCCGTTCGACCCGCGCGAACTGGCCCTGCGCGTCGACGCCATCCTGCGCCGCACCGGCGGCAAGCCCCTGACCCCCCGCGAGATCAAACTGGGTCCGGCGATGTTCGACATGGAGCGGCTGGAACTCACACGCGACGGCAAGATGCAGCGCCTGACCGAGGCCGAGGCGCAGTTGCTCAAGACCCTGGCCATTCACGCCCATTCGGCCGTCGAGCGAATGAGCCTGTCGCCCGACACCGCCGACATCACCGGCCGGGCCGTGGACGTGCAGGTCACCCGCCTGCGCCGCAAGCTGGAGGCGGATCCCAAGAATCCGCGCTACCTCCAGACCGTGCGCGGCGTCGGCTATATGCTGGCCCCGGACTGATGACGCGATGAGGCTGCTTCCCGCCAGCCTCTGGCCGCGGTTCCTGAAGCGGCGGATGCCGACCTCGCTGTGGGGGCGGTCGCTGCTGATCATCGTCCTGCCGGTGCTGGTGATGCAGGTCGCGGTCACCTGGGCCTTTTTCGACATGCACTGGCAGACGGTGACCGCCCGTCTGTCCGACGGTCTGGCCGGCGATATCGCCTGGGCCGCCGAGAGCTGGCGCGACGACCCGACGCCGGAAAACCTCGCCGTCCTCGCCGACCGGGCCGAACGATCCATGTCGCTCTCGGTCGACCTGCGCGAGGGCGACGTCCTGCCCGCAGAGCAGGACCGCGGCCCCATCGGCGTTGTCGATCGCACACTCGAGAAGGCGCTCACCACCCGGCTCGATCAGCCGTTCTGGTTCTCGACCACCCGGTATCCCGCCTATGTCGACATCCGGGTGCAGCAGCCCGAAGGCGTGCTGCGCATCATCGCCCCGCGCGAGCGCGCCGTGGCCACCCAGGCCCACATTTTTGTCCTGTGGCTGACCATCGCCACCGTCCTGCTGATGAGCGTCGCCATCCTGTTCATCCGCAATCAGGTCCGCGCAATAGAGCGGCTGGCCGACGCCGCCGAGGCCTTCGGCCGGGGTGAGACCGACGAACGGTTCAAGCCGCACGGCGCGCGCGAGGTTCGCGCCGCCGCCAACGCCTTCCTGGCCATGCGCGAGCGGATCCAGCGTCACATCGACCAGCGCACCGCCCTGCTGGCCTCGGTCAGCCACGACCTGCGCACGCCCCTGACACGGCTGCGGCTCGAACTGGCGCTGGCGCCGCCGTTCAAACGCTCCAAGGCGATGCAGGGCGACCTCGACGAGATGGAGCATATGATCGACGAATACCTCGCCTTCGCCCGGGGTGAGGCCGGAGAGGCGGCGCAGGCGGTGTCGATCGCCGACTTGCTCTCGGCCACGGCCGAGGATGTCCGCCGGGCTGGAGCCGAGGTCGAGGTGGACGCCCCCACTGACCTGACCGCAACCTTGCGCCCGCTCGCCTTCAAACGCGCCCTGACCAATCTGGCCGGCAACGCCGCGGCCCATGGCGAGCACGTCCGGCTCAGCGCCCGTCCCCTGCCCTCCGGCGGGCTTGAGGTGTCGATCGAGGACGACGGCCCCGGCATTCCCGAGGACATGCACGAAGAGGCCTTCCGGCCCTTCTCCCGCCTCGACGCCTCACGCAATCAGAACCGCAAGGGCGTGGGCCTCGGCCTCGCCATCGCGCGTGATGTCGCCCGCGGACACGGGGGGGACATCACGCTCGGGCGCAGCGACATGGGCGGGTTGCGAGCCCTGATCCGGCTGCCTGGCTGATCAAATTATGTACCGGCCCTCTGGCGAAGCGTCGCCGCAGGGCACACCTTCGAATCCGACAGGGCCATTTGGAGGACATCATGCGTAAACTCGCCGCCTTCGCACCACTCGCCGCCGTCCTGGCCTTCAGCGCCGCGCCGGCCATGGCCGAACCCGCCTTGATCAGCGTCAGCCTCGGTCCCGACCTGCAGGACAAGGCTGCGGATCTGGGTCCGCGCGAGGTTCAGGAACAGGCCGACCGGCTGGCCGATCTGGTCGGACGCGCTCTCGCCCGTGATGGCGATCTCGACGGCGCCCGGATCGAACTCGTCCTGACCGACCTGCGTCCCAACCGACCCACCTTCCAGCAACTGGCCGACCGTCCCGGACTGGACGGGCACCGCAGCATCTCAACCGGCGGCGCGACCATCGAGGACCAGATCACCACGGCCGACGGCCGCACCCTGCCGGTCCAGTACGACTGGTATTCCAGCAGCCTGGCGGATGTGCGCGGCATCAACACCTGGGCGGACGCGGACCGGGCCTATCGCCGGCTGGCCGTGAACATCGCCGACGGCCGTTACGTCACGCGCTAGAAGCTTCGCGCCCGCTGCACGGCGGCCCTGACCGCGGCGCTCGCCGCCCGGTCGAGGTCGCCGCTTGCCGCCATGGCGTCCAGCCCCGCCCGCGTCGTGCCTCCGGGCGAGGCGATGCGGGCGATCAGGGCCTCCAGAGCTTCGCCGGTCCCGACGCCAGCTCCCGCCGATCGCAGGGCTCCGCGCGCCAGCCGCGTCGCGGCGTCGGCTGACAAACCCTCGGCTTCCCCTGCCTGCGCCAGCGCCTGAACGAAGGCGTAGATGAAGGCCGGCGCCGAACCGGCCGTGGCGGTGGCGACATCGATGTGGGCTTCGTCGGTCAGGTCCACGACCTCGGCCATAGCCTCGAATAGCCCTCGCGCCGTCTCGCGGGCGGCAGGGTCATCCGACCAGAGAGCCGCGACACCGCGACCCTGCGCCACCGCCGTGGTCGGCATGACCCGCGCCACCGGGCGGCCGGACAGGGCGCCGATATCCGCTGCCGCCACGCCTGCCATCACCGACACGATCACGGCCTCGGGGTTCAGAGCCTCGACCAGCGGGCTCAAGGCCTCACGCCATTTCGCCGGCTTGACCGCCAGCACCAGCGTCCGGGCCTCGCTCAAGACGGCCACCGGCGGATTGACCCGCGCGCCCTGCGCCCGCGCCGCCTCGGCGGCAGGCTTGTCCGACGGGCTCAGGATGATCAGGTCGTGCGCCGCGACGGCCCCGGTCTTCAGCCAGCCTTCAAGGCTGGCCGAACCCAGCCGTCCGCATCCCACCAGGGCGACGGTACCGGCTGTCGAAGGAGCATTCATGGCCTCAGGCCGTGCCGACGGTCTCGAACAGGCAGGAGTCGATCGCCTCCTGCGGCTTCTTGTTGCCGCGGATCATGAAGTCGAAGGCGGGGTAGTAGCGGTCCGCCGCCTCGACCGCCGCGTCGATCATCGAGGCCGCCTGGGCCAGCGTCGGGCGCTCGCCCATCGGCAAGGCCAGCGAATGGCGGAAGACGATCTCGCCGTCGTCGGCCCAGACCTCGAAATGGCCCATCCAGGTACGCTGGTTGATCAGGCCGACCAGTTCATAGGCGGCGGCCCGGCGGGCCTTGGACGCCTGCAGGTCCAGCGCACAGCACAGTTGCAGACAGTCGCCCTCGGGCCGCCAGGCGAACCACAACTCGTAGTCCTTCCAGTCGCCTGCCAGCGCAAAGGCCAGATCGCCCTCGTCGGTGCGGTCGAACGGCAGGTTTTCGGCCACCAGGACGTGCTCCACGACATCCAGAGGATCGTAGGGAACATCGACTTCTTCGGGCCGTACAATGTCCATCAGGCACTCTCCGGGCGCGACTCACGCCCTGTCATCGGACGGTAGGCGGGTTCGCAGATTCGGCTCAACCGGCTGCGTCCTGAGGGGGAGAACCCGCTGTGGACGTTCCCGTGGCAGGCTTCTTTGCCGTCTTTGCAGGCGACTTCTCCGGCGACTTCAGCGCCGCGACCTCGGCCCTCAGGGCGGCGATTTCGGCCTTCAGGGCGTCGAATTCGTCGCGGCGGACCAGATCGAGGTCGGCGGCCATGCGATCAGTGCCGGCACGGAAGGCCGTCTTCGCCTCCTCGCCCGCTGCCTGGGCCAGGCCCATGGCCCCCGTCGTCAGCTTGGCGAACTCGTCGAGAAGGGGGTTGCGGGTCTGCATGGAACTCTCCGGCCCGCACAGGCGAGCGTCGTTAAGGAAGGTTCACCCGATATGGTGAACGAAACCTTGCTGTCGATGCGACCGATGGCGTGATTGGGGCGGCGCGCGCCTGTGTTGCGGAAATTTCAGGGACGCGACCGGCCGCGCTTGCTAAACCGCAGACGAAGACCCTTCCGCAGGAGCGCCCGTGCAATTTCCCGAGTTCGACCCGGTCCTGTTCAGCATCGGCCCGCTGGATATTCGCTGGTACGCCCTGGCCTATGTCGCGGGCATCGTCGTCGGCTGGTGGTACGCTGCCCGTCTGGCCAAGGACAACGCGCTCTGGCAGCCCGGCAAGGCGCCGGTCACCACCATCCAGCTCGACGACCTGATCCTGTGGATCACCCTCGGCATCATCCTCGGCGGCCGTCTCGGCTACGCCCTGTTCTACCAGCCGCAGCTCTACGCCCAGATATTCACGGGCGACGGTCTGGGCGAACGCCTTGCCGTGCTGCGCCTCTGGGACGGCGGCATGTCCTTCCACGGCGGTCTGATCGGCGTCTCGCTGGCGATCATCCTGTTCGCCTCAAGGAACAAGATCCGCCTGCTCAGCCTCGGCGACCTGATCGCCCCCGCGGCGCCGATCGGCCTGTTCTTCGGTCGCATGGCAAATTTCATCAACGGCGAACTGTGGGGCCGCGAGACGACCGCGCCCTGGGGCGTCAACTTCTGTAGCGACCGTATCCGCGAAATGTATGGTCAGACGTGCCAGTACATGGCCGGCGACGGCTCCATCGTCGGACCCGGAGACATCGTTCGCCACCCCAGCCAGCTCTATGAGGCCGGCCTCGAGGGCCTCGCCCTGTTCGGCATCCTCTGGCTCGCGGTCTACAAATGGCGGCTGCTGGCCAAGCCCGGCTACATCACCGGTATCTTCCTGTTCGGCTACGGACTGGCGCGGGCCACGCTCGAGAATTTCCGCCAGCCGGATGCCGGCCTCGAGAGCCTGCCGCTCGGTCTGACGATGGGCATGATCCTGTCGATTCCGATGATGATCATCGGGGCCTGGCTGATCTGGCGCGCCTGGAGCCGGCCGCCGGTCGCCGCCTGACGCCATGTCGCTGAAGGAGCGTCTGGCGCGCGAGATCGTCCTGACCGGGCCGATGACGGTGGCCGACTATGTCACGCGGTGCCTGCATGACCCGGAGGGCGGCTATTACGCCACCCGCCCGGCCATCGGCGCCGCCGGGGACTTCATCACCGCCCCGATGATCAGCCAGATGTTCGGCGAGTTGATCGGCCTGTGGGCGGTCGAGCTGTGGCGGCGGCTGGGCGCGCCCGAACGGGTGCGGCTGGTCGAGGTCGGGCCCGGCGACGGGACGCTGATGGCCGACGCCCTGCGCGCCGCCCGGCTGGACCCCGAATTCCTGCGCGCAGTGGACCTGATCCTGATCGAACCCAGCCCGCCGTTGCGCGAGGCCCAGGCCCGGATGCTGGCCGACAGCGACATCCACCCCCGCTGGGTCGCATCGCTGGACCGGATCGAGACCGACGCCCCGGTGATCCTGATCGCCAATGAGGTGCTGGACTGCCTGCCCGCCCGCCAGTTCGTGAAGACCGAAGACGGCTGGGCCGAGCGGCGCGTGGGCGTGACTGACGACGGCGAACTGACCTTCGGTCTGGTCAAGATCACCGGAGGCTTCAAGCGGCCGGAGTTCCCGGTCGAGCCCGGCCAGACGGTCGAGATCTCGGACCAGCAGGCCGCCTTTGGCCGCGACGTCGGAGCCCTGATCCACGAAGCGGGCGGTGCCGCCCTGCTGATCGACTACGGTCGCGCCCGTCGGGAGGCTGGCGACACCCTCCAGGGCCTGCGCCGCCATCAGAAGGTCGATCCGCTGGAGAGCCCCGGCGAGGTGGACCTGACCCAGTGGGCGGACTTCCCCTCGGTGCTCGAGGCGGCGATCCACGCCGGGGCCGACGTCACCGGGACTCTCGGTCAGGGCGAGTTCCTGAACCTGCTGGGCATCGAGGCCCGGGCAGATCGCTTGAAGGCCGGCCGCCCGGACGCCGCCCCGATCATCGACCGCCAGCTGGCCCGGCTGACCGCCGCCGACCAGATGGGAACCCTGTTCAAGGCCTGCGCGATCTTCTCGCCGCGCTCACTGGTGGTTCCGGGTTTCGAGGACTGACCATGCCCCTCCAGCCCATTACCCACCCCCTGCTCGACCGCGCCGGCGTCCGTCATGGTTTCTTCACGCGCGAAGGCGGCGTCTCGACCGGCATCTATGAAGGCCTGAACACCGGCGTCGGCTCCAGGGACGACCCCGCCGCCATCGCCGAGAACCGCCGCCGGATCGCCCACCATCTGGGCGGTGACTCAGACGATCTGGCCGCCTGCTTCCAGATCCACTCCGCCGTCGCCCATGTCGCCGAAGAGGGCTGGAAGGGCGCGCGGCCCGAGGGCGACGCCACGGTCACCGCCATCCCCGGCGTCATCTGCGCCGTCCTGACCGCCGACTGCGCCCCCATCCTGCTGGCCGACACCGAGGCCGGCGTCGTCGGCGCCGCCCATGCGGGCTGGAAGGGCGCGCTGGACGGGATTGTCCACGCCACCGTCGCCGCCATGCAGGCCCTCGGCGCCGAACCCCGCCGCATGGTCGCCGTCGTCGGTCCCTGTATCGCCCAGCCGTCCTATGAGGTCGGCGCCGACTTTCAGGACCGGTTCGAGCATCATGATCCGGGCAGCGCCCGCTTCTTCGCGCCCGGCGAAAGCGCCGACAAACGGCTGTTCGACCTGCCCGCCTTCGTCCTGTGGCGGCTGGAGCAGGCCGGTGTCGCCGACGCCGCCTGGACGGGCGACGACACGCGGGTCGATGCGGCGCGGTTCTATTCGAACCGGCGGGCGTATCTGAGTGGAGAGGCCGACTTTGGCCGGCTGATGAGCGCGATCAGCCTGGGCTGATCCACCGGGATTTTCAGCCCGCCATCGCCATTTCAGGCACCCGCGTCGTTTCACGCCACGACTGCGGATTGGCCAGCAGTTCGCGGACCAGCAGGTTGTTGATGGCGTGGCCCGCTTTCACGCCCTCATAGCGGCCCAGCAGGGGCGCGCCGAGCACATAGAGGTCGCCGATAGCGTCCAGCGCCTTGTGCTTGACGAACTCGCGCTCCATCCGCAGCCCGCCGGGGTTCAGGATCTGGTCGCCGTCGATGACCACGGCGTTCTCCAGCGAACCGCCGCGGGCCAGACCGGCGCGGCGCAGGGCCTCGACCTCATGGGCGAAGCCGAAGGTGCGGGCCGCCATGATCTCGTTGCGGAAGGTTTCTTCGTCGACGACGAAGTCCACCACCTGATTGCCGATCACCGGGGTGTCGAAGTCGATCTCGAACCGCATCTCATAGCGGTCGCAGGGCAGCAGGGCGGCGCTCTTGTCGCCTTCCTGGACCCGGATCGGCTCGAGGATCTCGATATAGCGGACCGGGGCCTCCTGACGGCGGAAGCCGGCGCGGTCCAGCAGCTGGACGAATTGCAGCGCCGAACCGTCAAGGATCGGCAGTTCGGGGCCGTCCACCTCGACCACGGCGTTCGACACGCCCAGGGCGGCGAAGGCCGCCATCAGGTGTTCGATGGTCGACAGCCGAACGCCGGCGGCGTTCTCGATCATGGTGTTCAGACGGGCGTCGATCACGGCCTCGCCGGATACCGGAATCCGGTTGTCGCGGTCCTTGATGTCGGTGCGCACGAAGACGATGCCCGTGCCGGCCGGGGCCGGACGCACGGCCAGACGCACCCGGTCGCCCGTGTGCACGCCTACGCCCGCAATGATGGCAGGAGCGACGGTGGTCTTCTGGCGATGGTCGATTCTGACCGACAAACTCAAACTCACTGCAGTTCTTGCGTCCCGCCTCTGTGTGCGGAGTTCGCCCCACGAACCGTCTACCGGCCCTGCCGCAAGCGCGAAATGAAAGTCGGGTTTCGAATTGTTTCGGTTTGATGAACCATACCCGGACGCAAAACCGCCCCGGAGCGGGGGCTCCGGGGCGGTTCGTCAGGCTTGCGGCCGGATCAGTTGGCCAGTCGTCTCAGGAACGACGGGATCTCCAGATCGTCCTCGGCCTCCCCGAGCTCGGGCGCCGGCTGTGTCTGGCTGGTGGCGCGCATTTCGGTCGTGCGCGACGCGGACGGATAGGTCGGCTGGGCCGGCTGGCGCTTGCCGCGGCCGAACAGGCTCCATCCGGACTTGCGGTGGTCCCGGTCGTCATAGTCTTCGTGGGCCGGCTCTTCGTGACGGGTCTCCGTCTGCGAAGCGGCGGTGCGGTCCATATACAGGTCGCCCTGCGCGACCGGCGCATCGGCCGCCGCGACGGTGCGGCTGCGCGGCGCGGATTCATACTCCTCGACCCACGGATCGACGATCGGCTCGAGGCTGCGTTCCTCGGCAACGTGGATCACCGGCTCCGGGCGGGGCTCGAAACGGGGTTCCGGGGCGCGGGCCGCGGTTCCGTAGGTGGGCTGGCTGGCCTGAAAGGTGGGGACGATCGGCGCGGCTTCGGCCTGACGCGGCGCCTCGGCGCGGACCGGCTCGCGGCCCAAATCCCGGGCGGCGTCATGACGCACAGGCTCGGCGCGCGAGGCGGCGTGGGCCGGGGTCGGCCGGCGGGTGTCGAACACCGAGGTCGTGGCGTTCGGCGTGGTCTTGACCGCGGCCAGGTCTTCCATGCCGGTGGCCACGACCGAGACGCGGATCTTGCCGTCCAGGGCCGGGTCGAAGGCGGCCCCGAAGATGATGTTGGCGTCGGCGTCCACCTCGCCGGCGATGGCGTTGGCGGCCTCGTCGACTTCCAGCAGGGTCATGTCCATACCGCCGGTGATGTTCACCAGCACGGCCTTGGCGCCCTTCAGCGAGGTCTCGTCCAGCAGCGGATTGGCGATGGCGTTCTGGGCGGCCTGCAGGGCGCGGTCCTCGCCCGAGGCCTCGCCCGTGCCCATCATCGCCTTGCCCATTTCGGACATGACGGCGCGGACGTCGGCGAAATCGAGGTTGATCAGGCCCGGCAGGATCATCAGGTCGGTGATCGACCGCACGCCCGAGTGCAGCACCTGGTCGGCCATGCCGAAGGCGTCGGCGAAGGTGGTGCGCTCATTGGCGACGCGGAACAGGTTCTGGTTCGGAATGACGATCAGGGTGTCGACATAGCGCTGCAGCTCGGCGATGCCGGCATCGGCCAGACGCATGCGGTGACGGCCTTCGAAGGTGAAGGGCTTGGTCACGACGCCGACCGTCAGAATGCCGCGGTCGCGCGCACATTTGGCGATGACGGGGGCGGCGCCGGTGCCGGTGCCGCCACCCATGCCG
>DDSO01000131.1:55490-55703 GCA_002343425.1 Brevundimonas sp. UBA2388
GACGACGAACTCGACGCCTTCCAGACCCGCGTCGATCATGTTGTTCACGGCGTTTCCGCCTGCGCCACCGACGCCAAAGACAACGATCCGCGGCTTCAGATCCGTGGCTTGAGGACGCACCAGCGAGAGAGACATTCTATTCCGACCTTATCCGACCCTGCCCCTGCAGTCCGATGCGAAAACCCCGCCGATTCGCATTGGTTATGAGCGCGT
>DDSO01000134.1 GCA_002343425.1 Brevundimonas sp. UBA2388
TTCCGGCCGCCCCTGCCGGCGCGCGGGTGCGTGAGCGAAGGCGGGTGGCCGAGCCCTGGGATTTCCCGCGGGGAGCCGGCTGCGTGCGCAACTTCTGGCGGGCGGGCGACCAGCAGGTGGTCCGACCACCGACCGTGGCGCGGACGAGCGGCGAGTGGGTCCGCGGGCACCGTCCGCCGTCCTCCCAGCGATGATGGAACAACCAGGTTGAGGGAATGCCGACGTTGAGGTCGGCGGGCAGGGATTCGCCCCGGCCGGCGATCGCGTCGAGCGCCATCCGGCAGACCCGGCGGCATTCCCGCCACAACGTCCGCACCTCGCGCGGCGAGAGTGAGCCGGCGGGGCGGGCGGGATGGAGGGCGGCGCGCCAGAGGATCTCGTCGGCCATCCAGTTACCGATGCCGGGAAAGCGCTCCTGCATCAGCAGCACGGCCTTGAGGGGCGTGCGCTGCCGGCGGCGAAGGAAGGAGGCGACGGCCTCGAGCGTGAAGGCATCGGACAGGACGGCCGGGCCGATCCGCGTCCACCAGTCGGGCAGCCCCGGTCCGGCGTGGAATGCGATGCGGCCAAACATGCGCGGATCGGTGAACACGAGCGCGTGCCGCCGGGTGACGAGCACGAGGTGATCGTGCCGGCCGGGCACGTGGTCTGGCTTCGCGACGCTCAGCTCCCCGCTCATGCCGAGATGGACGCCGAGCGAGGCGGCGGGCTGGAAGCGGAAGAGCATCTGCTTTGCGGCCGTGGCGGACGACTGCAGCACCGCGCCGGTCAGTCCGCGCTGCAGGGCACTGACAGCGGTGCCGCGAAAGACCTTTTTCCCGTCGTGGGCGAGCACGCGCTCGATCCGGTCGCCGACCGCGGCGAGGTGCCAGCGTTTCCGGTAGAATTCGACCTCGGCAAGTTCGGGCATCGGTGGAGTCGCTCGAGGCGCTGAGAAAGTGGGACCGGGACGAACGGCGAATGCCGGAACGAGTCGGAGGTTACTTCAGGGTGGCGACGAACTCCACCAGACTGGGAAACACCGGCACGCCCGGCCGGTCCGCCGCGGCCCAGCCCGCGGCGTCGTGTTTGCCGGTGCAGACCGCCACGGCGTGGATGTGCGCGTTGAGGCCGGCGTCGACGTCGCCTTCGCGGTCGCCCACCATCCAGCAATGCCGGGGATCGAGCCCGTGGCGCGCGATACTCTCGAGGATGAACCGGGGCGACGGCTTGCGGTAGAGCGGCGGATCGCCCGGGCCTTCGGTGGCGATGCAACGGTCGGTGAAAAGGGGCGGGGTGAGTCCGATGAGCTCCTCCATGCGGGCATTGCAGCGATGGACGTCGTCCACCGTGAAATAGCCGCGGGCGACACCGGACTGATTGGTGAACAGGAACAGGTGGTAACCGAGCGCGCGCGCGTGGGCGAGGGCGCCCGCGATGCCCGGAATCAGTTCCACGTCGGCCGGGTCGGCGAGGTAGTGCTTGTCGGGAATCAACGTGCCGTCGCGGTCGAGAAAGAGCGCGCGGCCGGCGGGAATGGGAGGCGTCGAGGCCAAGGCTCAGCGACGGTTGACGTAGGCGAGCAGCTCCTTCGGCGTGACGGTCGCGGTGCCGAGCTTGCCGACGACGACGCCGGCCGCGGCGTTGGCGAACTGCGCCGCGGTTTCTAGCGGCGCGCCGGCGGCGAGCGCCAGCACCAGGGCGGCGAGCGAGGTGTCGCCGGCGCCGGAGACGTCGAAGACCTCGCGCGCGGCGGTGGGGATGGTCTTGAGGATCTGCCCGTCGGAGCTGAGCAGCATGCCATCCTCGCCGAGGGTGATGACGAGGTGCTTCGTGGCGTAGAGTTCGTGCAGGCGCGCGCAGACCTCGGCGGCGGGGAACGGCGTGTGCGGCAGCGGCTCGATGCCGGCGAGCTGGAGCGCTTCGCGCTTGTTCGGCGTGATGAGGTCCAGGTCGCGGAACTGGAGGCGGCGTCTGGGCTTCGGGTCGAGGGCGACGAACGTGCCGGCGGCCCGCGCGAGGTCCGTGACCCGGCCCACCACTTCGTCGGTGAGAATGCCCTTCGCGTAATCGGACAGGATGACGGCGTCGGCGTCGGCGATGGCGGCGGCGAGCAGCTTCTCCGCGCGCGCGGCGGAAAGGTGATAGGCGGTCGGCGGCGCCTCGCGGTCGAGTCGGCAGAGCTGCTGGTGCTGGACGAGCACCCGCGTCTTCACGATGGTGGGCGCGCTGCCGGGCGTCGCGAGGGTGTCGATCTTGCGGCTGTGGAGGATGGTCGTGAGCCGGGCGCCGGCGTCGTCCTGACCGATGAAGCCCGCGACCGTGCAGCGGGCGCCGAGCGAGGCCAGGTTGAGGGCGACATTGGCGGCGCCGCCGGCGGTCCAGGAGTCGCGGGCGATATCGACCACCGGCACCGGCGCCTCCGGGGAAATGCGGGTGGCATCGCCCCAGATGTAATGGTCGAGCATGACATCGCCGACCACGAGAATGCGCAGGCGCGCGAACTTCTTCAGCAGCGGGGAGAGGCCTTTCATCGGAGTTCCCAGTCGTAGGAATAACGGGAAAGCATCCGGGGGCGGCCGGTGGTGACCTGCACCACGTCCTCGATGCGGCAGCCGCCGAGACCGGGGTAGTAGAGGCCGGGTTCGACGGTGACCACCGAATCGGGCAGCAGCGTCCAGTCGACGCTGCCGCTGAGCCGCGGCGGCTCGTGCACCGCGAGCCCGAGGCCGTGGCCGGTGCCGTGGAAGTAGCCGACCGAGCCGCGCGCGGTGTGGCGCGTGCGGAACCCGCGTGACTCGAACAGCGCGACGACGCCGCGGTGCACCTCGCGGCCGTTGACGCCGGCGGTGATGGCGCGGATCGCGCCGGCTTGCGCATCGCGCACGGCGGCGACGAGCGCGCGCTGGGCATCGGAGGCGCGGCCGCGGAGGAACGTGCGGGTCATGTCGCCGTGGAAGCCGGTGCGCGTCACCCGCGGGAAGATGTCGATGATGATGAGGTCGCCCGGCCGGAGGGGCCCCGAGCCGCGTTCGTGCGGATCGCAGGCCTGGTCGCCGCCGGCGACGATCGTGTTGGCCGAGACGGCGCCGGCCTCGAGGCAGGCGACCTCGATCGCGAACTTGAGCAGTTCGCTCGTCACCACCTTGCCCTGGTGCAGCAGCCGCCGGCCCCGTGGGCGGCTCGCGCGCAGGATCCGCTCGGCGGCGGCGAAACCCAGCGCGCTGCAGCGGTTGCCCTCGCGGATGGCGGCGGCTTCGGCGGCGGCGTCGCCGTCGGCGGCGGCAAGGTCTTTGTGTCCTCGGGCTATCGCACCGTCACCGCCATCGATCAGGCCTCCGGCGCCGTGATCTGGACCACCCCGGTCGATGTGCCCATCCACGGCGCGCCCACCGTCTCGGGCGGCCGGGTCTTCGTCGTCGACGTCGAGAACCAGATCCAGGCTTTCGACACCACCACCGGCGCCCAGGACTGGTCCTATCGCGGTATTCCCGAGCCGGCCCGCATCCTGCGCGCCTCCAGCCCCGCTGTGACCGGCGATACGGTGATCGCGCCCTTCTCGTCCGGCGAAGTGGTGGCCCTGCGCGCCTCGACCGGCCAGTCGCTGTGGCAGCAGGTCCTGTCGCGCACCAGCCGCACCAGCGCCCTGTCCGAAATCCGCGACATCGCCGGCCGTCCGGTGATCAGCCGGGGCGTCGTCTACGCCGTCAGCCATTCGGGCGTGCTGTCCGCCATGGATATCCGCTCGGGCCAACCGAAATGGGCGCCCCTGCCGATCGCCGGCGTCAACGCGCCCCTGCCGGTCGGCGACGTTGTCTATGTCGTGTCCAAGGACGGCGAACTGACCGTCATCAACCGCGACAGCGGCCAGATCTACTGGACCCGCGACCTCAATGAGGGCCGCGTCCGCCAGGAAGGCGGCATTTTCGGCTTCTTCGATCGCACCGTACGCCCGGTCTGGTCAGGACCGCTGATGGCCTCGAACCGGCTGGTGCTGACCAATTCGGACGGCGAACTGGTCGCCTTCGACCCCAAGACCGGCGTCCAGACCGCCTCGATCCGCATGGGCGGGCCGGTCTATATCGCTCCGGCCGCCTACAACGGCGCGCTTTATGTGCTCACCGACAAGGGCGACCTCGTCAGCATTCGCTGACGCTGGAACTCAATCTGCGTTAGAAGGCCGACATGGCTCTCAAAGTCGCCATCGTCGGCCGCCCCAATGTGGGCAAGTCGACACTATTCAATCGCCTCGTCGGCAAGCGCCTCGCGCTGGTCGACGACCGGCCGGGCGTGACCCGCGACCGGCGGTACGCGGATGGCAACATCGGCGATATGGACCTGACCCTCATCGACACCGCCGGCTATGAGGACGTCACCGACGACAGCCTCGAATCGCGGATGCGTGAACAGACCGAGGCGGCGCTGGAAGACGGCGACCTGATCCTGTTCATGATGGACGCCCGTGAGGGCGTGACCTCGCTGGACCAGATATTTGCCGAACGGCTGCGCAAACAGCACAAGCCCGTCATCCTGCTGGCCAACAAGTCCGAGAGCCGCGAGAGCGGCGGCGGCATCGGCGAGGCCTATTCGCTGGGCTTCGGCGAGCCGGTCGCCATCTCGGCCGAGCACGGCGAGGGCATGGCGGACCTGTATGCCGCCGTGGTGGCCGCCAGCGCCGACATCTTTGTCGAAGAGGTCGATGAGCCCGACAAGCCGATCCGCATCGCCATCATCGGCCGGCCCAACGCCGGCAAGTCGACCCTGATCAATCGCCTGATCGGTGAAGACCGCATGCTGACCGGCCCCGAGGCCGGCATCACCCGGGATTCCATCTCGGTCGACTGGGAGTACGAAGGCCAGAACATCCGACTGGTCGACACCGCCGGGATGCGCCGCAAGGCCCGGGTGCAGGAAAAGCTGGAGAAGCTGTCGGTCGCCGACACCATCCGCGCCATCACCTTCGCCGAGGTGGTCGTGCTGGTCATGGACAAGGACGACGCCTTCGACACCCAGGATCTGCAGCTGGCCGATCTGGTCGAGCGCGAGGGGCGGGCGCTGGTCTATGTCGCCGCCAAATGGGACCTGGAAGAGAGCCCGCAGGCCAAACTGGCCAAGCTGACCCAGATGGCCGAGGACAAGCTGCCGCAGCTGAAGGGGTCGCCCTTCGTGGCCCTGTCGTCGCACAGCGGCCGCGGCGTCGAGCGGCTGATGCCCGCCGTGTTGCAGGCGCACGCGACCTGGTCGGTCAAGGTCAAGACCAAGGACCTGAACACCTGGCTGTCCATGGCCACCCAGAGGCATCCGCCCCCCGCCGTCGACGGCAAGCGGATCAAGCCCAAATACATGGCCCAGACCAAGGCCCGGCCGCCGACCTTCGTGCTGATGGCCAGCCGCGCCGAGTCCATGCCGGAGCAGTACAAACGCTATCTGGTCAACAATCTGCGCGAGTCCTTCGACCTGCCGGGCACGCCGATCCGGCTGATCGTCAAGTCGGGCAGCGAGAACCCCTATGCGCCGGGCGGCTCCAAATCGGGGCCCGAACGCTACAAGGGCGACGCCAAGACCGCGCCGCGCAAGGTCATCAAGAAGGCCGAGCGCGCCGAGATGCTGTCCAACCTGCCCGGCAAGGCGCTGGAGCAGAAGAAGGCCGGCAAGACCAAGCTCAAGCCTCTCGCGGGGCTGAAAGCCAGCGCCAACAAGAAGGCCGGTTCGTCGGTCGCCGTCCAGAAGGGCGCACGGGGCGGGGCGCGTCAGGTGTCACGGTCGGGGCGCGTGCGGACCGGTCAGAAACACGCGCCGAAGAAATAGGGTCGTCGCGCCCTTCAGTGGCGGCGCGCCACGAACAGGGGAATGAGGCCGTAAGCGGCCTGGGCCAGAAGGCCGATCGCGCCTGCGGCGGTGGCCCAGGCCGCGACCTGCTGAGCCAGCGGGCGGCCGAACAGCAGGAGCGACATCGCTGTCTCGACGGTCAACAGAAGCAGGAAGGCGGCCAGCCCCATCATCAGCCGATCCGAAGTCCGCGCCGGGATCGAGAACCGCCGGATGGTCCAGCCGGCGGCGCGCCAGCTGATGAACAGGATGATCGGCGCCTCGATCAGGACCGCAAGGACCTCGCCGGCCATGGGCGCGATGAAGAGTGTTCGGACAACGCCGAGGAGGAAGGCGAGACTGAAGACGATGGCGAAATAGGCGGCCGCCGCTGTGAGCGCCCGTTGCATGGTCAGATCAGCGCCGCCACGCCCGGACCCGCTGACCACTCCTTGAAGCTGATCTCCAGCGGCGACTGCCGGTCGCCCCGCGCCAGTTCGACGATCAGGGGGCCGATGACCGACGGGTGGACCACGGTCTCCGGATCCTCGCCCGGATAGGCCTGGGCGCGCATCTGGGTTCGCATGCGGCCGGGATCGACGATGGAGACCCGCACCGGCGTCGACTCGATCTCGTCGGCCCAGCATTTGACCAAGGCCTCTGCCCCCGCCTTCGTCGCGGCGTACATGCCCCAGAAGGCCTTTGGCGCGGCGGCGACGCTGGTGGTGACATAGACGGCGCGTCCCGCGTCCGAGGCCTTCAGCAGCGGCTCCAGGGAGCGAATCAGGCGGTAGACGGCGGTGAAGTTGGTCTTTTCGACCTTGGCCCAGACGCGGGGGTCGGCGTGGCTGACCGGAGTCAGGCCCGAGGCCCCCATGGTCGCCGCCGCCTGCACCCAGATGTCGAGGCGTCCGAACCGCTCGAAGATGGCCCCGCCCAGCCGGTCGATGGCGCCGCCGTCCACCAGATCGAACGGGATCAGGGTGGCGTGCCTGCCGGTGGCGGCGAAGATGGCGTCGTCCAGCTCTTCCAGTCCGCCGACCGTCCGCGCCGTGGCGATCACATGCGCGCCGGCTTTCGCCAGGGCGAGGGCGCTTTCATAGCCGATGCCGCGCGAGGCTCCGACAACGAGGGCGATACGGTCCTTGAGGGGTAGGTCGGTCATGGCGGGCCTGATAGCGCGCCCGTCGGCCCGGCGGAAGCTAGAACCCGGGGGCCGGTTGCCACAGGCTGAAGCTGACCCCCTGGTCGTCGCTGACGACGGCCGTGATGCCGGAGGGGGTCTCGGACGGTATGGCCGCCTTGCCTCCCAGCTCCACCACCCGGGCGCACAGCCGCTCGACGTCTTCGACGCGGAAATACAGGTGGGAATTGGCCTTGGCACGCTCAACCTTGGTGAAGCCGAAGGACGGCTGACCACCCGCCACGTGGGCGTAGTTCGGATGCGATTCAGCCTCGTCAAAGGTCCAGCCGAACAAGGCGGAATAGAAGGCCCGCGCCTTTTCGACGTTCTCGGTGTCCATGGTGAAGTAACCGAGCTGGATCATTGCGTGTCCTGTGCCGAGCGTTATGGCTCTTAAGCGCTGACCAACAGCGAAAGTTGCCGCGCGGCGACCTCGCGGCCGCCTTCCTCGATTTCGCGGTCCAGCAGGCGGGTCGGGTATTCGCCGGTGAAATAGTGGTCCGTGAACTGCGGATTGCGCGAGTCGCGGGGGCCGGCCTCCATGGCGTCGTACAGACCGTCGACCGAGAGGAAGCCGAGGGAGTCGACCTCGAGGTGGGCCCGCATCTCTTCCAGGGTCTTGTTGGCGGCGATCAGCTGGTCCCGCTCGGGCATGTCGATGCCGTAGAAGTCCGGCCACAGGATCGGCGGCGAGGCCGAGCGCAAATGCACCTCGGTGGCGCCCGCGGCGCGGACGGCGCGGACCAGTTTGACGGAGGTCGTGCCGCGCACGATGGAATCGTCGATCAGGACGACCCGCTTGCCCTCCAGCACCGACCGGTTCGGGCTGTGTTTCATCCGCACGCCCTTCTGACGGGCGCCCTGGTTTGGCTGGATGAAGGTGCGGCCCAGATAGTGGCTGCGGATGATCCCCATCTCATAGGGGATGCCGCTCTCCTGGGCATAGCCGAGGGCGGCGGGCACGCCGGAGTCGGGCACGGGCACGACGACATCGGCATCGACCGCGTGTTCGCGGGCCAGTTTCATCCCCATGCGCTTGCGCACGCCATAGACCGAGCGGCCGTTCACGACGCTGTCGGGGCGGGCGAAATAGACATATTCGAACAGGCAGGGCCGCGCCTCGCGGGTCGGGAAGGGCTTGAGCGACTTCAGCCCCTCATGGTCGATGACGATGACCTCGCCGTGCTCGACATCGCGCTCAAAGGTCGCGCCGATGGTGTCGAGGGCGCAGGTTTCCGAGGCCAGAACCCAGGCGTCGCCGAGGCGGCCCAGGACCAGCGGGCGGATGCCCAGCGGGTCGCGCGCGCCGATCAGCTTCGATCGGGTGGCGCAGACCAGGGCGTAGCCGCCCTCGATCCGGCCGATGGCGTCGATGAAGCGGTCGACGATCTTGGCCTTACGGCTGCGGGCGATCAGGTGAAGAATGACCTCGGAGTCCGAGGTCGACTGGAAGATGGCGCCTTCGCCGACCAGCTGGTTCCGCAGATAGAGATGGTTGGTCAGATTGCCGTTGTGGGCGACGGCGATTCCGCCCTGATCCAGATCGGCGAACATGGGCTGGATGTTGCGCAGGAAGCTGCCGCCCGCGGTGGAATAACGGGTGTGGCCGACGGCCGCAGAGCCGGGCAGGCGTTCCGGCAGGTCCGTGCCGCCGAAGGCCTCCCCCACCAGCCCCATGTGGCGTTCGGTGTGGAAACGGGTGTCGTTGACGCTGGCGATACCGCAGGCTTCCTGCCCGCGGTGCTGCAGGGCGTGCAGGCCGAGGGCGACGATGGCGGAGGCCGCATTCTTCTCTGCGCCCCAGACGCCGCAGACGCCGCACTCCAGCCGCGGCCGGTCATCGTCGGCGTCGCGGTGGTGCTCCCGGTGGACGACCGGGTCAGCGATGGAATGCACGGGACTGCTCATCGTGGGGCTCCGATGATGCGGGGAACGCTAGTCGGCGGCGGACGCGGGCGGAGTATTGTTTGTTTGGGGCGAGGGCAAGGCTTCTTCGCCGGAAAATCCCTCGTTCACGGACGAAGTCACGACGGGCGTCAGGGCGTCGGCCCCGCGACCGATGCCCGGCAGGACGATCTGGATCATGCGCGCCGCGCCCGCCGTGACCGGCCGCAGGGCCGCCTCGCTGAGCCAGCGCGGGGTGCGCTCGCCCGGCATGGCGGCGACGACCACGAGATGGATGGCGCCCAGCAGCACCAGCGAGCGCGCTGCGCCGACGAAGATGCCGAGGAGCCGGTCGATGCCGCCCAGCTGCGGATGGGCCTGGGCCCGCTTCGACAGGATCGAGCCGAAGATGCGGATGCCGAAATAGATCAGCAGGAAGGAGGCGACGGCGGCGGCGATGGTGCCCGCCCAGTCGGGATCGACCAGCGCCCGCCCGAGCGGCGCGGTCAGCGGCAGGGCCACCAGGGCGATGAAGGCCGCCAGCACAAAGCTGAGCAGGGTGATGATCTCGCGTGTGCCGCCGCGCACCCAGCCGGCCGCGGCCGAGGCGAGGATGACCAGAATGGCGATTACGTCGAAACCGGTCATGCGCGCCCGAGCTGAGTTCTGCCCGACCTCAATAACGGTTTTGCGAGATTCGTTCGACCGCTTCGGCCAGGCGCGTCACCGAGGTCACGCCCACGCCCTTGTGCTTGACGGTCAGTGGCGGGGTCAGGGCGCGGTCGAAGCCGAGCTTCTGGGCCTCTCGCAGCCGCGCCTCGGCCCGGCCGACGGCGCGGATCTCGCCCGAGAGGCTGATTTCGCCGAACACCACGCAGCCCTGGGGCAGGGGGGTGTCGGTGGCCGAGCTGATGAGCGCCGCCGCCGCCGCGAGATCGGCCGCCGGCTCGTTGATGCGCAGGCCGCCCGCGACGTTCAGATAGACGTCCTGATCGCCGAACCCGAAGCCACAGCGCGCCTCCAGCACGGCCAGCACCATGGCCAGTCGCCCGGTGTCCCAGCCGACGACGGCCCGACGCGGCGTGCCATAGGCCGACTTGGACACCAGGGCCTGCATCTCCACCAGCACCGGCCGCGAACCCTCGATGCCGGCGAACACAGCCGCGCCCGGGGCCCGGTCCTTGCTCTCGCCGAGGAAGAGGGCGGAGGGATTGGCGACCTCGCGCAGGCCCGCGTCGCCCATTTCGAAGACGCCGATCTCGTCGGTGGCGCCGAAGCGGTTCTTGCCGGCGCGCAGGATGCGGAACGGATAGCCGCGCTCGCCCTCGAAGCTCAGCACGGCGTCGACCATATGTTCGACCACGCGCGGTCCGGCGACCTGTCCGTCCTTGGTGACGTGGCCGACGAGGATGACCGCCACGCCCTGCGTCTTGGCCAGCCGCACCATCTCGCCGGCGCAGGCGCGGACCTGGGTGACCGAACCGGGGCCGGCCTCGTGGGCGTCGGACCAGAGGGTCTGGATGGAATCGACGATGACGATGTCGAACTTCTCGCGTTTCAGCGTGCCGAGGATGTCCCGCAGCGCCGTGGCCGAGGCCAGCTCGACCGGGGCCTTCTCAAGCCCCATCCGCTTGGCGCGGGCCCGGATCTGTTCGACCGCCTCCTCGCCAGAGATATAGGCCACCCGCCGCCCCGACAGGGCCGCGCGACCGGCCACGTCGAGCAGCAGGGTCGACTTGCCGACGCCCGGGTCGCCGCTGAGCAACAGGGCCGAGCCGGGCACCACGCCGCCGCCGCAGACGCGGTCGAACTCGGCAACGCCGGTGATGATGCGTGGCGGCTCGGGCGTGTCGGACTGCAGGGTCTCGAACTGCAGGCCCCGGCCGCGCGCCGCCGCGCCGGTGGCGGGCTTCATCGCGCCGGGTGGGGCCGAGCGGCTCTCCTCGACTATGGAGTTCCACTGGTTGCAGGCCCCGCACTGACCCGACCATTTGCCATGGACGGCCCCGCAGGCCTGGCAGACATAGATTGCGCCGTCACGAGCCATGGAACCGGCTTACAGGAGTCGGACGCGGCGGGGCAGGGGGCGGTTGCCTGCCTGCGACCGATATTGACGTAGACCTTTCGTCAGCCCGCCCTTTGCGCTTCCGACGGCGCGGTCCATATCTCCGCTCATGGCAATGCGAGGCGAGCGGGCGGGACGGCGGGGGGATTCGATCGCCAAGGCGGCGCAGGCGGGGGCGCCCGCGCCGGTCACGGACGGGCCGCCGACCTGGCGGGCCCTGGGCGATCTGATCCGGCTGGTCGGACGCTCCAACGCGCCCCAGCTGCGGCTGCGCCTGATCGCGGCCATCGGCATGACCCTGGGCGGCAAGGGACTGGGCGTGCTGGGTCCGCTGGTGCTCGGCGCGGCGGTCAATCATCTGGCGGCGGGGCAGGGGGCGGCGGTCGCCGTCGGCATGGGCTTCGCCGGTTTCGCCGTGGGCTGGGCGTTCGTGCGGCTGCTCTCCGCCATCGCACCCAACGCCTCGGATGTCGTCTTCGCCCCGGTGCGCTCGGCGGCCCAGCGACGGGCAGCGACCGAGACCTTTGCCCATGCGCTCAGTCTTTCGCTCGACTTTCACCAGACGAAGCGGTCGGGTTCACTGTCGCGGACCATGGATCGCGGCTCGCGGGCGGTCGACTTCCTGCTGCGCATCCTGGCTTTCAACCTGATCCCCACCGGCGTTGAGCTGGTGCTGGCGGCGGGGGTGCTCGGCGCGCGATACGACTGGCGGTTCGGCGCGGTAGCGGTGGCGGTGGTCGCCGTCTACGCCGCCTCGACCTTCGCCCTGGCCAATTGGCGGCTGGAGCACCGGCGCGAGATGAACGCCGCCGACACCGAGGCGGCGGGCGTCTCGGTCGACGCCCTGTTGAACTATGAAACGGTCAAGTCCTTCGGAGCCGAGGCGCGGGCCGCCGGGGCCTATGACCGGGCGCTGGGCGACTACACCCGCGCAGCCCTCAAGGCCAACAGCTCGCTGGCCCTGCTGAACATCATCCAGGCCGTGGTCATGAACATTGGCCTCGCCGTCATGGCGGTCATGGCAGGGTTCGAGGCGGCCGCCGGCCGGATGGGGCCGGGCGACGTCATGGCGGCGGTGCTGATCATGATCTCCCTCTATGCGCCTCTGAACATCCTGGGCTTTGCCTATAGGGAGATCCGGCAGTCCTTCATCGACATGGAGGAGATGCTCAAGGTGACGCGTCAGACGCCGCAGGTCGCGGACGCGCCGGACGCCGTCCCGCTGCCGCGTCCGACAGACGCGAACGGAGCCTCGCTGGTCTTCGAGGGTGTAGGGTTCCGTCACGACTCCCGCGCCAATGGCTTGGAAGACGTCAGCTTCATCGCGCCGCCGGGCACCACCACGGCCCTCGTCGGGGCGTCAGGGTCGGGCAAGTCCACCATCGTCAAACTGGCCCTGCGGCTGCTGGACCCGCAGGAGGGCCGGGTGCTGATCGACGGGCTGGACGCGCGGCAGGTCACCCAGACCTCGCTTCGCGCCGCCGTCGCCCTGGTGCCGCAGGATGTCGCCCTGTTCAACGACAGTATCCGGTCCAACATCGGCTTCGCCCGGCCCGATGCCGACGAGGCCGCCATCTGGGCCGCGGCGGAGGCGGCCGAACTGGCCGACTTCATCCGCGAACTGCCCGAGGGCATGGAGACCCGCGTCGGCGAGCGCGGCCTGAAACTGTCAGGCGGTGAACGGCAGCGGGTCGGCATCGCCCGCGCCCTGCTGGCCGATCCGTGCATCCTGATTCTCGACGAGGCCACCAGCGCGCTGGACAGCCGCACCGAGGCCGCCATCCAGAGGACGCTGCGCAAGGCCCGGACCGGCCGGACCACACTGGTGGTCGCGCACCGGCTGTCGACCATCGCCGACGCCGACCAGATTCTGGTTCTGAAAGCCGGAAGGATCGTCGAGCGCGGCGCGCACCACGAACTGGTGGCGCATCTGGGCGGGGAGTATGCGGCCCTTTGGCGGAAGCAGACGCGCGGCGCGCGGACGGAGCGTCAGCCGGTCTGAGCCAGCTTCCGCTCTATGACCTCGTTGAGGCTGTCGAGAATGCGGGCCCGTTCCTCGGTCGCCTCCAGCGGCAGGTTCTGCAGCAGCCGAAGTGACCGGGCGTGGACGGTGACGATGCGCCAGTCGAAGGGTTGCTCCGGGTCGATCGCGCCGATCAGATCGCACAGGCCGGCCGCCGCGCGACACAGGTCGAACAGTTCGAACGGGCCGGCGGCGTCTATGAGCGTGGTCGCGGCGCGGTAGGCCTGATCCAGTCGCGCGGGCGTTTCCTCGCGAGATGAGGGAGCCGGCACCGCTTCCAGGGCGCTTATTCCGGACTCGATAACCGCCAACGCCTGCCCGCGCATCGATTCGATATTGGCGCGGGCCTGGGCCAGGGCGACGCCGACGCTGACGCCACCGGCCGAGTCGATCATCGTCGCCAGGTTCGATTTGCGGCGAGGGTGGGTGATGACGGTCAAACGGTCTCTCCCTCGGTCGATGCAGCGTCTTTCGCCGCTTCGAATTCGCGTTTCCGGATCAGGTCCGCGCGGCGTTCTTCAGGGGGCGAGGGGGTGGTGCGGAAGCGGCGATCCGGCCCGAAATAGTCGCCGATCTCAAGGAACGGCCGGCTGTCCCGCGCGACCCAGACGATCCGCTCCAGCAGGATGGTCGCGCTGAAGGGCTTGGTGATGATGAAGCTGGCGCCGCAATCCCGGGCCTCGGCCACGCGCGGCCGGCGGATGTGGGCGGCCGTCATGATCACCGGCACAAAGGCGTTCGGATCCAGGCCGGAGCGGCGCAACCAGCGAACCAGTTCAAAGCCGTCGATTCCGGGCATGTCGCAGTCGACCAGAAGCAGGTCGACGTTCTGTTCCTTGAGGATGTCCATGGCTTCCGCGGCGCCCTGGCAGGTGTGCCGGGGGCGAATGCCGAATCCCATCAGGGACTGGGTGGTCAGTTCGAGAGCAAAAGGCGAATCGTCCACGACCATGGTGACCGCGCCGCTCAGATTGATCACCGCGCTCTTGCGTAGCGCCTCGCCGAGGGCGCTCATTGCAGACGCCGCCGCAGGCAGGAAGACCGAAAAGCGTACATCCAGCGACGCTCGCAGTTTCCGGTAGAAGAGTGATTAACGCGACAGATTCGCCGGTCGCTCGCTTAACCCGCGCGGCCAATGGCGTAAAAGCGGTCTGCCCGCGCCTTGCGTAGCTGGTCCGGCGTCAGACCCGACAGCGCAGCCAGTTCTTCGGCCAGCACGTCGCCGACGGCGGCGATGGCGGCTTCGCGGTCAGCGTGCGCGCCGCCGACCGGTTCGGGAATGATCCGGTCCACGATCTTCAGCTCGACGAGGTCGGGGGCGGTGATCTTCATGGCCATGGCCGCATCGCGGGCGCGGGCTCCGTCGCGCCACAGAATGCCGGCCGCGCCTTCGGGCGAGATCACCGAATAGATCGAATGTTCGAGCATCAGCACGCGGCCCGCGGCGGCGATGGCGATGGCCCCGCCCGAGCCGCCTTCACCGGTGATGGTGGCGATAGAGGGCACGCCCAGGGTCAGGCAGCGTTCGGTCGAGCGGGCGATGGCCTCGGCCTGGCCGCGCTCTTCGGCGCCAAGGCCGGGGTAGGCGCCGGCAGTGTCCACGAAGGTCAGGACCGGCAGGCCGTAGCGCTCGGCCAGATCCATCAGTCGCACCGCCTTGCGGTAGCCCTCGGGCCGGGCCATGCCGAAATTGTGCACGACGCGGGTCTGGGTGTCGTGGCCCTTCTCGTGGCCCATCAGCACCACGGGCGCGCCGCGGAACCGCGCCAGCCCGCCCAGAATGGCCTGATCGTCGCCGAACTGCCGGTCGCCCTTGAGCTCGACGAAGTCGGTGAACAGTCCCTCGACATAGTCGACGAAATGCGGCCGCTGCGGGTGGCGCGCGACCTGGGTCTTCATCCACGGGTCGAGGCTGGCGTAGGTCTTGCGGCGGAGTTGCTCGGCCTTCTTGCGCAGCTGATCGACCTCGGCGTCGAACGAGCCGGAGGTCGCGGAGAGCAGGTTCAGCTCCTCGATCTTCGCCTCCAGATCGGCGATCGGCTTTTCAAACTCGAGGTAGTGCACGGCCATAAGGCGTCCGGAACAGGCGCGCCGCGTGGCGCATCGGAAGGCGGCGGAACCTAGTCAGGTCAACGCCGGGGAGCAAGCGCGGTTCACTCATCCCTCGCCAGGGGGTGCTTGTCACGCACCACCTGGGCCAGACGGTCGGTGGCGACGTGGGTGTAGATCTGGGTCGTGGCGATGTCGGCGTGGCCCAGCAGGGTCTGGACCACGCGCAGGTCGGCCCCGCCCTCCAGAAGGTGGGTGGCGAAGGCGTGGCGCAGGACGTGGGGGCTGACCCGGGCCGGGTCGATGCCGGCATCCACAGCGGCCTGATCCAGCAGCTGGGCGAAGCGGCGGGGGGTGAGGTGCCCCTTGGCCGAGGCCGAGGGAAACAGCCAGGGACTGTCGGGAGCCTTTTCCGGACGGTCGGCGTCGCGGGCGATCAGCCAGACCTTCACCGCCTCGCGCGCCGGGGCGTTAAGCGGGGCGAGCCGCTCCTTGCCGCCCTTGCCGCGCACGATCAGGAAGGCGGGGTCGCGCCGGACGGCCTCGACCCTCAGTCCCAGAAGTTCCGAGACGCGCAGGCCCGAGGCGTAGGCCAGCTCCACCAGCGCCACCATCCGGACGCCCGCCGCCCCATCGTGGGTCGCGGCCGCGGTCAACAGCCGCCCGACCTCATCACCGGAGAGCGTTCGGGGCAGGCTGCGGCCCTGTTTCGGCGCATCCAGCCTCCGGGACGGGTCGTCGGCGCGCCAGCCCTCGCCGAGCGCGAAACGGTAGAACTGACGCACAGCCGATCGACGCCGCGCCTGGGTGGCCGGAGACAGGCCGCGGCGGCCCAGATCGGCGTACCAGGCCTCGACCCCCGCCTCGTCGCCGCGCATCAGGCCGCCCGCGATTCCGGCCTCGGCATCGGCCAGATCGCGCCCATAGGCGGACAGGGTATGGGGCGAGGCGTCGCGCTCGACGGCCATCATTTCAAGAAAGGCCTCGACCTGCGGCGTAGTCATGCGCGTGGGCGCTTTGCGAAGGCGGCGCTTGGTGTAGAGGGTGGTCGGGTCATGCCGTGCCTGCCGCCGCCCGCTCCGTCGCCGTCCAGCCGCCTCCCGCGAGGCCGGTCATGAGACCCGTGGCGATCGATGACGAACCGATTCCCGTTCATGATCGCACCATAGCCCTGGTCGGGCTGATGGGCGTGGGCAAATCGACGGTGGGACGCCGTCTGGCCAAACGGCTGGGCCTGCCCTTCGCCGATGGCGACATCGAAATCGAGGCAGCGGCGGGCATGACCGTCTCCGACATCTTCGCACAGCTCGGCGAGTCCGAGTTCCGGGCGGGCGAGGCGCGGGTGCTGAAACGTCTTCTGCAGGGGCCGCGCATGGTGCTGGCGACCGGTGGCGGGGCGGTGCTCAATTCCGAAACCCGGGCCGAGCTCCAGGCGCGCGCCGTCACGGTCTGGATGCGCGCCGACCTCGAAACTGTGGCCAGCCGGGTGCAGCGGCGCGACACCCGCCCCCTGCTGCGCGGTCGCGACCCCCTTGAGGCGTTGAAGGCCATGGCCGAGGTGCGGTATCCCTTCTACGCCTGCGCCGACGTGGTCGTGGACGTGGCCGGCGGCGCCCATGCCGAGGCCGTGGAGGGCATCGTCCGGGCGCTGGAAGCCTATTGGAACGAGGCGGCGGCATGAGCACGGTCATTCCCGTCTCCGGCGACGGCTTTCAGCCCTATGACGTCATCATCGGCCGGGGTCTGCTGCCCGAACTGGGCCGGCGGATCGCCGCCCTGGCCAAGCATCGAACCGTCATCGTCACAGACGAGACCGTCGCCGCCCTGCACGGCCCGGCGGTCCTTGCAGCGCTGGAGGCGGCAGGCGTCCGCGCCCGGCTGCTGACCGTGCCGCCCGGCGAGGCGTCGAAATCCTTCGCCGAACTGGAGCGGGTGATCGATCGGCTGCTGGCCTTTGGTCTCGACCGACGCGATCTGATCGTAGCCCTGGGCGGCGGCGTCGTCGGCGATCTGGCGGGCCTGGCGGCGGCGCTGTTCATGCGCGGCATCGACTTTGTGCAGGTCCCGACAACCCTTCTGGCCCAGGTCGATTCCTCGGTCGGCGGCAAGACGGCGATTGACACCCCCCGCGGCAAGAATCTGGTCGGGGCCTTTCACCAGCCGCGGCTGGTGGTCGCGGACATCGACCTGCTGGCCACCCTGCCGCCGCGCCAGCTGCGCTCCGGTTGGGCCGAGGTGCTGAAGCACGGCCTGATCTGCGACGCGGACTTCTTCGACTGGCTGGCGGGCGAGGGCGCTGGCGGCGCGCAAGGCGACGCCGCCGCCCTGACCCGGGCCGTGGTCCGTTCGGTCGAGATCAAGAGCGCCATTGTCGGCGAAGACGAGAAGGAGGCCGGGCGGCGCGCCCTGCTGAATCTCGGCCACACCTTCGGACACGCCATCGAGGCCGAGCTGGGCTTTGACGAGACGAAGCTGACCCATGGCGAGGCGGTGGCGCTGGGCTGTGCGCTGGCGTTCCGGTTTGCCGCGTCCAGCGGTCTGTGCCCGGGCGCGGATGCGACCCGGGTCGATGCCGTCATCGCGGCAGCGGGCCTGCCGACCCGGCTGGACGCTGTCGGCGCTCTTTCCGCGGAGGGGCTGGTGACCCGAATGGCCGGCGACAAGAAGGCCGAGGGCGGGGGGCTGACCCTGATCCTGGCCCGCGGCGTCGGCGATGCCTTCGTCGACAAGGCCGTGGACCGCGCGGCTGTCAGGGCGTTTCTGAAGGCCGAGGGCGCTTCGTGAGCCGGACCCGGATGCTGCTGGCTGTCGTCCCGCTGGAAAACCGTTTCGTTCGGCTGGAGCCCCTCACGGCTTCGCTGGAAGCCGAGGTGCGCTACGCTCTCGATTGCGATGCGGCGTCCTGGGACATCATGGTCGCCGCCGGCTACGGCCCGCATTTCGACGGCTGGTGGCGATCGGCGTTGAAGGCGATGGAGCAGGGGACGCGCATCGCCTGGGCCGTACGCCGCCTGAGCGACGGCGCGGTGGTCGGTTCGACCAGCCTGTATGAGATCAAGCCCGACTACCGCCGCTGCGAGATTGGTTCGACCTTCTACCGCCCCGAGGCGCGCGGGGGTCCGGTGAATCCGTCGTGCAAGCGGCTGCTGCTCGGCCACGCCTTTGACGGTGGCGCGGTCCGGGTGGAGATACTCACCGACGCCATCAATCCGGGCAGTCAGGCCGCGATCCGCAAGCTGGGCGCGCGCGATGAGGGGGTGCTGCGCAAGCACAAGATCACCTTCAAGGGCCGCATCCGCGACACCGCCCAGTTCGCCGTGCTCGACGACGACTGGCCCGAGGTCCGGGCTCGGCTCGATGCCAGGCTGGCGGCGTTCGGCTAGTCGACGGCCCGGCAGTCGGTGGGCGGGCGCCCGTCCGAGGTCCAGGTGGCCATGACGCCCTCGCCGCGCAGCTCATAGCCCGACGCCTTGTACCAGATGCCTTCGCTGGCCCGTTCCTGGTACAGGTCGACGGCCTCGCCGCTGGAGTTGCGCACCGTCGCCATCTGGCGCGGATTGTCGAAATCGACCGACAGCCGTTCGCTGTTGTTGCACAGATAGACGGTTCGGATGACCCGGTTGAGGGCCCGGTCCTGGGCCTCGGCCCCCGTCCTGCGACGGGCCGTCTGGGCCTCCTGAGCCCGCTCGCGCACCGAATCCCCGTCCGTCGGAGCATCCTGGGGCTTCTGCCCGCAGGCGGCAGCAGCGAGACAGGACAGGGCGACGACGAGGACCAGGGACTTCATGCGGACTCTCGAACAAGCTGAGCCGTGCGGCCCCGGCGGACTAACGTACATCAGGCGCCGCCGTTCCCTTGCGGCGGGCGCGGAAGAAGGCGCGTAGCAGCTCGCCGCCTTCCGCAGCCAGCACGCCGCCCTCGGCCGTCGGTCGCCAGTGACAGGTCGGCTGGTCGAAGAAGCGGGGGCCGTGCGCCACCGCCCCGCCCTTGGGATCGTCGGCGCCCCAGACGACCCGGCCGATGCGGGCGTGGCTGATCGCGCCGGCGCACATGGCGCAGGGCTCGAGCGTGACATAGAGGGTCAGGCCGGTGAGGCGGTAATTTCCAAGTTTCGCGGCGGCTGCGCGCATGGCCACGATCTCGGCATGGGCGGTCGGATCGTGGGTGTCGATGGGGCCGTTCATGCCCTCGGCGACCACCTCGCCAGTGGATTCGTCGACGATCACGCAGCCCACGGGAGTCTCTCCCGCATCCGCCGCCGCTTGCGCACACGCCAAGGCCATGTGCATGAACCGCTCATCATGGCCAGCCATCCCCGAGACAACGACAAGAAGCCGCGCCCGCGTCAAGACGACAGCCGCGACGCCCCCCGCAAACCCTATGTCAAACGCGTCGAGGGCGCGGATGATCGCGGGCCGCCAAAGGGCGGCAAGTCCTTCGGCAAACCGGGCGGCAAGCCCTTCGCGAAGGACGGCAAGCCGGGTCCGAAGGCTGATGAAGGTCCGAAACGCAGCGAGCGGATCGCCAAGGTCATGGCGCGGGCCGGTATCGCCTCGCGCCGCGAGGTCGAACGGCTGATCGGTCTCGGCAAGGTGGCGGTCAACGGCAAGATCCTCGACACCCCGGCAGTGCTGGTCACGCGTGACGACGTCATCACCGTGGACGGCAAGCCGATCGGCTCGGCCGAGGCGACCCGGGTCTGGCGCTATCACAAGCCCGCCGGCCTGCTGACCTCGCACACTGATCCGGCTGGACGGCCGACCGTCTTCGACGCCCTGCCCAGCGGCCTGCCGCGGGTCCTGTCGGTCGGCCGGCTCGACCTCAATACCGAGGGCCTGCTGCTGTTGACCAATGACGGGGAGCTGAGCCGGGCGCTGGAACTGCCTTCGACCGAACTGGTGCGCCAGTACCGCGCCCGCGCCCGGGGCCGCGTCAGCCAGCTGCAGCTCGATTCGCTCAAGGACGGCGTCACCGTCGACGGCATTCACTATGGCCCGATCGAAGCGACGCTGGACAAGGCCAGGGAGACCGAGGGCAATGCGCCGGCCAATCTGTGGATTAGCGTCTCCATCACCGAGGGCAAGAACCGCGAGGTCCGCAAGGTGCTGGAGCACCTCGGCCTGACCGTGAACCGCCTGATCCGCCTGGCCTATGGTCCCTTCCAGCTGGGCACCCTGCCGATCGGCTCGGTCGAGGAAGTCGGCCCGCGGGTGATCCGCGAGATGCTGGCCCAGCATATCCGGCCCGAGAACCTGCCGACCGGCAATACGGTCTCGACACCCGCGCCGATCCCGGGCCGCCGCACCTCGGCGCCGATCAACAAGGGGGCTTCGGGCTCGGCCATCTCCGATCCGTCGCGCAAGCCCAGCCGGGTCCGCGCCGCCGGAGCCGCCGCTGACGCCGCCGCCGAGCGCGCCGCCCGGCCGCAGAAGAAGCCGGGTTGGGCCAAGGCCGCGCCCAAATTCGAGCACCCGAAGAAGAATTTCACGCCTCGGGCCCGACCTGAAGGCGCCGAGGCTGCCGGCGAACGGCCCAAGCGCGTGTTCAAGCCGCGCGAGGACCAGTTCATCGACCGCCCGCGCGGCGACGCCCGCACCGGCGCCCGGCCTGCGGCGCGATCCGACGACCGTCCGGGGGACAAGCGGCCCTTTGACCGCAAACCGGGCGGCAAGCCGCCGTTCGCGGGCAAGACCGGGGACCGGCCGGGTGGCTTTTCGAAGCCCGCCGGCTCACGCCCCGGCGCCGGTCCGGCTGGTGGACGCGGCAGTCCCCGTCCGGGCGCCGGTCCTGCAGGCGGGCGCGGTTCGCCGCGCGGTCCCCGCTCCAAGGGCTGATCCGTGCGGATTGTCGCAGGCAGTCTGAAGGGCCGGTCGATCGTCGCGCCGGAAGGGCAGGGCACGCGCCCGACCTCTGACCGCGCCCGTCAGGCCGTGTTCAATGTGCTGGAGCATGCCGCCTGGGCGGAGCCGCTCGACGGGATGCGGATCATGGACCTGTACGCCGGTTCGGGCGCGCTCGGCTTCGAGTCCATCAGCCGGGGCGCCGCCTTCGCCCTGTTCGTCGAGACCGACGACGAGGCGCGCGGGGCCATTCGCGAGAACGCCGACGCCTATGGCGTCATGGGGCGCACGCGCGTGCACCGCCGCAGCGCCACGGACCTCGGGCCGCGGCCCGGTTCCGACGGCGAGGCCTTCGACATGGCCTTCCTCGACCCGCCCTATCGCAAGGGTCTGGGAGAGCAGACGCTGCAGCGGCTGCTGGAAGGCAATTGGCTGAAGGCCGGCGCGGTCGTCGTGTTTGAGCGCGGCTCCGACGAACCCGAGATCGACACGCCCGGTTATGAAAGGCTGGACGCGCGCGACTACGGCGCCGCGCGGGTGCTGTTCCTGAGGGTCCGGTCCGACGTCGTGGCGGGATAGGCGGGGACGTTCGCTTCGGGTTAGGCTCGCGCCATGAGCCAGATTGATCGCCGCGCCTTCATCGCCGCCGCCGGAGCCACGGCGGCCGTTCCGTTCGCGGTCAGAGCACAGGAGCCGGCAGCGGGCTGGACGCCAAGGGCGCCGCTGCCCTGGGCGGTGCAGGAGATCTATTGCGCGGTCGCTGGTGGGCGGATCGTCACCGCCGGAGGGCTGCGCCGGCCCGCGCGGGTGACCGAGATCGAGGACCGTACCGGCGTCTATGACCCGGCCGTCGACGTGTGGAGCCAGGGGCCGCGCCTGCCGTCCCCCCGGCACCATCCGATGGTGGTGACCTGCGGCGGCGCGCTGATGATCGTGGGCGGCTATGGCCGGTCCGAGGCCGGGGACTGGACGGCGATGACCGATGTCTGGATGGCGGAGGGCGAGGCGCTGACCGCCGTGGCGTCGCTGCCGGCGCCCCTGGGCGAGAGCGTGGGCGTTGATCTGGGCGGACGGGCGCATCTGGTGACGGGCCGCCGTCCGCTGGGTGCGGCCAACGGTCAGTGGAACGACCAGTCCGATGTGGCGGATCACTGGGCCTATGACCGGAGCGCGGACCGCTGGGAGGCCCTGCGACCAGCGCCGATGGCGCGGAACAGTGCGGCCGGAGCCGTGCTGGACGGTGCGCTGTGGGTCGCCGGCGGGCGCACTGTGACGGGCGGCGGCACCGGGCGGCTGGACCGCTATGATCCGGCGGCTGACCGCTGGGACACTCTGGCGCCAATCCCGGCCTCGCCGGCGACGGGACAGCAGGTCGGCGGCGGCCTGGCCATGGCGGCGGCTGGCGGCAAGCTGGTCGCGTTCGGCGGAGAATGGTTCGCGCCCGGCGGCGGCGGGGTCTTCGCCGAGACCTGGATCTATGATCCGGGCACCGATGGCTGGGCCGCCGGTCCGCCGATGCGGACGCCGCGGCACGGGCTGGCGGCGGCGGCCGTGGACGGCGTGGTCTACGCGATCGCCGGCGGAGAGGTCGTCTCCGGCGGGCGTGCAGGGGGCGTGGTCGAGGCGCTGGTGCCCTGACCGGATTCAGGGGACGTCGTCAGCTTCCGTAGACTTGTGGCCCGCGATCCGTTTGCCATACCGTTGGTATGTCCGTCTGGAGGTCCCATGCGTGCCCGGCGATTCGGTCTGTCACCTGCCCTGATCGGCCTTCTGGCCCTGGTCGTCGTGATTCAGTCGGCGGTGCTTTTCCTGCTGCTCATGGTCCCGGCGGACAAGGACCCGATCCTCGGGACGTTGCGCGAGTCGCAGCTTGTCAGCCGGGTGATTGAAATCTGCCTGCCCGCTGCCGCATAGCGTCAGCGCCGCCCGAACAGCTTCTCCAGATCGGCCAGCTTGAGCTCGACATAGGTCGGGCGGCCGTGGTTGCACTGGCCCGAATGGGGCGTGGCCTCCATTTCGCGGAGCAGGGCGTTCATCTCGGGGGCCGAGAGAACGCGGCCGGCGCGGACCGAGCCGTGGCAGGCCATGGTCCCGCAGACCTCGCCCAGCCGTTCGGACAGGGCGAGGGCCGCGCCGTGTTCGGCGAGGTCGTCGGCGATGTCGCGGATCAGGCCCTGAACGTCGGTGTCGCCGAGCAGGGCGGGGGTCTCGCGGACCAGCACGGCGCCGGCGCCGAAGGGTTCGACGATCAGGCCGAGTTCGGCGAGTTCGTCGGCGCGGGCAGAGACGCGTTCGGCCTCGGCGGGGTCCAGCTCGACGACCTCGGGGGTCAGCAGGGCCTGACGGGTGACCGAACCGCGCGCCATCTGCACCTTCATCCGCTCATAGACGAGGCGTTCGTGGGCAGCGTGCTGGTCGACGACGACGAGGCCGTCGCGCGTCTGGGCCACGATATAGGTGCCGTGTAGCTGGGCCCGGGCTGCGCCGAGGGGGTAGTCGATCAGGTCGGGTGCCGCCGGGGCGGCGTCGGCGGGCCAGCGGTCGTTTGACGCGGGCGCGTAGCCCGGCTCGACGCGGGCCGAACGTTCGTTGAGGCCGGGGATAACCTGGGCATTGGCGCTGGCCGGAGCCGCCCAACCCTGCCAGCCGCTCCAGCCCTGGGCTGAAGGCGAGGAGGGGCTGAAGGCTGGACCGGGCCCGACGCCGGAATGGGGGCGAAATCCCGCCAGCGCGTCTGCGGCCACGGTTGTCGAGGCGCGGTGGCCGGCGGCGGCGAGGGCGTGGCGCAGGGCCCCGACGATCAGGCCGCGCACCAGCGCCGGGTCGCGGAAACGCACCTCGGCCTTGGCCGGGTGGACGTTGACGTCGACGTAGAGCGGGTCGATCTCGAGGAAGAGCACGGCGGCCGGATGGCGATCGCGGGCGAGGAAGTCGGCATAGGCGCCGCGCAGCGCACCCTGCAGCAGACGGTCCTTCACCGGGCGGCCGTTGACGAACAGATACTGGTGGCCCGCGTTGCCACGGCTGTAGGTCGGCAGGCCCGCGTAGCCGGTCAGGCGGACATTGTCCCGTGCCTGGTCGATCAACAGGGCGTTGGCCTCGAAATCGCGGCCCAGCAGGGCGGCCAGTCGCTTCAGCCGCCCGGCGTCGCCCGGGTGTTCGGCGGGCAGGCGCAGGGTCGTCTTGCCGTCGAGATCGAGGGTGAAGGCGACGCCCTCGTGGGCCATGGCCTGACGCTTGATCTCCTCAGAGATGGCCATGGCCTCGGACCGCTCGGACTTCATGAACTTGAGCCGGCCGGGAGTGGCGTAGAACAGGTCGCGGACCTCGACCCGGGCGCCGTGCGGGCCGGGGAAGCCGGCGGGCGCGACCGGCCGCTGGTCGCCGCCCTGGACGGTGATCTGATGGGCGTCGCCGCCTTCACGGGGACGACTGGTGATGGTCAGTCGGGCGACGGAGCCGATCGAGGGCAGGGCCTCGCCGCGGAAGCCGAGGGTCGAAATGCGCAACAGGTCGACATCGCCCGCGTCGTCGGCCTCCAGCTTGGAGGTGGCGTGCCGCTCGACCGCCAGGGCCAGCTGGTCTGCCGCCATGCCGTGCCCGTCGTCGGCGATCAGGATCCGCGTCAGCCCGCCGCCGTCGGCCTGGACCTCGATCCGCGTGGCGCCGGCGTCGAGCGCGTTCTCGACGAGCTCCTTGATGGCGCTGGCCGGGCGTTCGACCACCTCGCCGGCGGCGATGCGGTTGACGGTTTCAGGGGGGAGGCGGCGGATGGGCATGGATTCGCAAGTATGCCGCTTTCCGTCATCCGGAAGTAGCGAAACCCCCGTCGCCCCTCTTCGCATCATCTGCAGAGAGGGGCGCCTTCCGGGTTAGGGCTGCGCAGCCTGTTTCTTCGGCGCCCGACTGTCCCGGCCGCCCTGATGCAGGATCAGGGCATCGACCGCGCCTGCGGCGTCACGGGTGAAGGTCACCTGGGCGTCGACCACGGTCAGGAAGAACCGGCTGTCCGACTGCGCATGCAGCTCGAAGGCGTCCTGACCGGTCGCCTGCGCCATCAGCTTGCCGTCGACGACGGAGATGGTGATGGCGAAGGTCGGCGCGAGTTCATAGACGCCCTCGTAGGCGCGCAGCAGCTCGGGCGCGACGACGACCGCCTGACGCTCGCTGGGCAGGGTGACGGTTTCGCCCCGCGCTAGGGCCATGAGCGAGCCGGCGACCTGGTCCGTCCCGGGGCCGTTCAGATTGCCCAGCACGATGACCGTCATCCGGCGCGCCGGATCCCAGGCCAGATGTGAGTTGAAGCCCTCGATGCCGCCCGAATGCGCGATCGTGGTGTTTCCGCCCGCTTCCCTGACCATCAGACCCAATGCGTACTGGTTGCGGACCGGCGTGGTCAGCAGGGTGAGGGACTCCGGGTTCAGCAGCCGGCCGCCGAACAGGCCCTGCTCCCATTTCAGGAGGTCGCGGGTGGTCGAGTAGAGCGCGCCCGCGCCCTGCGGAATGCTCATGTCCACATAGTCGGCGTTGACGATCCCGGTCTCGGTCGGGGAATAGCCCGAGGCCCGGTGAGGCATGATGGCGGCGTGGCTGTCGTAGCCGCTGTCGTTCATGCCGAGCGGTTGGAACAGGCTCCCCGCGACGAAGTCGGCATAGGACTGGCCGCTCGCCTTCTCGATCACCGCGGTCAGCAGGATGTAGCCGGAGTTGGAGTAACTCCAGCCCTCGCCCGGCTGGAAGGTCAGCGGGTGGTCCCGGAATCGTGCGATCAGGGCCTCGATCGTCGCCGGCAGGGTCTTGGATGCCTGATAGTCGTCGAAGCTGGTGAAATTCGGCACGCCGGAGGTGTGGGTCAGCAGGTGACGGACCGTCACCGCGTCCCAGGCCGCCGGTGCATCCGGCAGATACGTCTTCACCGGCAAGTCGAGATCGACCAGGCCGCGCTCGTGCAGGACCATGATCGCGACGGCGGTGAACTGTTTGGTCACCGATGCCAGCCTGAATTTGGTCTCGCCATCGTTGGGAATGTTCCATTCCCGGTTGGCGAGGCCGTAGCCGCGATCGAGCAACACCTCGCCGTCGCGCGCAACCAGGACTGATCCCGAAAACTCTTCCGTCGCGACGGAGGCCCGCACGATCTCATCCATGCGGTTGACGTCCTGGGCGAGGGCGGGAGCGGCTGAGAGGACGAGCGCGGTCAGGCCGACGAGGGCGAGACGCGCGCGCAGGCCCCGGTTCGTGGAAACGAAAGACTTTGACAATTTGACACCCCTCTGGAGCGTGATCCTTCACGCCGTCGCTGTATGAGGCCGTGTCTGCCGTCTGCGGATGCACCCGGTTGGATGAGGATTTTGTAACGGGGCAGGTGAGCCCCGAACGTGAACCGATCGCTCGCTTTCCCCCGGTCAGCGCCGCGAAGGCGCGGCTTGCCGGAAGATGACGAAAGCGTGGGGTTACGACACCTCCGCCAGCGCCTCTTCCGCCGCAACCCACGCGGCTTCGGCGGCATCCAGATCGGCCTGGGTCTTCGCCCGGGCTCGCGTCAGGCCCTCCAGCGCCTTGGGATTGCTGACCGAAGCGTTGGCCATGTCGTCGTCGATGCGGGCGATCTCGGCGGTCAGCTGGGTCATTCGCTCCTCGGCCTTCTTCACCGCGTGACGCAGGGTTGAAGGTGAAGGGCCTGATTTCTTGTCGTTCTTCTTGCCCTTGTGGTTTGCCGAGGGCGCGGTTGTGACGACGGCTTCTTCCTTGATCTGGCTCGGCTTCACAGCCGCCGCCTTGGCGCGGTCGAGGACGAATTTGGCGTAGTCGTCCATGTCGCCGTCCCACGGCTTGACCGTGCCGTCGGCGGCCAGCCACAGGCGGTCGGCGACCATCTCCATCAGCGAACGGTCGTGGGTGATCAGGATGACGGCGCCGGAATAGTCGTTGAGGGCGTCGAGCAGGGCCCGGCGGCTGTCGATGTCGAGGTGGTTGGTCGGTTCGTCGAGGATCAGGATGTGCGGCGCGTCCATCGCCACCTGGTTCAGCAGCAGGCGGGCGCGCTCGCCGCCGGACAGGCTGGCGACCGTGGTTTCCTGCTTCTCATAGCCGAGGCCCCATTGCGCCAGCTTGGAGCGGCGGGCGCTTTCGGGGGCGTCCGGCATGGCGCGGCGGATGATCTCCAGCGGCGTGTCGGTCGGGTCCATGGCCTCGATCTGGTGCTGGTGGAACCAGCCGACGCGCATCTTGCGGTCGCGGTGCAACTCGCCCTCGGAGACGTTGAGAGCGCCGGCGATCATCTTGGCGAAGGTCGACTTGCCGGCGCCGTTGACGCCCAGCAGGCCGATGCGGTCGTCCAGGTCCATGCGCAGGTTGAGATTGCGCAGGATCGGCTTGCCGGGTTCGTAGCCGACATTGGCGCGCTCAAGCCGGATCAGCGGCGGGGCGAGGGGGCGCGGCGGCGACGGCAGGATGAAGGGGGCGACGCGCTCCTCGATGGTGGTGGCGACCGGCTGCATCTTGGCCAGCCGCTTCATGCGAGACTGGGCCTGGGCGGCCTTGGAGGCCTTGGCCTTGAAGCGGTCGACGAAGGCCTGGAGGTGGGCGCGCTCGGCGTCCTGCTTTGCCTTGGCCGACAGCTGCAGCCGGGCCTTCTCGGCGCGGGCCTTTTCGAACTGGTCGTAGTTGCCCGTGTAGAGGGTCAGATTGCGGTTCGCGAGGTGGAGGATGTGGGTGCAGACCTCGTTCAGCATCTCGCGGTCGTGGGAGATGATCAGGGCCGTGTGGGGGTATTTCTTCAGGCGGGCTTCAAGCCACAGGGCGCCTTCCAGATCGAGATAGTTTGTCGGTTCGTCGAGCAGCAGCATGTCCGGCTCGGCGAACAGGGCCGCGGCCAGGGCGACGCGCATGCGCCAGCCGCCCGAGAATTCCGACATCGGTCGCTGCTGGTTCTCATGGTCGAATCCGAGGCCGACGAGGATTTCAGCGGCGCGGGCGGGAGCCGCGTCGGCCTCGATCTCGATCAGCCGGGTCCAGATCTCGCCCATCTCCTCGGGCTCGGCGGTCTCCAGCCGGCCCAGCAGGCTGTGGCGCTCCTCGTCGGCCTCGAGAATGGTCTCGAGCACGCTGACGGGGGTGGCGGGGTGCTCCTGATCCACGGAGCCGATGCGGGCCGTCTTCGGCAGGCTGATCTCGTCGCCGCCGGCGGCCAGTTCGCCGAGGATCAGCTTGAACAGGGTCGACTTGCCGATGCCGTTGCGGCCCACCAGCCCGACCTTGGAGCCGGGCGGCAGGGAGACGGAGGCGTCCTCGAGGAATTTGCGGCCCCAGGCGTTGAAGGTCAGGTCGGTGATCTGGAGCATGGTCGGTCGTGATCTCGGGCGGCCCCTGACGCATCGAACCGCCTTGCGGCGCGCGAAAGAGGCAAAATTGTGTGGCGGTTGGAAACCGGGGAGGGCGCCGCTATAAGCCCGCGACCTTCAATCTCCCAACAAGAAGTCACTCCCATGACCGAACGCACCTTCTCGATCATCAAGCCCGACGCCACGCGCCGCAACCTGACCGGGGCGATCAACGCCGTGATCGAGGGCGCCGGCCTGCGCATCGTGGCCCAGCGCCGCGTGCATCTGACCGAAGCCCAGGCGAAGAAATTCTACGAAGTCCACGCCGAACGCCCGTTCTACGGCGAGCTGGTCGGCCAGATGACCGCCGAGCCGGTCGTCGTTCAGGTGCTGGAAGGCCCGAACGCCGTCGCCGCCTATCGCGAAGTCATGGGCGCCACCAACCCGAAGGACGCCGCTGACGGCACGATCCGCAAGCAGTTCGCCCTGTCGATCGGCGAGAACTCGGTCCACGGCTCGGACTCGATCGAAAATGCCGGCATCGAGATCGCCCAGTTCTTCACGGACGACCAGATCGTCGGCTAACGGCTCAGGCCCTATCGACTGACAGCGGCCGGATCGGTGACGATCCGGCCGTTTTCGTGTCAGGCTGGGCCTTCACCGGGGAATCGCTGTGAAGGACTACAGCCGCAAGGGCGTGATGCTGGCCGCGACCCTGTCGGCGCTCGCCGGCTATGTCGATGCGGTCGGCTTCATGACTCTCGGCGGCTTTTTCGTCTCCTTCATGAGCGGCAACTCCACCCGGCTGGGCGTCGGCCTGTCGCTCGGAGAGTGGGATCAGGCGGCGATCGCCTTCGGCCTGATCGCCCTGTTCGTGGTCGGGGTGGTGGCCGGGGCCACCGTCGCGCGGCGCTTCGGCGAGGAGCGGCGGTCTGCCGTACTCGCGGTCGAGGCCGTCCTTTTGCTGATCGGCGCGGGCCTGTGCACCGCCGGCTGGCGCGAGCTGGGCATGGTGGCCGTGGTCATGGCCATGGGGGTCGAGAACGCCGTGTTCCAGCGTCAGGGCGATGTCGGGGTCGGCCTGACCTATATGACCGGGACGCTCGTGCGCATGGGGCAGCGGATCGCGACCGCCCTGCACGGCGGGGCACGTTGGGACTGGGTCCCGTTCCTGCTGCTGTGGGCCGGGCTGGCGACCGGCGGCGCGATCGGGGCGATCAGTTTCCTGCGCCTTGACGTGCTGGCGCTGTGGCCGGCGTTCGCGCTGGTCGCGGGATTGGCGCTGGCCGTTCGCGCGGCCGAGGGGCGAGCTTCCCGCGGCTGAACTCAGGCCTGCCGACAGAAGTCTGCCAGTACGCGGGGATAGAGGGCGTGTTCGGCCGCCAGAACCCGCTGCGCCAGCGAGCCCGGCGTGTCGTCGGGCTGGACAGGCACGACGGCCTGACCCAGCACAGGGCCGTCGTCCACGCCCTCGGTGACCAGATGCACCGTGCAGCCGGCCTCGGCGTCGCCGGCGGCGATGGCTCGGGCATGGGTGTCGAGCCCAGGATATTTCGGTAGCAGGCTGGGATGGATGTTCAGCATCCGCCCGGCCCAGCGGCCGACGAGGAAGGGCGTCAGCAGCCGCATATAGCCGGCGAGGGCCACTACCTCGACGCCGTGAGCCTCCAGCACCGTCTGGACGGCGGCTTCATGCGCGGCGCGGTCCCTGCCGAACGGAAGCTGATCGACCACGGCCGCGGGGACGCCCTTGGCCTCTGCGACGGCCAGACCGCCGGCGTCGAGCCTGTTGGACAGAACCACCACCACCTCGAACGGCGCGTCGGCCCGCCGGGCGGCGTCGATGAGGGCCGCCATGTTGGAGCCGGCGCCGGAGATCAGGACGGCGACACGGACGCGGCCGGTTCGGGACTGCGGCATCAGTTGGCCGGGCGAGGGGGAGCCGGGATGAAGGCGCCCGCCGGTCCGGGGAAGACCACCGGGCTTTCGAAGCCGTCGGCGGACACTGACGAGACGCCGAAGAAGAAGTCATCGATGATCACGCCCGGCAGCACCAGTTCTGTCGCGTCGCCGGCCCAGCGGCTGTGGGTCCATTGCGGCGCCGTGGTCGAACGCCACCAGACGCGGTAGCCGGATGCGCCGGGGACAGCGGTCCAGCGCAGGGTGGTGTCCGGCTGGACCGCGCCGGCGATAGTCACCCCGGTTGGCGGCGCCGGGGCGCGAGCCATGGCGGCCATGGTCGCCACGTTCAGGCGGGTCGCCTGGGCCAGATAGTCGAAGTCGACCCCGTCGATCGTATCGCCATAGACCACGCCGTTTTCGCTGCGCAGATCCTGATGCTGCCGGTCGTAGTTCTCGGACCCCTCGGTGATGCGCACGGCGGGAAAGCCGAGGCGCAGGAAGGCGACCTGGTCGCCACCACGGCCGTAGCGGTCTGTGCGATAGATCATCTCGACGTCGAAATTGGTCAGATAGCGGTCGGCGACGCCATCGATGAAGCGGGCCAGGTTGCGCGACGGGGAATCGACCTCGCCGCCATTGTAACGCCGGCTGTCGGCCTCGGCCTGGGTCTCAAGGGTCCGGGTGCCCTCGGCGAAAACACGGATGCGGGTGTTGTCGATGACCCCGCTCTGGCCCTCGATGTTGCCCACCATGTCATTGTTCAGATTGGCCATCACACGCCAGCCACGCTCGCGCGCGTATTCGGCTAGGATGCGGGCGCCGTGCAGGCCCTGTTCCTCGCCGGTCAGGGCGGCGTAGACGAGGGTGGCCGGGAACCGTTCCCTGGACAGCACGCGCGCGGCTTCGATCAGGGCGGCCACGCCCGAGGCGTCGTCATTGGCCCCGGGCGCGTCATCGGTCGCGTTCATGACATCGGTGACGCGCGAATCGAGGTGGCCGGTGATGACGATGACCCGATCCGGATCCGTCGTGCCGCGCTGGATCGCCACGACATTGACCACCTCGGTCGGGTTGGGGATGCGGGGCAGGGCGGTCACCGTCTGGCCGGGAAGGACGACGTCCAGACAGCCGCCGCAGTCCCGCGCAATGGCCTGGAACTCGCGTTCGACCCAGCGACGCGCAGCGCCCACGCCGCGGGTGTCGGAGTCCGTTTCGGACAGGGTGTGACGGGTGCCGAAGCCGACCATGGCCTCGACGTCGGCGCGCAGCCGTTCCGCGCGGACCTCCCCGACAAGACGGTGGATCCGGGCCTCTTCCTGCACCGTCTGGGCCGCGGCGGGGGCCGAAGCCAGGATCGCTCCGGCCAGGGCGATAGACAGCGCACGCATCGGCGACCTCACGGATTACGGAAGGCGCGGACCTTGCCGGGCAGGCGGCGGCGGGTCAACGGGCCGGGTCCACGGCTGACGCTTGCGCTTGGCGACGGCCTCGGAAACAGTGCGCCCGTCGCTCCGGAGTTTCGTCGATGCTTGCCCTCGTCCTCGCCGCCACGCTCGCCGCCAGCCCCGCGCAGTCGCGCGACCTGACCCGCACCGTCCTGACCGACGTCTGCCTGCCCTATGTGACGGGCGAGATCAGCGACATGGCCGGGGTGGAAGTGCTCGGCTTCGTCGAGACGCCCGCGCCGGAGGCCGATACGCGTACATTCCGGAGCGCGGACGAGGCCCATCTGCTGCGTCTGACAACCGAAGGCAGCGTCGCCGACGGCAACCTCAATCGGGTCTGCGTGATACAGGCGCGGCGCGGCGGCTTCGACGGGGCAAGGGCGGCCGTGCTGCCGGTCATGCGTGATCAGGGCTTTGCACCGGAGGCGGGTCTGCCGGCCAATCGTCCGATCTGGACCAAGGGCGGGTTCACCGTGTCCTTGCGCCAGAACCCGGGCGCCGCGGCCCTTGTCCGGGTGACCTTCAGCAGCCTCGACGCCGAAGGCTACTAGGCGGCTTCCAGCTGCCCGCAGACGAAGGCGACCTCGCCGGCGTTCAGCAGGCCGGCCAGCACCGGTTCGGCGTTCTCGGGCGACACGATCAGGATGAAGCCGATGCCGCAGTTGAAGGTGCGGCGCAGTTCGTGATCCGAAATCCCGCCAGTCTCGCCCATCCACTGGAAGACGTGCGGCATCGGCCAGGCGTCCCAGTCGAAGCTGGCCTGCAGGCCGTCGGCGATGCACCGCGGCGGGTTCTCGATCAGACCGCCACCGGTGATGTGGGCCGCGCCCTTGATCAGGCCGGCCTTCATCAGGGGCAGGACCGGCTTCACATAGATGCGGGTGGGCTCCATCAGCGCCTGGGCGAGCGTCCGGTCGCGGGCGAAGGGGGCGTCATCGCCCCAGGCCAGCCCAGACTTCTCAACCACCTTGCGGATGAGGGAGTAGCCGTTGGAGTGCGGGCCCGAGGAGGCGAGGCCGATGATGATGTCGCCGGCCTGCTGGCGGTCCAGATACGGCAGGGCGTGACCGCGCTCGACGGCGCCGAGCGAGAAGCCGGCAAGGTCGTAGTCGCCGCCCTGGTACATGCCGGGCATTTCGGCCGTCTCGCCGCCGACGAGGGCGCAGCCGGCCTGACGGCAGCCCTCGGCGATTCCGGCCACGACGCGCTTGGCGGCGTCGATCTCCAGCTTGCCGGTGGCGTAGTAGTCGAGGAACAGCAGGGGTTCGGCGCCCTGGGCCAGCAGGTCGTTGACGCACATGGCGACCAGGTCGACCCCGACGCCGTCATGGCGTCCGGTCTCGATGGCGATCTTCAGCTTGGTGCCGACGCCGTCGGTGGTGGCGACGATCAGCGGGTCCTCAAACCCGGCCGCCTTGAGGTCGAACAGGGCCCCGAATCCCCCCAGCGAGGCCTCTGCGCCGGGCCGGCGGGTCGATTTCGCCAGCGGCTTGATGGCGTCCACAAGCATTTCACCGGCGTCGATATCCACCCCCGCATCGGCGTAGGTCATGCCGTTGCGCAGGCTGTCGGGGGTGTCGCTCATGGGTCACGGGCCTGAATCAGTGGGCGGATTTCTGCGGCGGCTCTTGCCACAACCGTATCGCGCGGGGCTATAGCATCCGAATGACGCCGATCACCACCACCGAGGTCCTGCGCGAATTCTGCGACCGCCTCGCCAACCAGCCGTTCATCACCGTCGACACCGAATTCATGCGGGAGACGACCTACTGGCCGCGTCTGTGCCTGATCCAGGCCGCGTCGGCCACGGACGCCGCCATTATTGACCCGATGGCAGAGGGGCTGGACCTCGAACCCTTCCTCGACCTGCTGCGTGATCCGAAGATATTGAAGGTCTTCCACGCCGCGCGTCAGGACACGGAAATCTTCGTCAAACTGGGCGCCATGCCCAAGCCGATGTTCGACACCCAGGTGGCCGCCATGGCCGCCGGCTTCGGCGATCAGGTCTCCTATGAGGCGCTGGTCCGCCAGATGCTGCGGCAGGAAGTCGACAAGGGCAGCCGCTTCACCGACTGGGCCCGCCGCCCGCTGTCGGAGGCGCAGCTGGTCTATGCGTTGGGCGACGTCACCCATCTGGCCGCCTTGTATCCCAAGCTGCGCGAGCGGCTGCAGAAGGAAGGCCGTCTGGACTGGGTCATGGCCGAGATGGAGGATCTGACCGATCCGGACCTCTACGACACCGATCCTGAAAAGGCCTGGAAGCGCCTGAAGCCCAAGAAATGGTCGGCGAAATATCTGGCGGCCTTTGTCGCGACCGCGGTCTGGCGCGAGCGCACGGCGCAGGATCGCGACCAGCCGCGCGGCCGCATCCTGAAGGACGAGGCGATTGACGAGATCGCGGCCCAGGGCCCGACCGACCCCGATGCCTTCAACCGCCTGCGTTCGGTGCCCAAGGGCTTCGGCGCCTCGCGCCTCGGGTTGGAGTTGTCGGCGGAGCTGAAGCGGGTGCTGGCGGACCCGGAGGCCCATGCGCCCAAGCTGGACCGCCCGGCCCACAACCAGCCGGCGCCGCCGTCGGTGGTCGAACTGCTGAAGGTGCTGCTCAAGGCCAAGAGCGACAACGCCGGCGTGGCGACCAAGCTGCTGGCCAATGTCGCGGACCTCGAGAAGATCGCGCTCGACGACGAGGCCGACGTCGACGCTCTCAAGGGCTGGCGTCGTCAGCTGTTCGGCGAGGACGCGCTGAAGCTCAAGCGCGGCGAGATCGCCCTGGTGCTGAACGGGGCGCGGGTCGAGGTCGTCGAGATCGAATAGTCGCTCAGGCGGTGAGGGCGGCGATTTCCCGGGTCAGGTTGGCGCGCCCCTGTGCTTCGTACCGGGCGGCCCAAGCTGGATCAGCGAACAGACGCGGGCTTTGCAGGAAACGGCTCATCACGGCGGCGCGTCCGGGCCGGTAGAGCGCCTCCGGCACATGGATGTATTCCTGCCGGATGGCCTCCGCATAGGCGTCATAGCGGGCCGGCTCAGCGCCGAGAATCGACAGGTCGATCGAGACGAGGCGGGCGCCGAGGGTGTCGCCGGCCTCGACTGAATGTCCCGCCGTCAGCAGGATAAGGCGCTCAACCTCCGCGACGAACTCGGGGGCCGCGCCGTCCGCTAGCAGGCGTGCACGCGCCAGCCGGGCGCTTCCGGCCTCGTTGTCATGGCGCGTCGCGTCATAGATCGCGTCGTGAAACCAGATGGCGGCGTCCATCAGCGCCCGCCGGTCGTCGTCCATGTCCGTCGAGGCGGCGACCTGCGCCAGACAGTCCTCGATGTGGACCATGGTGTGATAGCGCCGGTGCGGCTCGCTGTAGCGCGCGATCAGCTCATCGCGAACCGCACCGGAGATCATGGCCTCAGTTCACCGTCGCCTTGACGATCTTGCCCGGCGAGCGGGGCGGTTCGCCCTTGGGCAGGGCATCGACGTGTTCCATGCCTTCGATGACCTCGCCCCAGACGGTGTACTGGCCGTCGAGGAAGGAGGCGTCGTCCAGGCAGATGAAGAACTGGCTGTTGGCGCTGTTGGGGTCCGAGGTGCGGGCCATGGAGCAGACGCCGCGGGCGTGACGCTCTTTCGAGAATTCGGCCTTCAGGTTCGGCTTCTTCGAGCCCGAGGTGCCGGTGCCGGTCGGATCGCCGCCCTGGGCCATGAAGCCGGCTATGACGCGGTGGAAGACGACGCCGTCATAGAAGCCTTCGCTCGCCAGCTCGGTGATGCGGGCGACATGGCCGGGGGCCAGGTCGGGGCGAAGCTTGATGACTACGTCGCGGTCGGCGCCGTCGCCGGTGTCGAGGGAAAAGGTCAGGGTCTGGTCGGCCATCGGCGCGCTCCTTGTGAATTATCGCGGGTCCATAGCCCGCAAACCCGCCGGGGGCTATGTGGATGCGATGACCGACGAAGAAAAGCCCGCTGAACGCCGACGGATGGTGCGCCCGCCCACGGGCGGGACCGCCGCCGGCCGCGGCATGGGCACCAAGATGAAGACGGCGGACACCAAGTCGATGTCCAGCCAGCAGTGGATCAAGCGCCAACTGTCCGACAAATGGTCCGAGCGCGCCCGCGCAGAGGGCTGGCGCAGCCGCGCGGCCTTCAAACTGCTGGAGATCGATGACCGGTTTCATCTGATCAAACAGGGCAGCCGGGTTATCGATCTTGGCGCGGCGCCGGGCGGCTGGGCCCAGGTCGCGGTCAAGCGCGGCGCCGTCGCGGTCGTTGGCGTTGATCTGCTGCCGGTCGAGCCGGTGCCCGGCGCGATCATGATCCAGGCTGACTTCACCCATCCGGGGGTCGATCAGCAGATGATGGACCTGCTGGGCGGCGCGCCCGATCTGGTCCTGTCCGACATGGCTCACAACACCGTCGGCCACCGCCAGACGGATCACCTGAAGATCATCGCCCTGATCGAGATCGCCGCCGACTTCGCCATCCGGACCCTGAAGCCGGGCGGGCATTTCGTGTCGAAGAATTTTCAGGGCGGCGACGCCGGCGGCGTGCTGGCCCGGCTGCGGGCCGAGTTCGAGACGGTCAAATACGTCAAGCCGGAGTCCAGCCGGAAGGACAGCGCCGAGGTGTTTCTCGTGGCGATGAACCGGCGCTAGGCCGAGGCCATCTCCGCCGCCCGGGCCGCCTTGCGCGCCTCGATCCGGGTCCAGACCCGATCATGAACGGTGAAGAAGACCGTCTGCACCAGCGGCTCGATGATGCCGATGGCCAGCGCGACGCGCCAGTTCTGGGTCAGGGCGAAGGCGACGGTCACGGCCACGACGAAATGCATCAGACCGTAGGTTACGGATTTGACCGCGATCTGGCTGAACGAGCGGGGCAGGGCGTGGCTGTGGCCGTGATGGCCATGGGCGCGGGTCTGTTCCTCGGGCGCCATGATCTGCAGGCGGGCGGTGAAGGCTTCGGACGCCTCCTCGAGGCTGGAGAGCATCCGCCGACGCTCTATCCGGTGCCAGACGCGGTCGTGGATGGAATAGGCGATGGTCTGGAAGAAGGGCTCGACCACCCCGACCGCCAGGGCCACCCGCCAGTCGCGCGTGATGGCGAAGGCCACCAGGATGGCGACCACCAGGTGCATCACGCCATAGCTCGCGATCTTGAGCGCGAGGCGGCGGGCGGTGCTGATGAGCATTCGGACCATAGGTCTCCCAGATGTGGGTCGGGCGCCGCATCCGGCAAGCCAATTGTTCTTATCGTGAGGATAAGGCCGGGCGGGCCTTGCCGTTCCGCGCTGCAACACGTTATACGCGGCCCGCAAAACGGAGACTCCTCATGGAGATACGCGAAGGGCTCACCTTCGACGATGTTTTGCTGGAACCCGGCCCGTCCGAGATCATGCCCGCCGAGGCGGACGTCTCCACGAAGCTGACCCGCGACATCAGGCTGAACATCCCGCTGACCTCGTCCGCCATGGACACGGTCACCGAAAGCCGGCTGGCCATCGCCATGGCCCAGGCCGGCGGTCTGGGCATCCTCCACCGCAATATGACGGTCGAGGAACAGGCCGACATGGTCCGCGAGGTCAAACGCTATGAAAGCGGCATGGTCATCAATCCGGTGACCATCACGCCGCAGACGACGCTCGGTGAAATCCGCGCCATCGTGGCCAAGCGGAAGATTTCGGGCTTCCCGGTGGTCGATCCTGAGACCGGCAGGCTGGTCGGCATCCTGACCAACCGCGACATGCGGTTCGACACCGATCCGAATCGCAAGGCCATCGAGCTGATGACCACGGGCGACCTGGTCACCGTGCGCGAGGGCGCAGGACGGGACGAGGCGCGCGCCCTGCTGCGTGACCGCAAGATCGAGCGGGTCATCGTCGTCGACGAGGACTATCGCGCCACCGGCCTGATCACGATGAAGGACATCGAGAAGGCCCAGGCCCACCCCCACGCGGCCAAGGACGATCAGGGCCGGCTGCTGGTCGGCGCGGCCTCGACCGTCGGCGACGCGGGCTATGAGCGGGCCATGGCGCTGGCGGAGGCGGGCGTGGACGTGGTCGTCATCGACACCGCCCACGGCCATTCGATCCAGGTCTCGCGCGTGGTCGAGCGGATCAAGCGCGAGTCCAACCGCATCCAGATCATCGCCGGCAATGTCGCCACCCATGACGCCGCCCGCGCCCTGATCGACGCGGGCGCAGACGCGGTGAAGGTCGGCATCGGTCCGGGCAGCATCTGCACCACCCGCATCGTCGCGGGCGTCGGCGTGCCGCAGCTGACCGCCATCATGGAAGCGGCCCGCGCGGCGAAGGAGTCCGGCGCGCCGGTCATCGCCGACGGCGGCATCAAATATTCGGGCGACCTGGCCAAGGCCATCGCGGCCGGGGCGTCCTGCGCCATGATGGGCTCAATGTTCGCCGGCACGGACGAAAGCCCGGGCGAGGTCTTCCTGTACCAGGGCCGGTCCTACAAGTCGTACCGCGGCATGGGCTCTGTCGGGGCGATGGGGGCCGGCTCGGCCGACCGCTATTTCCAGAAGGAAGCCAGTTCCGACAAGCTGGTTCCGGAAGGGATCGAGGGGCAGGTTCCTTATAAGGGTTCGGCCCAGGCGGTGATCCACCAGATGGTCGGCGGCTTGCGCGCGGCGATGGGCTATGTCG
>DDSO01000019.1:0-4028 GCA_002343425.1 Brevundimonas sp. UBA2388
GCCGCGGCGCTCCTCGCCGTCGGGCTGGCCGATGCCCTGCCACTGGCCGTCCATCCAGTCGGCCTTGTGCGCCTCGAAGGTCTTGCCGGCTTCGAACTCGGCGTCGAGGAAGGCCTCGAACCGGGTCACCTCCGCGTCGACGGCGGCCTGGTCGATGACGCCCTCGGCGATCAGCCGCTCGGCATAGATCTCGCGCGTCGACTTCAGGGCGCGGATCTTCGAATACATCAGCGGCTGGGTGAAGGTCGGATCGTCNNCTCGTTGTGGCCGAAGCGGCGGTAGCAGAACATGTCCACCACCACGTCCTTGTGGAATTTCTGCCGGAACTCGGTCGCCACCTTGGCGGCGAAGACGACCGCTTCCGGGTCGTCGCCGTTGACGTGGAAGATCGGCGCCTGGACCATCAGGGCCACGTCCGACGGATAGGGCGATGACCGGCTGTTCCGCGGGCTGGTCGTGAAGCCGATCTGGTTGTTGACGACGAAATGCATCGTCCCGCCGGTGCGGTAACCCTTCAGCCCCATCAGGGCGAAACACTCGGCCACCACGCCCTGGCCGGCGAAGGCGGCGTCGCCGTGGATCAGCAGTGGCATGACCTTGGAGCGGTCGAGCGCCCATTTCTCTTCCGGCTGGCCGGCGTTGGCCTCACGGATGTCGAAGGCCTGTTTCGCCCGCGCCTTGCCCAGCACCACCGGGTTGACGATCTCCAGGTGAGACGGGTTGGCGGTCAGGGACAGGTGGACGTTGTTGCCGTCGAACGACCGGTCCGACGAGGCCCCCATGTGATATTTGACGTCGCCCGATCCCTCGATGTCCGAGGGAACGGTCGAGCCGCCCTGGAACTCGTGGAAGATGGCGCGATAGGGTTTGCCCATCACGGCCGCGAGCGTGTTCAGGCGGCCGCGGTGGGCCATGCCGAAGACGACCTCGTCGACGCCCAGCTGGCCGCCGCGCTTGATCACCTGCTCAAGCGCGGGGACCATGGCCTCGCCGCCGTCCAGACCGAACCGCTTGGTGCCGGGGAAGCGTTTGTGCAGGAAGCGTTCGAAGCCCTCGGCCTCGATCAGCTTGTTCAGAATGGCCAGCTTGCCCTCGCGGGTGAAGCCGTTCTGGGCGAACTTGTCCGCGCCTTCGAACCGCGCCTGCAGCCAGGACTTCTCCTCCGGCTCGGCGATATGCATGAACTGGATGCCGAGCGTGCCGCAGTAGGTGCGCTTGAGCAGGGCCAGGACCTCGCGGATCGTGCCGGTCTGGAAGCCCAGGACGCCGTCGAGGAAGATCGGCCGGTCGAGGTCGGCTTCGTTGAAGCCGTAGAATTCAGGGGTCAGTTCGGGATTGCTGGTCGGCTGTTCGATCCCAAGCGGGTCCAGGTTGGCCTGCAGGTGGCCGCGGACGCGGTAGCTGCGGATCAGCATCAGGGCGCGGATCGAATCATGGGCGGCGGCGCGGACGGCCTCGGCCAGAACAGCGGCGTCGGGCGCCGGCGCGGCGGCCGGCGCCGCAGCCGGGGCGCCGGGTTTCTTCGGATCAGGCTTCGGAGCGGGCCAGCGGCCGTCGAACACGCCGGTGGCCTCGGTCGGCTCGGTGACCGACGAACGGCCCCAGGAGCCGGCGGCGCCCGATGCCTTCACGCTCTCGGCATTGTCCCGCAGCTGATCGAAGAAGGCGCGCCATTCGCCCGAGACGGACGCAGGGTCGGTCGCCCATTTCTCGTGCAAATCCTCGATGAACGAGGCGTTGGAGCCATACAGGAAGCTGGTCTCGGCAAAGACCTGGTTCAGCCGACCGGCATCGTCCGCCATTGTTCTCGTCACGTCCCTTGGGCGGCGCGCGCACGCCTGCGTGCGACCGGCGCCGTTGATATAGGCGCTGTTTCCTTATGGGTCATGACCGAATGGGGGCGAAAGCGTCGAAATTCGGCGGAATTCCAAGATTTTTGTCCCGCTTACGGGACAAACGCCCGGCCCTTGAGCACGTCCACCCGTGTCGCGCCACTCAGACTGGCAGCAGGGCGCGGACCGAGCAGCCGTCGAAAATCAGCGACGTCGATTTTTCCGGCTCGACCGGGACGCGCACTTCCACGGCCGTGGGGCACCCCTCGATCTCCACCTGCACCCACCAGGCGAACGTGTCGGTGAACAGGGGCACACGGTCCTCCGACCCCGGCGGCGAGGTGAAGCGGCGATCCATGATCACCCTCCCATTCCTGGAAAGGCGGATCTGCTTGCCTCGGTAGTCGCCCGCAAGAACGATATGCGCCGTGCCCCAGCCGGGCGCGGGGACGAGAACGGGGTGCTCCTGGGCCATCGCCGGAGCGCCGGCGCCGAGAAGAGGCATCAGGGCGGCGATCAGCAGGCGGCGCATCGGACCTTCTCCCTGTTCCGGGACGCCTCAGCCCTTGAGGACTTCCACCAGGGTGGCGCCCAGACGCGCCGGCGAGGGCGAGACGCGGATGCCCGCGGCCTGCATGGCGGCGATCTTGGATTCCGCATCGCCCTTGCCGCCCGAGACGACGGCTCCGGCATGGCCCATGGTCCGGCCCTTGGGCGCGGTGACACCGGCGATGAAGCCGACCATGGGCTTGGAGCGGCCCTTCTTCGCCTCGTCGATCAGGAACTGGGCCGCGTCTTCCTCGGCGCCGCCGCCGATCTCGCCGATCATGACGATCGACCGGGTCTCGGGGTCGGCGAGGAACAGTTCCAGCACGTCGATGAACTCCGTGCCCTTGACCGGATCGCCGCCGATGCCGACGGCCGTGGTCTGGCCCAGGCCCTCGTTCGAGGTCTGGAACACCGCCTCATAGGTCAGGGTGCCCGAGCGCGAGACGATGCCGACATTGCCCTTCTTGAAGATGGAGCCCGGCATGATGCCGATCTTGCATTCTTCCGGGGTCAGGATGCCCGGGCAGTTGGGGCCCAGCAGACGGGAGTTCGAGCGGTCCAGCCGCGCCTTGACCCGCACCATGTCCAGCACCGGAATGCCCTCGGTGATGCAGGTGATGAACGGCACCTCGGCCTCGATGGCCTCGATGATGGCGTCTGCGGCGCCCGCCGGCGGGACATAGATGACCGAGGCGGTCGCGCCGGTGGCCTCTTTGGCTTCAGCGACCGAGGCGTAGATCGGCAGGGTCTCGCCCTCCGACCCGGTCCAGTTGGTGCCGCCCTTGGCCGGGTGCACGCCGCCGACCATCTTCGTCCCGTAGTAACGGAGCGCCTGTTCGGTGTGGAAGGTGCCGGTCTTGCCGGTCAGGCCCTGGACGATGACCTTGGTGTTCTTGTCGACGAGGATGGACATGGGTCAGCGGCCAGTTGGGTAGTTGATGGAAAGTTCGAGGTAGGATCGGGTGGGTATGTAGGACGCGTGGATACGGCTGCCGTCAGCTAGGTCCCACACCTTCAACTCCATGTCAGGCCGTATCTGATACGTCGACAAGTCAGGCTGAGATGGCTCACCCAACGGCGCACCATCGACAGTAAGCGCCGAAACCTTCTGCTCCCAACCGGGGCGGGCTTCGATGCGGTCCACGGCGCAGATCACCTGTGCAGGGGTCAAACCGTCTGCCGTGGCTGGATAGCCGGTGAGGCGGACCAGGGCGCGTGTTTCTGTCCAGTAGCCGACCTGCCAACCGCGTTCCGGTGGTGATCGACGTTCAGCCGACGCCCAGCCCTGTGCATTGGCCACGGCGGCCAGAGCCACCCTGTCACCGCGCACCTGCAGGCACGCTTGGTCAAAGGCCATGACCGCGCCCGGAAGCCCGTTTGCCTCTTGCGCGCAAGCAGTCCCAGCCATGCTTATGACCAGTGCGATCAGGCAGCCTCGCGACATCACCCCACCGCCGCGACGATCTTCTGGGCGGCGTCGTCGAGGTCGTCGGCGGCGGTGATGGCCAGACCCGATTCATTCAGGATGCGCTTGCCCTCCACGACATTGGTGCCTTCGAGGCGGACGACCAGCGGCACCTTCAGGCCCACTTCCTTCACCGCGGCGACCACGCCCTCGGCGATGACGTCGCAGCGCATGATGCCGCC
>DDSO01000019.1:4081-19525 GCA_002343425.1 Brevundimonas sp. UBA2388
ACCATGCAGCCGATGTTGCCGTCGAGGGCGACATAGGCGAGGTCCCATTCCGAGGCCTCGATCTCCTTGGCGTCTTCCTCGGTCTCGTCGCGCAGCGCCTTCATGTCCTCGTGGCGGAACAGCGCATTGCCGTCGAAGCTGACCTTGGCGTCCAGCACCCGCAGATGACCGTCCTTCATGACGATCAGCGGATTGACCTCCAGCATCGCCATGTCCTTTTCGACGAAGGCTTTGTAGAGGATGGGGAACAGGCTCTCGCCGTCCTTCGCCGCATCGCCGGTCAGGCCGTAGGCGGTGTTGATCTCGGCGACATTGGCGGGCGTCACGCCGGCTTCCGGGTCGATGTCGATGGTCAGGATCTTCTCGGGCGTGTCATGGGCGACCGCCTCGATGTCCATGCCGCCCTCGGTCGACACCACGAAGGACACGCGGCCCGTCGAACGGTCGACCAGCAGCGAGCAATAGAGCTCGCGGTCAATGTCGGCGCCGTCCTCGATATAGAGGCGGTTGACCTGTTTGCCGGCCGGGCCGGTCTGGGCGGTGACGAGCGTATTGCCCAGCATCTCTTTCGCATTCTTGACCACGTCCTCGATCGAGAAGGCGAGGCGGACGCCGCCCTTGGCGTCGGCCGGCAGCTCCTTGAACTTGCCCTTGCCTCGGCCGCCCGCGTGGATCTGTGACTTCACGACATAGAGCGGGCCGGGAAGTTGCTTCGCGGCGGCCTCGGCCTGATCAGCCGAGGTGATGGCGACGCCCTCGGCGACCGGTGCGCCAAAGCCCTTCAGGACCTGTTTGGCCTGGTATTCGTGGATGTTCATGGAGAGGCGCCGCCGGACTGCTGGGAGGAGTTGCGGCGCTTATAGGGGTTGCGCCTTCGCAGGCGCAACCGTCACCCCGCGATCAGTCCACCCAGTCCTTCTTCAGCGTCCTTGAAGCCCCGATCAGCAGGAAGGCGGCGAGCACATAGAAGCCCATGCCGGTGTAGATCGCCCAGCGCAGGCTTTCCTCGCCGAACCGGGGCGCCAGCAGGTCGCTCATCCAGCCGAAATAGTAGAAGCCGACGGCGATGCCGAGCAGGTTGTTCAGCAGCAGGAACAGGGCAGAGGCGGTAGACCGCATCGGGGCCGGCACCAGATGCTGGATCGATGCCGTGATCGGCCCGAGCCAGGCCAGGTTCAGCCCGGTCGGGATGATGAAGATCAGGAAGGCCAGAATCAGCTGCTGGGCATTGGTACCGCCGCCCGGAATGACCAGCCCGATCAGCCAGGGCGAGTTCATCGCCAGGATGAACATCGGCGCCGAGATCAGGAAGGCGATGGCCGGGGTCAGCGGATAGGCGCCCTTGCCGCGCTTCGACAGTTTGTCGGCGATGGCGCCGCCGGCCCAGATCCCGAGGACCCCGCCGATCAGGGCGATGCCGGCATAGTACCAGCTGGTCTGCGACAGGGTCAGGCCAAAGCTGCGCATGAAGAACAGGGGCAGCCAGCCGGCGACGCCGTAGCCGCACACCGAGGACGACGCCGCGCCGAGCGCCAGCAGCCAGAAGCTCGGTTTTGGAATGACCGCCGAGGCGGTGCGGCGCGCGATCGTCAGGGAAATGCCGATCACCATGGCCAGCAGGCCGCCGAAGGCGAACACCAGCGGATTGCCGAGCGCCAGACCGCCAAAATGGATGAGGGCGGCCAGGGAGAGCGCGCCGAGACCGAGACCCAGCATGATCAGGGCCGCGATCGCGCCAGACTTGCCCGAGCCGACCACGGGCGCAGCGGCGATGGCCGCCAGCTCGGCCTCGGTCTTGATCGTATCCGTCCCGCCCCGTTTGGGATTGCGAACCGTCAGCAGAAGCACCGGCGCGAGCAGCACACCGGCGAGGCCGACAACGATAAAGGCCGTACGCCAGCCGTAGGTCGCGGCCAGCAGGCCGCCGACCAGCGTGCCCGCGGCCGTGCCCAGCGGAATCCCGAAGGCGAACGCCGCCAGCGCCCGCGCCCGCTGATGCGGCGGGAAATAGTCGGCGACGAGCGAATAGGCCGGCGCGACGCCGCCCGCCTCGCCGATGCCCACGCCCATGCGGAACAGGAACAACTGGGTGAAGGATGTGGCCACGCCGCACAGGGCGGTGAATCCGGACCAGACGGTCAGGGCGCCGGTCATGATCCAGACCCGGCTGTAGCGGTCGGCCAGCCAGGCCAGGGGTATGGCGAGAGTCGAATAGACTGAGGCGAAAGCGATGCCGCCCAGCAGGCCGAACTGGCTGTCGGACAGGCCGAACTCCGCCTTCAGCGGCGCCGCGAGGATGCCGATGATCTGGCGATCCAGAAAGTTCAGCATGTAGACGAGGATCAGAATCGCCAGGACATAGAAGCGATATCCGGGCCGTTCAGCCCGCGCGGCGGCATCCGTGGCGGTCATGGCGTTTCCCTCGACTGGTCTTCTTGTTGGACGGGACGGTAGCGTTGCTTTGGGGCAGCGCCAAAGAAAAAGGGCGGCGGCTCAGGTGAACCGCCGCCCTGGATCAGATGCGATCAGGCTTCAGGAGTCTTTTCGGCGGATCAGAACTTGACCTGCAGCGACGCCGTGACGGTCTGCGGCGGGCCGTAGTAGCCGATGATCGAGTTGTCGAAGAGCGCGCCCGGGAAGTTGTAGCCGCCGACGCGGTACTCTTCGTCGGTCAGGTTCTTGCCGTAGAGGCCGACAGTGAAGCGGTCAGTCGGGTCGGTCCAGACGATCGACAGATCAACCAGCGAATAGGCCTGCTGATCCAGCACGGGGTTCGGGAACTCGAACTGGCTGTAGTCGCCGCGGTAGCTGACCGACGGGGTCACCGCCAGCTGGCCGCCGCCGACGTCGCCGATCCAGGTGAGGCCGAGATAGCCGGTCCATTCCGGAGCGTTCTGAAGCACGACCTGGCTGGAGATGTCCTCGTACATCGCCGTGCCGAGATTGTAGCGCAGGAACTCCTCGAAATCGGAGTTCAGATAGCCGACGGCGAAGTTGGCGTGCAAGCCGTCGAGGATGCGGAGCTGACCCTCGAGTTCAAAGCCGTAGAAGGTCGAGGAGCCGACGTTGTCGACGAAGCTGGCGATGCCGCCAACAGCGGGCACCTGGGTGGTGACCTGCTGGTCCTGGTATTCGTTGTAGAAGGCCGAGGCGGCGAACGTCAGGCGATCGAGCGCGCCCTTCAGACCGATCTCCCAGGAGTCGACGGTTTCGGGGTCATAGCCATTGACCGTGTCAGGGGTGAACACGGCGTCGCCGCGCATGTCGAAGCCGCCCGACTTGAAGCCCTGCGAGAACGAGACGTAGGTCGTCATGTCATCCGTGAGATCGTAGGAAAGCGCGATCCGCGGCGTGAACTGGGTGAAGTCCTTGGTGTTGGTGTAGTTGGTCCGCACCAGCAGAGGGGCGCGCACTGTCCCGCCCAGAATGGGGCTGCGGGTCGCGCCCAGGTAGTTGGCCCGGAACACCGTCCCCGTCTTGGTGTCGAGCGTGTAGCGCATGCCGATGCCGAGGTGCAGGCGGTCGGTGATGTCGAGGTTCACGTCGGCGAATCCGGCCCAGCTCTCGGTATCGACCGAGCCACCGGTGCCGATGACGATGCCGGCGCCGCCCAGGATGGTGTCGAAGGCGCCCTCGGCATGGCCGTCCAGATAGAAGATGCCGGCCACGCCCTGGACCCGGTCGTAGTCGAACAGGAACTGGAACTCCTGCGTCAGCTGATCATCAGCGTAGTAGGCGGGGATATCCAGCGTGGGCAGAGGCGTGTTGTCGAAATCGATGACCGTGTCCGTGTCGCCCTCGCGCCAGGCGGTGATCGACTTGAAGGTCCAGTTGTCGTTCAGATCGAGCCGGATGGTCGCCGAAGCGCCCTGGTTCATCACCGAGTTGTCGTCGCCGACGCCGGCGTTGGTGTCGTAGACGCTCGGTAGAACCGCGCCGGCGGGCGTGGCACCGGCGAGTTCACGGTGGCCGTGGCGGGGGTTGGAGTCGTCCTGGACCCGGTCAAAGGCGAGGCGGATCGACATGTCGTCGCGCGGCTCCCACTCGGCGCTGATGCGGCCAGCGAGGACATCCTTGTTGTAGTGTTCGGCGCCGGTGTTGATGTTGGTGCCGTAGCCGTCACGCTGATACGAGGCGACCGCGCCGCCGACGCGGAAATTGTCGGCGAGCGGGATGCTGCCGGCTGCCATCAGATCAATCTGGTTGAAGCTGCCGAAGGCGCCGCGCAGGGTCAGCTCCGGATCGCTCGACAGGCCGTTGGTGACATATTTGACCGCGCCGCCGACGGTGTTGCGGCCGTACAGCGAACCTTGCGGGCCGCGCAGCACTTCGATGCGCTGGACATCATAGATGTCGAGAACGGCGCCCTGCGGGCGGGCGACGTAGACGTCATCGACATACAGGCCCACGCCGGGCTCGAAGCCCCACAGCGGATCCTGCTGGCCGACGCCGCGGATGAAGGAGATCAGGGTCGAGTTCGAACCGCGGGCGACCTGAACAGTGGCGTTCGGGGTCTGCTGCTGCAGGGCGGTGATGTCCGAGGCGCCGGTCTGTTCCAGGCGCTCTTCGCCGATGGCCGAGACCGAGATCGGCACGTCCTTCAGCAGCTCGTCGCGGCGGCGGGCGCTGACAACGACGTCGTCAAGCGCGGAGACCCCGTCCTGCGGCGCGGCGTCCTGGGCCATCGCGAAGGTGGAGAGCGCGCTCCAGGCGGCTCCGGCAAGCAAGGCGGTCTTTACATAGCGGTTCATGGTAGCCCCAGTCCTGTGATTTCCAGCCCGATGACGCTTTTATTCAGCGTTCAATGATTTTCTGGAACGTAATCGTTTTCAGCCGCCTGTCAAACGGCTCCGCTTCCATGACATCACCGGCAGGCCGACCTGTGGCGCCGTTGCACAGGCGGGGCGATGCGGCCTAGCTTCAGCCTCATGACCAAGCTCGATGCGCCGACCGCAAAACGAGGCCGTCCGCCCAAGGCCAAGGCCGCCGGCGCCGCCGATACGCGGGACCTGATCCTCGACGCGGCGGAGGACCTGTTCTCCAAACACGGCTTCTATGGCGTGACTATCCGGGAGGTGGCGCGGGAGGCGGGCGTGGATACGGCGCTGGTCCACTACTATTTCGGTGCCAAGCGGGGACTGTTCGACGCGGTGTTTCTGCGGCGGGCCGAGGTCTGGAACAATGAACGGGTCGACGCCATCAACCGCTATTCCGCCGAGATGGGAGACGGAATGACGCTTGAAGGCCTGTTCGAAGCATTTCTCCGGCCGCCGTTCCAGTGGTCGATGAAGGGCGGGCCGGGGTGGAAGCACTATTCGGCGCTGGTGGCCCAGACCAACGCCAACCCTACTTTCGGCGGCGAGACCATGGCCCGCTATTATGACCCGGCGATCCGGCGGCTGATCGAACTGATCAAGCGCGTTCTGCCGAACGCCCGGGAGGTCGATCTTTACTGGGCCTATCACAACCTTTCGGGGGCGCTGACGCTGACGCTGGGCGAGACGGGAAGACTTGACCGGTTGTCCGGCGGGCTGTGCCGGTCGGGCGATCTGGAGAGCGCCTGCGACTATATGGTCAGGTTCGCGGCGGCCGGGTTCCGGGCGGTCTGCGGGCCGGCGGATCCGGCATGAGCGAGGTGGAGACGTCGAGGGACGTCGTGCGGTTGTCGATCGATCGCGGGCTGCTGCGCGGCCTCGGGGTGGCGCTCGGCGGCGGGGTGCTGCTGGCGCTGACCGAGGCGTTCGGGATGAGCGGGACGTCGCTGCTGTTCCGGCTGGCGTACTGGCTGCCGCTCATGCTGATGGGAGCCCTCTGGGGGCATGTCTGCTCCCTGCTGGTCGAGCGCCATGTCGACATGGACCGGCGGCCGTTGCTGGCGGTCGTGGCGCTGACGCTGGTGATGTCCGGGCCGCTGGTGGTCCTGGTCTGGGCACTTACCAGCTGGTTTTTCGATGGCGACCGGTCGGTTGATCTCGCCCGGCTGCCGGCCTTCATCGGGCCGGTGCTGGTGGTGACGGCGACGATCAGTGCCCTGAATGTCTTCCTGGCGCGGACCCCCGTGCAGACCCACGCCGCGGCGCCGGGGGCGAAGCCCGCACGGTTCATCGACCGGCTGCCGTTCAAGCTGAGGGGCGCGGCGATCCGGGCGGTGTCGTCCGAGGACCATTATCTGCGCATCCATACCGACCGCGGATCGGACCTGATCCTGATGCGGCTGTCCGACGCCCTGACCGAGCTGGAAGGTCTGGAGGGGGCCCAGACGCACCGCAGCTGGTGGGTGGCCAGGGACGCCGTTCGGGACGTCAGCCGCGGCGACGGCCGGGCGACCCTGACGCTGGAGGGCGGCATCGAGGCGCCGGTCAGCCGCCGCTACGCCAGGGCCCTGCGCGACGCCGGCTGGTACTAGGGCTTTTTGGCCTAACGCTCATCGCGCGGCGGCTCGCTGCTTGAGGCCCTACCCCGCCCACACCCCGTGGAAACCGGCGGGCAGGGCGACGTCGGCGCGCCAGGTGGCGACCGGGCCCTCGGCGACGCGGGCGGCGTCGAAGGCGTGGAGTTCGGTGACGCCCTCGGCGAGGTTGATCGAGGGGGCGATCAGCCAGGCGTCGGCCTCGTCCGGGCCGCGCGGGACGAAGACCGCCTCTTCCACGATCTGGGCATCGCCAAAGAGGAAGGTGTCCGGGCGGCCCGTGTCCCAGTCCCAGGTGGCGAGGCCGGTGGGCAGTGGGCGATCGGGGCGCTCGCCGGCGACGTGGACGGTCAGGCGGCGCGGCAGGCCGGCGCGGCGCGGATCGCTTTTCGGGAACTCGGCGGTGACGCCGCTGGAGACCATTTCGGCGCGACCGTCCGTATGCAGCGTAATCAGGTTCAGCACCGCATGTTCGCCGGGCACCACGCCGCGCTGTTCGACCAGCACCCGGGCGCCGTCGATGGCGAAGGCCACGTCCTTGCCGGCGGCGACGTCGAAGCGGATCGTGCCGGAGGCGTCCTCCCAGGCGTCGCCGAGATGGAAATAGCTGAAGGTCGGCAGTTCGAAGATCCGGCGGCGCGACAGGTCGGCCTTGTCGATGACCAGGACCTGGGTCCCCATGTCCGGCTTCCAGGTGAATCGCGCGGCATAGGGCAGGCCGCTGCGGCCGAAGATCCAGGGCTGGAGCACCAGGATCAGGTGGCGGGCCGTGGCGGTGAAGTCGTGCATGAAGCTGGCGCGCGGCAGGTCGATGACCTCGGCTGTGTGCAGGCTGCGGTCGGCGTTGAGCCGCCAGATGATGGCCTTGTCGGCGTCCAGGCCGATGTTCCAGATCGTGCCGTCGGGATCGTAGCGGGGATGGGCCTGGAAGGGCATGCCCTTGAGGTCGTCGCGCAGGCTGACGAACCGTTTGGTCGACAGGTCCGAGGCGTTCATGGCCAGCGGCGCGCCGCCTTCCCAGAGAGCCCAGACCTCGTCGCCGGCGACCATGACGGCAGTGTTGGCGGCGTTGGCGTCATCGGTGCCGCCGATGCGGGCGCGGCTGTCGCCAACGGTGCCGAAGCCGGGGGTGACGACGGCGTCGATCTCGCTCTCCCAGCGGCGTTTGGGGGTGTCGGCGAAGCGGGCCTCGAGGGTGACCTGGCCGTCGTTGACGCGGAAGGCCCGCATCAGGCCGTCGCCGTCGAACCAGTGGGTGGCCGAGCCGCCGGGGCGGCGGAACTTGCCCGGGCCGTTACGGAACAGGGTCCCCGTCAGGTCGGCCGGGGCGCGGCCGTGGACCAGCCGCATGGCGCGGGGAGCGATGTCGGCCTCGAGGTCGGCGGTGGCCAGGGCCCAGTCGGCGGTCGCCTGCATGGCGACCATGGCGCGGACCGTTTCCGGGGTGATCACGGCGGCTGACAGGGCGGCGGCGCCCATCAGGAAGTTTCGGCGGGACGTTTGCATGAAGGTCTCTCCTGATGGGCGGCGCGGGCGGCGGATCAGCGGATGCTGATCGTTTGCGTCGTCTCGCCCGAGACAGCGAAATGCGCGGCGGACCACCGGGCGGGGCCCATGTTGCCGACGGCGTTGTTGGAGAAGGCATAGGGCTCGACCGGCATGCCGAACGGGTTGGTGTTCATCTCGCCGTCGCCGTTCACGTCGTGGAACGCCTTCACCGCATAGTCGCCGGCGGGCAGGTTTTCGAAGGTGGCGACCACGCGGCCCGAGGCGCTGACGGCGGTGGCGGCGACCGGGGCGGCGGAGCGGGCATCGAAGGCGGCGGCCGTATCGTACAGGGCGACCATGACCATGCCGGTGCGGGCGCCGGTCTCGAAGGTCAGGACGACCTTGTTGTCAGCAGACTGGGCGAGGGCCGGGGCGGCGGTGAGCAGCAGGGCGGCGGCGACGGTGGCGATGCGGATCATTGCGGTAGTCCCTTTGTTTGAGGCCCGACGACCGGGCCGTTTCCATGGACTGACCGTGAGGGGCCGCCGGGCCCGCCGCCATCCGGATTGCGGGGTCAGGCGGCTGCCGTTCGCGAACGGGGCCGGGTGTTCATTCGCGAAACGCGAACGGACAGGTGTGCGGCGGACGGCTTCGCGGAGGCGAGGGTCGGGAAGGCGCCTTCCCTCCGAAAATTGCGAAAAGCTGTCTTCTCGCCCCTCGGGTCTTGCGGGGTGCGCGCCGGACCTGGGGCGGTCGGGCGGGGTCGGGATGGGATTGTCAAAGACCGGGCAGGCGTCGGCGCGGCCAGGCGGGCCGCGACGATCAGAGTCTAGCCGGGCGCCGGAGGGGGGATGGCAAATAAAGTCGGCGCCCGCCCCTGAGGGGGCGAGAAGGCACAGTCGGGGGTTCAGAGGGACGGGATGATACGGGGCGGAAAGGTCGCCTTCAGCCGCGCGGCGCGGCCTCGGCCAGCAGGGTTCCGGCCGGCGGTGGCAGCAGCATCGCCTCCGCCGGACGGCGGTCGAACAGCCAGTCGGCCCAGAGTTCCGGCGGCAGGGGGATGACCCCGCGCGTATGATAGGGGGCGACGTCCGGCCCGGGCGCGGCGGTCAACAGGGCGAAGGCATCGGGCTCGCCGTCGCGGCCGGCGCGCCAGACGGCGGCCAGGGCCAGAAAACCGCCGTCGGCGCCGCGCAGCCGCCAGCGGGTCTTGGGATATTTGTCGCCGGTGAATTCATAGAAGCCGGAGGCGGGGACCAGGGCCCGGCCGCCGGTTTCGCCATTGCCGAAGCTGCGGCCCTCGGAGCGGAAATTGATCACCGGCGGCGGCTTGCTGCCGCCCGGCCGCACGGGCCCGCGAAAGCCGAACCGCATGGGTGCCAGTTCGGCGGCGGCGGCGGTGTCGGTGGCGCGGACCGCCCGGGCGATATCGGTGGGCCGCACCTCATCGACCGGCTCGATGTTCGGCAGACCGCCGGGGAAGGCCAGCGGCGCCCCGTGCCGGTCAAAGGCCTCGACCAGCTGGGTGACGGAGAATTTGGCTTCATAGGAGGCGCACATGGGCTCAGGCCCGGCGCGCCAGAAGGGCGTGGAAGCCGAGCGCGACCAGGGCGCCGAACAGGCCGACGGACAGGGCCATAAGCGTCTCGGCGTAGGAGGGGGCGGCGACCTCGAACGAGACGCCTCCGAGGTTGCGGATCGCCGTCTGGATATTCATCCAGCCGTAGAGGGCGGCCAGGACGCCGAGCCCGGCCGAGGCGGCGGCGATCAGCAGCAGCAGAATCCGGAAGGTCGCCGCCGCGCTGCGGACGAACAGGCCGATCACGCCGAGCAAGAAGGCGCCAAACGTCAGGGTCTGGGCCAGCATCATCGACAGCTTGGCTACGGGGTCGGCGTCCATGAACATCTGCGCCGCCGAATAGCCCGGCGCATACCGGCCGATGATCCACTGCCAGCTTCCGGCGGCCGCGGCGAAGGCGACGGCGGCGAGAATGAGGAGGACGGGGGCGAGCTTCATGCGGCGGAGGGTGTGGGGTGGAGGGGTCGGGGTCAAGCGGGGGCCGCAAAGGTCAGTCCGGCTCTTCGGGCGGGGTCCAGTTGGGGTCGTTGACGGGGAACCAGTCGGCGGCGAGGTCTTGCCAGTCGGGGTTCTCGCGCTCGATCAGCGCCAGCTTCCAGTCGCGGAGCCATTTCTTGATCCGCTTCTCGCGCCGGATCGCATCGACCACCCAGGCATGGCGCTCGAACCAGAGCAGGCGGGTGCAGTCGTAGTCGTCGGTGAAGCCGGCGAAGGCGTGCGCCTTGTGCTTCCAGACCCGCGCGAACAGGTTGGAGGTCATACCCGTATAGATCGTCCCGTTCTGCCCGCTGCCCATCATATAGGTGGCGATGAAGGTACGGTGCGTGCGCATGCGCACAACCTATCCGTTTCTTTTCCTTTCGTCATCCTCCGGCGACCCTCGCGCAAGCGGGGGGAGACCGGGGGACCCAGCGGCGCGCGTGAGCGCGAACCTGCCGCGAGCGCGGCTGGACAGTTCGCCTTCGGCGCCGCTGGGTCCCCCGGTCTGCGCCGCGAAGGCGCGGCTTGCCGGAGGATGACGAAAGTGACGGGAGCAACAGTGTAATCTCGCCCCCCATCTTCCCGCCCCTTTGAACCCCGAAACCACCCTTTCGACCCCTCAGGGCCGACCGGATACGCGCCGTTTCCTCCCCCACGACCGAATCCGACGCACCCGCGTGCATCAATGCTTCCACGCCCACGGGCGCGGTCATTGACACGCTGAATTCTCCCGACAGGACCGCACCCAGGCCTGCCGACCCCGCGCAAGGCCCCCCCCCTGCCGACGCCGCGAAATGCGACGCAATTTTTCGGCTGAAACAGTGTCTTTCCGCCCCTCGCGGGCGTCCGGCGTCAGCCCTGCAGCGGCGCCTTGCGCAGGGCCGCCAGATTTGCGGAGCCGGTGCAGAAACAGACGGTGCGCATCTGGCGCAGCACGGTATGGAAATGCTCCACCACCGCCTCCGTCGAGACCGTCGCGGCGCCCAGAACCCCGGCCGCCTGACCAACCATATCCGCGCCCAGCCGGATCGCCTTGGCCGCCTCGACCCCGTCGTGGATGCCGCCGGAACCGATGATCAGACCCTTGGGACAGGCCGCACGGATTTCGGCGATAGCCGTCGCCGTGGGTATGCCCCAGTCGGCGAAGGCGGCGGCATGGGCCTTGTCGCCCTCGCCCTCGGCCCGCTCGCCCTCGACCGTAGCCCAGTTCGAGCCCCCCGCGCCGGCCACGTCGACCGCCGCCACGCCCATGGCGAACAGCCGCTTTGCGGTAGCCGCCGAAATCCCGGCCCCCGTCTCCTTGACCACCACCGGCGCGTCAATCGCCTTCACCAGCGCCTCCAGCGCCGCGCCGACGCCCCACCAGTCGCGGTCGCCCTCGGGCTGGCAGGCCTCCTGCAACGGGTTCAGGTGCACGATCAGTGCGTCGGCGGCGATCATGTCCAGCACGCGCCGGGCCTCGTCGACGCCGAAGCCGCGCGTCAGCTGGGCCGCGCCGATATTGGCCAGGATCGGCGTGTCGGGAGCCCGAAGCCGCAGGGCCATATCCAGCCCCGGCGTCGCGCCCTCTGCGTCCAGCGCCGCCCGCTGCGATCCGACGGCCAGGGCGATGCCCAGATGCTGCGCCGCCTCGGCCAGCCGGGCGTTGATCGCCTCGGCCCGCGCCGGCCCGCCCGTCATCGAACTGATCAACAGGGGCGCTTTCAGGCGTCGGCCTAGGAAATCTGTCCCGAGGTCGATCTTGCCGTGATCCAGATCCGGCAGCGCCTCGTGCACGAAGCGAACCTCGCCGAAGCCGTTGTCCAGCCCATGGACCGCCATCCCCGCAAGGATGACATCGAGATGCTGATCCTTGCGGTTCACGATATCGGACACGCCGTCACTCTACGCGTCCGGCATGCCCGGGGCGATACCCCTAGGGCTGCTTCTCGACGTTCAGCGCATAGGCTCCGGTCTGCCCCTGCTGGAAGGTGCCGGCCCGGACCTCGTAGATTCCGTCCGCGGGCGCGGTCCATTCCAGCTTGGCATGGGTGTCCGACAGACTGTCATCGTCCGAACCCAGCACCTCGAAGCCGCCGCCGTCCTGCTCGCGTCCGACCACCAGGAAGCTGTCGACCTCGTTGGAGACCATGGTGATCAGCAGCTTCTCGTCTTCCTTCAGGGTCACGCGATAGGCGTCATAGAAGCTGTTGTCCTGGGCGGTCGCGTCGGTTTCGGTCAGGATGCCTCTCGCCGTGGCGCCGACCAGAACGCTGCCTGGCTGAGGCTGCGGCCCGCGGTCGATCAGCTCAAGGGCGTAAAGACCCTTTCCTTCCGATCCCAGCGGCGAGACCCGGAGCACATAGTCGCCGTCTTCCGGCAGGGTGTAGTTGAGCCGGGAATCGGTGCCCTCGCCCAGACCGTCGTCGTCAGAGGCCAGGGGCTCGAACTCCGCCCCGGCGCGCCCGATCTGCAGATAGGTGTCGAAGTCGCCGGACCGCATGATCGCCTGGACCCGCTGGCCCGCCGCGCCGCTGAAGGAGAAGGCGTCATAGCCGCGATCGTCGCCGTCGACCGGATCGGTCTCGCTGATCTCTCCCTGGATCGGCGAGCCGAAGGCCAGCGTCTCCGGAGCCTTCTCCGGCTCGACCTCGGAAACCGACAGCGAATAGCCGCCCGTCGATTCCGTGAAGGCGCGGGCCTCGATGAAATAGACGCCGGTCCGCGGCAGGGTGAAGGTGAGCCTCGAATTAGTGCCCTCGGCCCCGCCGTCGTCGTCCTCGGCCAGGCTGACGCGGCTGGCGTCGAACAGCTCGATGTAGGTGTCGAATGCGTCCGAGCTCATTTCGATGCGGATGCGCTGGCCCTCCCGTCCGGAGAAGCGATAGGCGTCGGCGGTGGCGCCTCCAACGCCCTTGCCGTCTCCCTCGGACAGCGCCCCTTCGACCGAGCCGCCGATCTCGATCTCCTGGGCGGCGGCAAGTTCCGGCCCGCGCGCCAGGGCCAGGGTGTAGGCGCCTTCGTCGCCCGCGCCGAGCGGCGTCGCCCGGATGATGTAGTCGCCGCTCTCCTCCGCCATGAAGATCAGCCGCGAGTTGAGGCCCGTCTCCAGCGTGTCGTCGTTCATGGCCAGTTCGTTGAACTCGCCCGCCCGCATCTGGCCGACCCGGACCACGGGATCGAAATCGTCGGCGGTCAGGTCGATGACGAACCGGTCGCCCGCGCGGGCCCGGAAGGTGTAGGCGTCATAGGCTCGGCCGCCTTCGCTCTCCGGATCGCCCGCCGTCAGCGCGCCCTGGATCGACTGTCCGACGCGGATGCCCGACGGCCGCGGTGGGCGACCCGCCGGCGGACGCTGGGTCAGGCCGAGGGAATAGGCCCCGCCCCGGATGCCCGAGAGGGTGCGGGCCCGGAGCACATAGGTTCCCGCCCGGTCCGCCGTGAAGCGCAGCCGCGAATGGGTGCCTTCGCCGAGACCGTCGTCGTCCTGCGCCAGGGCCTCGCTGTCGCCCTGGTGAAAGACTTCGAGATAGGCGTCGAAGTCGTCAGCGCGCATGATAGCTTCCAGCCGCTGGCCGGCGCGGGCGCGGATCAGATAGTCGTCGTAGCGGTAGGCGTCGTCGGCCGCCGTGCCGTCGCCCTCCGTGATCTGGCCCTCAATGGTCCGGCCAGGCGAAAGGGTCTCCGCGCGCTGGGCAAGCGCCGGCGCCGAGATCGACAACGCCAGCAGGCTGACGGCGGCGAGAATGGTCTTACGGCGCATGGATATCCCCTTGAATGCGACTCCGATCATAGACGCCGAACCGCGCCCTCTGTAAATCGCGGCGACCGCACGATTCCTGACGACCGGAGCCGAAATCCATGACGGCCGACCCCGCCCGCGCGACCCTGATCGACGGCAAGGCCTTTGCGGCCGGCTTGGTGGAGCGCGTCGCCGCCGCCTCGGCGCGGCTGGAAACAGCGCATGGCGTCAAGCCGGGCCTCGCCGTCGTCATCGTCGGCGAAGACCCCGCCAGCCAGGTCTATGTCCGCAACAAGGGCGAAACGACCCAGCGCGCCGGCATGCGGTCCGACACCCACCGCCTTGCCGACACGACCTCGCAGGTGGACCTGCTGGCCCTGATCGCGGCGCTGAATGCCGACGCCGGCATCCACGGCATTCTCGTCCAGTTGCCCCTGCCCGGCCACATCGACGCCTCGGCCGTGCTGGACGCGATTGATCCGGACAAGGACGTCGACGGTTTTCACGTCGTCAACGCCGGGCGTCTGGCTGTCGGCCTGCCAGGGCTGGTGCCCTGCACGCCGCTGGGCTGTCTGATGCTGCTGAAGGCCGAACTGGGTGATCTGTCCGGGCTGAACGCCGTGATCGTCGGACGCTCCAACATCGTCGGCAAGCCGATGGCGCAGCTGCTGCTGGCCGAGAGCTGCACCGTGACCGTCGCCCATTCCCGGACCCGCGACCTGCCCGCCCTGTGCCGCACCGCAGACATACTGGTGGCCGCCGTCGGCCGACCGGAGATGGTGCGCGGCGACTGGATCAAACCCGGCGCGGCGGTCATCGACGTCGGCATCAACCGTGTGCCGTCCCGCGATCCGGTCAAGGCGGCCGAGGGCAAGACCCGCCTCGTGGGCGACGTCGCCTTCGCCGAGGCCGCCGGGGTTGCTGGACAGATCACGCCAGTGCCTGGAGGCGTGGGCCCGATGACCATCGCCTGCCTGTTGGCCAACACCTATTCGGCCGCCTGCCGGTCCATCGGCGTCACGCCCGAACCTCTGGACGCTTGAACCTGCGCCATTGAACCCCGATAGTCGGACTCTGGCCTGTCAGGAGACGTCGATGATCCGCTTCTCGCCCCGTGTTTCGGCCCTCGCGGCCGTCGTGATCCTGACCCCCGCCATGGCGGGTTGCGGGATCAACGCCATCCCGACCAAGGAAGAGGCCGCCAAGGCAAAATGGGCCGATGTCCAGTCGCAGTACCAGCGCCGCGCCGACCTGGTGCCCAATCTGGTGGCCACGGTGCAGGGCGCGGCGATCGCCGAGCGCACCACCCTGACCCAGGTGATCGAGGCCCGGGCGCAAGCGACCGGCGTGACGGTCACGCCAGAGACGCTGAACGACCCGGCGGCCTTCCAGCGCTACCAGGCGGCCCAGGGCCAACTCTCGCAGGCGCTGTCGCGGCTGTTGCTGGTTGTCGAGCGCTATCCGGACATCAAGTCGGGCCAGAACTTCCTGGCGCTGCAGAGCCAGATCGAAGGCACGGAGAACCGCATCTCGATCGCGCGGCGCGACTACATCCAGGCCGTGCGCCAGTACAATACCGAGATCACCACGTTCCCGGGACGCCTCTGGAAGTCGTTCCTCTATCCGTCCGCCGAGGTGATGGCCACGTTCGACTGTCCGGCTGAAGAGCAGAAGGCTCCCAAGGTCGACTTCGGCACGAGCAAGTGAGCCAGCGAGCGGCATTCCATCGAAACACGTTCTGGACGGCGGCGCTGATCGCGCTCGCCG
>DDSO01000044.1:0-168 GCA_002343425.1 Brevundimonas sp. UBA2388
GACCGGCTGGCGCAGGGCGATCAGCCGGATGGCCTTGCGCTCGATATCCCTGTGCATCGCGTCCAGTCGGGCGTCGCGCTCCACGACCGCGCGAGCCAGGGCGATATCGCGGCGAGCCACCGAATCGACGGCGTCGGCGACCTGGGCCTCGGCCAGACCGCCCATGCG
>DDSO01000044.1:199-7843 GCA_002343425.1 Brevundimonas sp. UBA2388
CCGGTGATGTAGTCGAGCGTGCGCCGCTCGCGAGGATTGGTGAAGATGTCTTCGGTGTCGCCGGTCTCGACCAGCCGACCCATGTGGAAGAAGGCGGTGCGCTGGCTGACCCTGGCGGCCTGCGCCATGGAGTGGGTGACGATGACGATNNGTCGATCAGTTCCTCGATCTTGGCCGTCGCGATGGGATCCAGGGCCGAGCAGGGCTCGTCCATGAGGATGACTTCGGGTTCGACGGCGATGGCGCGGGCGATCACCAGCCGCTGCTGCTGGCCGCCGGACAGGCCGGTGCCGGGCGAGTGCAGGCGGTCGGCGACCTCTTCCCACAGACCGGCGCGCTTCAGCGAGGCTTCAACCACGCTGTCCAGTTCGCTCTTCGATGCGGCGAGGCCGTGGATGCGGGGGCCGTAGGCGACGTTCTCATAGATGGTCTTGGGGAAGGGGTTGGGCTTCTGGAACACCATGCCGACGCGGGCGCGCAGCAGGACGGGATCGACGGACTTCGCGTTGATGTCCTCCCCGTCCATGTCGATGCGGCCGGTGACCTTGCAGCCCGGAATGGTGTCGTTCATGCGGTTCATGGTCCGCAGGAAGGTCGACTTGCCGCAACCCGAGGGACCGATCAGGGCGGTGACCGTCTTGTCCGGAATATCGAGCGTGACGTCGTACAGCGCCTGTTTGCCGCTGTAGGAGACCGAGACGTCGCGGGCCGCGATCTTGGTCGGCCCCATCGGCGCGGAGCCGTGCACGACGGGCGGGGCGGCGATCACGGGCGGACCGACAGGCGAGCCGCCGCCTTCGGTTCCGTCCGCCGCGCGAAAGAGATTGAACTTCATTTCAGCTTACCACCGGCGTTCGAAACGCCGGCGCAGGAAGATGGCGGCGGCGTTCATGACGATCATGAAGGCGAGGAGGACGAGGATGGCCGCAGCCGTCCGTTCGTGGAAGGCGCGCTCGGAGGCGTTCTCCCAGATGTAGATCAGCGAAGGCAGGGCGCCCGTCGGCTCGCCGAGCGAGGCGGGGATGCCCGGGATGAAGCTGACCATGCCGATCAGCAGCAGGGGCGCCGTCTCGCCCAGGGCGTGGGCCATGGAGATGATGGCGCCGGTCATCACGCCGGGCATGGCCAGCGGCAGGGTGTGCTGGAACACGGTCTGGGTCTTTGACGCGCCCATGGCCAGGGCGGCCTCGCGGATCGAGGGCGGCACGGCCTTCAGCGAGGAACGGGTGGCGATGATGATGGTCGGAAGGGCCATCAGGGCGAGGACCAGACCGCCGACCAGCGGGCTGGCGCGCGGCAGGTGCATCCAGTTGATGAACAGGGCCAGACCCAGCAGGCCGTAGATGATCGAGGGCACCGCGGCGAGGTTGTTGATATTGACCTCGATCAGGTCGGTCAGCCGGTTTCGCGGGGCGAACTCTTCCAGATACAGGGCCGCGCCGACGCCGAGCGGAATGGCGATGAAGGCGGTGACCAGCAGCATCAGGGCCGAGCCGACGACGGCGCCCAGCACCCCTGCCAGCTCCGGCTCGGTAGAGTCGCCCTTGGTGAACAGGCCGGTGTTGAAATGGGCGGCGACCTGGCCGGAGGCCTGCATCCGGTCCAGCCAGCCGATCTGTTCGTCACTCAGGCGGCGCTGGTCAGCGGGCGTGTCGAGCGAAATCTCGTGCTTGAAATACAGGTCGGCGTCGTCGGACAGAGGGGCCGCGATCGGGACAGTCTGGCCGATCAGGTTGGGATTGTTCTGGATGCGCTCGGCAGCCGCGAATTTGAGTTCGGACGAGAACAGACCGCGCAACTCCGCGGCCTTGGTCCCCTGGGCATCGTCGGCGATGCCCATGCGCGCCAGCTGCTGCTCGGCGACCAGCAACTCGAAATTGGTCCCCTGCGGATAGGCGCGATCGACCCGGGCGGGGTCCATATAGACCGGCACGGTGACAGTGTGGGTGTAGAAGGCCGTGTGGCCCTGTTCGATGATCCGGCCGAGCAGGAGCAGCAGGAAGCCGACCGCGACGCCGATGGCCAGCAGGCCGTACAGCTTGAACCGGCCTTCGCGGGCATAGCGCCGCTTCAGACCCGCCCGCAGCCGGTTGGCGCGCATTTCAGAGGTGACAGGCGTCTCAGTCATACTGCTGCCGGTAGGTCTGGACGATGCGCTGGGCGACGATGTTCAACACCAGTGTGACCAGGAACAGGGTCAGTCCCAGGCCGAAGGCGGACAGGGTCTTGGTGCTGTTGAACTCCTGATCGCCGGTCAGCAGGGTGACGATCTGGACCGTGACGGTGGTGACGGTGTCCAGCGGATTCAGGGTCAGGCGCGCGGCAAGACCCGCCGCCATGGTGACGATCATGGTCTCGCCGATGGCCCGGGACATGGCCAGCAGCATGGCGCCGGCGACGCCGGGCAGGGCAGCGGGCAGGAGGACCCGTTTCACCGTCTCCGACCGGGTCGCGCCCATCGCGTAGGAGCCGTCGCGCAGCGACTGGGGCACGGCGTTGATGATGTCGTCGGACAGCGAGCTGACGAAGGGGATCAGCATGATGCCCATGACCATGCCGGCCACCAGCGCCATCTGGTTCTGCACCACCATCAGATACTGGCCGAGGCCGTCCAGCGGACCGCCGACCAGCAGGGCGCCGATGCCGTTGAAGAATTCCCGGAAGGCCGGGCCCACGGTCAGGGCGGCGAAGAAGCCGTAGACGACGGTCGGAACGCCCGCGAGGATTTCCAGCACCGGCTTGACCGTCGCGCGGAAGACCGGCCCCGCGTACTCCGAGAGGTAGATGGCCGAGAACAGGCCGACCGGCGCGGCGACTGTCATGGCGATGATCATGATCAGGAAGGTGCCCGCGAACAGGGGCAGGGCCCCGAAGGCGCCGGTTGAGCCGACCTGGTCGGCGCGGATCGCGGTCTGGGGGCTCCACTGCGTCCCGAACAGGAACTCAGCAATGGGGACCGAGCTGAAGAAGCGAATGGAATCATAGACCAGCGAAGCGATGATGCCGACGGTGGTCAGCACGGCCACGACCGAACAGGCGAACAGCAGCCCGACGATCCAGCCCTCGACGCGATTGCGGGCCCGCATGCCGGGGCGGATCTGGCTGAAGACGAACAGGGCGCCGAGCAGGGCGGCGAGGGCCGCGCCGACAATGCCGCCGAGATCGAGCATCTGGCCGATCCGCGCAGCGCGCTGGCCCTCGGTAGGCAGAAGCTCGGCGTAGGGCGCCGGCCAGATCTGGACGGCGGGTCGGCCGGCCCCGACGGCGCGGGCGTCGGCGAAGAAGGCCTCGCGGCGGAACGGCTCGAGTTGTTGCACGGCTTCCGGAGCGCCGGAGGCGGTCATCTGCCGCTCAATGTCGGGCGAAAAGACCGAGGCCGCCAACAGCACGACCAGGGCCGGGACGGCGGTCCAGATCAGGGCGTAGGCGCCGTGCTGACCGGGGCGGGAGTGGGGCCGCTCCTTGCCTGGCAGGGTCTTGCCGCGCCGACGCGCCAGCGCCCGGCCGCCGAAATAGGCGGCGACGGCTGCAGCGATCAGGATCGGCAGGAAAAGCCAGGTCATGGACGTCCGGGAGAGCAGAATCGGGCCGCCCGGTCGCCCGGTTCGCCCCGCGGCGATAACTGCCCCGGAATGGTCAGCGGATTACGACGCCCGGATGACAGTTCTGTTACGCAGGGGGCCGCTGCCGAGCCCTGTGTCACGAAGGCGTCACGGCGTCCCGGCGCGGGGCGACCGGGAAGTAGGCGGTGAAGGCCGCGCCGTGTCCCGGCGCGCTCTCGACCGTCAGGCCGCCGCGGTGCCGGTTGACGATGTGTTTGACGATGGCGAGGCCCAGGCCGGTGCCCTGTCGTTCGCCGCTCTTCTGGCCCTCGACGCGATAGAAGCGCTCGGTGAGGCGCGGCAGATGCTCGCGCGCCATCCCCGGCCCGTGGTCGCGCACGGTGACGGCGGCGAATCGCTGGCCGGTCTCGCGGTCCGGGGTGACCAGCGGCAATCGGGTCGCCCCGTCGCCGCGATTCCCGCCCGACCAGGGAGCGGAGGCCTCGTCCAGCGCGATGTCGGGCCGGATCACGATCTCGACCGCGCCGCCGGAGGGCGAATATTTGATGGCGTTGTCGACGAGGTTCTGGACCACCTGCAGGATCTCGTCCCGGTCGCCGTTCACGGGGGCGCTGATGTCGCGGTCTTCCAGCTCGATGACGACGTTGCGTTCTGCCGAAAGCACGCTGACCGCATCAACCACATCGGCGGCGGCGCGGGCGAGGTCGACCCGGCCGGCGGGGGGGATGTGCTCGTTCAGTTCGATCCGACTGAGCGACAGGAGGTCGGAGACAAGCCGGCTCATCCGGTCGGCCTGGGTCGCCATGATGTCGAGGAATTTGTCCCGCGCCTTGGGGTCGTCGCGGGCGTGGCCCTTCAGCGTCTCGATGAAGCCGGACAGGGAGGCCAGCGGCGTCTTCAGTTCGTGGCTGGCGTTGGCCAGGAAGTCGACGCGCATCAGCTCCATGCGGCGCACATCGGTCTCGTCGCGCAGGACGAGGAGGGCCAGAGGGCCTGACTGGGTCAGCTCGAGGGGCTGGGTCACCGCGCGCCAGTGCCGGGTCTGGGCCCCCATGCCCGCATAGTCGGTCGTGCGGGTCAGCCCGCCGAACAGGGCTTCGTCCACCGCCTCAAGCACCGCGGGGTCACGCAACACCGGGACCAGCAACCCGCCCTCGCGCTGGATGCGCAGCAGATCGCGGGCGGCGGCGTTGGCCAGGACGATCCTGCGCCCGGCGATGTCGTCAGCCTCGCCGCCCGACACCACGAGGACCGGGTCAGCCAGGGCCTCGAACAGGTGTTCCAGCAAGGTCGCGTCGGCGCCCTGCGACGTGTCAGATGCGGGCAGGCCGGGCCCCTCGGCCGACGGGGTTCGGGTGGGCGGGGTCCGGTTCAGGAACCAGGCCGAGACGCCGATCAGGGCGGCGGCCCCGATCAGCCAGGGCGCGAGAACCGGATGCCAGGCGGCGAGGCCGACAAGCACCGCGACCGCGATCCCCGTGCTGGCGCCGGCGGTCCACAGGCGTGATCCGGCCTGGGGCGCCACGGGGGATGAGGAGACTTCGTAGGGCATTCACGCTTTCATGGGACGCGCGACTCGTGTCGGCGAACATGACACGGATTTGATGACAACGCGGCATCGGGGCCCCGAGACCGCTTGTCAAACGTCCTTTACACACCTAATCCTGAGCCGAACAGACACGGGCAGGGGAGAGATTATGGCGGCGGCGTTGACGCTCGAAGGGGTGAGCAAACGGTACGGCGACTTCCAGGCCGTGCGCGATCTGAGCTTTCAGGTCGAGAAGGGGACCATCTGCGGTTTCCTGGGGCCGAACGGGGCCGGCAAGACGTCAACCATCCGCATGATCCTGGGCCTGCAGGGCGTGACCTCAGGCCGGATCGGCATCCTCGGGGCCGACGACGGCCGCAAGGTGCGCGACCGCATCGGCTTCCTCCCGGAGGAGCGCGGTCTCTACAAGAAGATGACGCCGGTGGACGCCATCGCCTTCTTCGGCGCCCTGAAGGGGCTGCCGACGGGCGAGGGACGCAAGCGGGCCCGTGAAATGCTGGACGCCCAGGGGCTGGGCGGCTCGAAGAACAAGAAGATGAAGGAGCTGTCCAAGGGGATGGCCCAGAAGGTCCAGCTGATCGCCTCGGTGGTGCACCGGCCGGAGTTCGTGATCCTCGACGAGCCGTTCTCGGGCCTTGACCCGGTGAACCAGCAGGGGCTGGAGGCGGTGATCCGCCAGCTGGCCGCGGACGGGGCGACGGTGCTGTTCTCGACTCATGTGATGCAGCACGCCGAGCGGCTGTGCGACAAGGTCGTGCTGCTGGCGCGCGGGCGAAAGGCCTTCGAGGGCACGGTGACCGAGGCGCGGGCGACCTCGAAGCGGTTCCTCGAGCTGGAAGGCGCCATCGAGGCGTCGCAGGCCGCGGCCCTGCCGGGCGTCAGCGGCGTGGAAGTGGTGTCCGAGCATGACGGCGTGCGGGTGCTCAAGGCGGCGCTGGGACAGGGTGGTCGGGGTCAGGAGGCGCTGAAGGCGGCCTTCCTCGGCGGGCTGGACGTGCGGCGGTTCGAACTGCGCGAGCCGAGCCTGCACGACGCCTTCATCAGCCTGACCGGCGACAATCCCGATATCGACCAGTCGGTGAAAGCCGGCGCGGAGGCCGCCCGATGAAACGCATCCTGCTGATCGCGCGGCGTGAGTACGCCGCCTACGCCCGGACGGTCGGCTTCTGGCTGTCACTGCTGGCGTTGCCGATTTTCGGCGTGCTGGGCGGGGCCCTGCCGGCCCTGATGATGTCGTCCGAACCCGTACGTGACGTCGTCGTGCTTGAGGAAGGGCCGCAGGCCCAGGGGCTGGCGGCCGCCGTCCAGGACGCCGTGAAGTTCGAGGCGGACCGCCGCGCGTCGCGGATGCGCGAGGCCGCCGCCGCGGCCGAGAAGCAGGGCGGCCAGGCCGGCGCTTCTGCCGCCGGACAGGCGCTGAGCCGGCTGGGCGGACTGCGTCTTCAGATCGTGCAGGCGCCGGCGGACCTGACCGCCGCCGCCCCGGGCGAGGCGCGCGAAGCGTTGGCGCGCCGCTATCTGGGCGACGAGGTCGCCGAGGAGCAGCAGCTGGACTCTGTGGTTCTGCTGAACCGGGTCGACGGAAAGCCGACGGCGCGCGTCTGGACCCGCCGGGCCACGGACGACACGGTCGAGGACTTCGTCCGGGAGGCGCTGAAGACCGTCAACCGGCGCGAAATTTTCCTTGAGGCGGGCATCAATCCGGTCGTGGTCGAGGAGACCGAGCGGTTCCGCCCCGACGTGACCGCCCTGTCGCCCAGATCGGCCACGGGGGGCGAGGTGTCGTTCCGCGACCGCCTGCCGGGCATCATCGGCCTGATCTCGGGCTTCCTGCTCTGGTCGCTGATCATCACCGGCGCCTCCATCCTGCTGAACAGCGTGATGGAGGAGAAGGCCAACAAGATCCTTGAGGTCCTGCTGTCCTCGGCCTCGGCGACGGAGATACTGACCGGAAAGGTGCTCGGCGTGGCCATGCTGACCCTGACGGTCCTGCTGGTATGGGGCGGGATCGGCGCCTTCGGCCTGATCGCGGGCCTGCCGCAGTATGCGGGCGTGATCGGTGAAGTCCTGCTGGAAGGCGGCATGCTGGGCTATTTCGCGGCCTACGCCGTCGGCGGATACCTGATGTACGCGGTTCTGTTCGCGGCCATCGGCGCCTTCTGCGAGACCCCGCGCGACGCCCAGACCCTCATGGGGCCCATCATGATGATTCTGGTCGTGCCGCTGCTGGTCATGCAGATGGCGCTGCGCACACCCGATGCGCCGGTGGTGCAGATCCTGTCCTGGGTGCCGTTCTTCACGCCCTTCCTGATGAGCGCCCGGGCGCCCTCCGAGCCGCCCATGTTCGAGGTCGTGGGCACCATGGCGGGCATGTTCGCCTTCGCCCTGTTCATGGTCTGGGTCGCCGGCCGGGCCTTCCGGGCGGGGGCGCTGTCCGATGTGAAGCTGAGCTGGAAGAGCTTCGCCGGGGCGATCCGGGGCGGGGGGAAGTAGGCACGGCCGTCTCCTCCCTGTCGCGAAGCGATGGGGAGG
>DDSO01000107.1 GCA_002343425.1 Brevundimonas sp. UBA2388
CGCAGCGAGATCCCGCTCCATCCGCTCCCGCCGCCGCTTCGGATCGCCGGCCGAGCGAGCCTCCCTGCGACGGGACGGGGGGAGTCTAGGACGGGGTCTTCCTATGGCGGGTTCGTGACGCTGCATTTTTTTGAAAGTGCGCGAAGTCAGTGGGTTGGCGGCGCGGGATATGCTGACAATCGGTGGATTGTCAGCATGATTTTCTGTCTCCTCCCTGTCGCGAAGCGATGGGGAGGAGACGGTGGGGCTGCCTATTCCGACTCATCCACCGGGGCGGCGTCCGCGGGTGTCGCCGGGGTCGGACCCAGGGCGTCGGCGGCGGCCTGGCAGCGCAGGCCGGCATAGAGGCCGTTCAGATAGTACCAGCGGTGGCGGACGGCGGCGGCCTCGGCCTCCTTGCGTTCGCGCTCGGGGGCGGTCAGGGCGTCGGCGCCGGCGATGGCGAGGCCGGCTCCGGGAATCACCATGGAGGCGCCGGCGCGAGCGACACCGCCGAGGCGGCCGAACAGCCCGCCACCGGGTTCGCCGCCCATGGCCTCGCTGAGCCGGGCCGCTTCTTCGGATACGACGGCGCAGCTCATGCCAACGTCGGTGGCGCGGATGGCCTCAATGGGGCCCGACGGCCGGACCTCAGGCTCCTGCGCCCAAACGGGTGAAACGGCACCCAGACCGAAGGCTATGGCGGCGCAAGCGGCAACGGACTTCATGATACTCAACCCTCAAAGCCCCGCGAAGGAACGGGTGGGAGGGATGGCGGTTGCGTTCTCCCTCCCCTTCATCGGGAGGGACGGCGAGGCGCAGCCGAGCCCGGGTGGGGAACGCCAGTCTCGATCCGGCGGAGCCCGGCTTCGCAGTTCCCCACCCTGTCGTCGCTTCGCGCCGACATCCCTCCCCATGAAGGGGAGGGAGAACGTGGTGCTTACGCCCTCACCGCCCGCGTCGCTTCAACCCCGAGCGCCTGCAGCGCCGCGGCGGCGATGTGGTCGGCGTTGAGGCCGGCGGTGGCGTACATGGCGGCGGGATTGTCCTGATCCTGGAAGACGTCGGGCAGACAAAGGGTGCGGATCTTCAGGCCCGCGTCGAGCGCGCCCTTGTCGGACAGGAGCTGGAGCACGAAGGCGCCGAAGCCGCCCATGGCCCCCTCCTCCACCGTGATCAGGCATTCGTGCTCACGGGCCAGACGCAGGATCATGTCGGCGTCCAGCGGCTTGGCGAAGCGGGCGTCGGCGACGGTCGCCGAGACCCCGCGGGCGGCAAGCGCATCGGCGGCCTTGAGCGATTCCTGCAGCCGGGTGCCAAGCGAGAGGATGGCGACGGTCGTGCCCTCGCGGACAATGCGGCCCTTGCCGATCTCCAGCGGGGCGGCGAGCTCGGGAATCTCGATCCCGACGCCGTCGCCGCGCGGATAGCGGAAGGCGGAGGGGCGGTCATCGATCTCGAGGCTGGTGGCGATCATGGCGGCCAGATCGGCCTCGTCGGCGGCGGCCATCAGCACCATGCCCGGCAGCGCCCCCATGAAGCCGATGTCGAACGAACCGGCATGGGTGCAGCCATCGGCGCCGACCAGACCGGCGCGGTCCATGGCGAAACGCACCGGCAGGGACTGGATGGCCACATCGTGGACGACCTGGTCGTAGCCGCGCTGGAGGAAGGTCGAATAGATGGCGCAGACCGGCTTCATCCCGTCGGCGGCGAGGCCGGCGGCGAAGGTGACGGCGTGCTGTTCGGCGATGCCGACGTCATAGGTGCGGGTCGGGAAGGCCTGGCCGAACAGGTCCAGCCCGGTGCCCGAGGGCATGGCGGCGGTGATGGCCACGATGGTCGGGTCCAGCTGCGCGCGCTTGATCAGCTCGGTCCCGAAGACCTTGGTATAGCTGGGGGCATTGGAGGCGGCCTTGGCCTGTTTGCCGGAGATGACGTCGAATTTCGCCACGGCGTGCAGCTTGTCGGCGCTGGATTCGGCGGGGGCGTAGCCCTTGCCCTTCTGGGTCACGACATGGACCACCACCGGACGGTCGGTGATGGCGGCGGCGTTCTTCAGGATGGGGACCAGGTTGTCCATGTCGTGGCCGTCGACCGGCCCGACATAGTAGAAGCCCAGCTCCTCGAAGAAGGTGCCGCCGACGATCATGCCGCGGGCGTATTCCTCCGCCTTGCGGGCCGCGTTGCGGAACGGGCGCGGCAAGTGTTCGGCGACCGACTTTCCGAAGCGGCGGAAATTACGATAGGCGCCGCCCGAGACCTGTTTGGCCAGATAGGCGCTCATGCCGCCGACCGGCGGGGCGATCGACATGTCGTTGTCGTTGAGAATGACCATGAGCTGGCCATTGGTCGTCTCGGCCGCGTTGTTCATGGCCTCATAGGCCATGCCGGCGGACATGGAGCCGTCGCCGATGACGGCCACGACGCGGTTCTTTTCGCCCTTCTGGTCGCGCGCGGCCGCGAAGCCGAGGGCGGCGCTGATCGAGGTCGAGGCGTGGGCGGCGCCGAAGGGGTCGTATTCGCTCTCGCTGCGCTTGGTGAAGCCCGACAGGCCGCCGGGCTGGCGCAGGGTGCGGATGCGGTCGCGCCGACCGGTGAGGATCTTGTGCGGATAGCACTGGTGGCCGACGTCCCAGATCAGGATGTCCTTCGGCGTCTCGAACACATGGTGCAGGGCGACGGTCAGCTCGACCACGCCAAGGCCGGCGCCGAGATGGCCGCCGGTGACGGAGACAGCGTCGATGGTCTCGGCCCGCAGCTCGTCCGCCAGCTGGCGCAGCTGGGGAATGTCGAAGTCCCGCGTGTCGGCGGGGACATGGACCTGGTCGAGGAGCGGGGTGTCTGGCATGCGGGCGGTTCGTACCTAAGCCTTTGGTCTTCCAACACGCTGTAGCGCATTTCGCTGCGATGCGGGCCGACGTGATCTGATTTTTCGCTGCGGGGCCGCCGCAGCCCCCCCCCGGAACGACTCAGGACCGGCGGTGGAGGACGTAGTCTACACTGGCCTTGAGGATGTCCGCGTCGGGACCGAAGAGATCGAGGTGGGCGCGGGCCTGGTCGGCGAGGTGCGCGACCCTGTGCCGCGCCTGGTCGACGCCCAGCAGGGTGACGAAATTGGTCTTGCCGCGGGCGGCGTCCTTGTTGGCGGCCTTCCCGAGGATGTCCTCGTCGCCCTCGACGTCCAGCAGGTCGTCGACGATCTGGTAGGCCAGGCCGATGTCGTGGGCGAAGCTGGTCAGGGCCTGACGATGGATCTCGCGGGCGCCGGCGATGATCAGGGGAATCTCGAAGGCGTAGGTGAACAGTGCCCCGGTCTTGAGGCGCTGCATGCGGGCCACGCCGCCGAGGTCGTCGCGGACGCCCAGCAGGTCGATCATCTGGCCGCCGGCCATGCCGCGCGCGCCACTGGCCAGCGACAGGCGGGCGGCCAGCTCGCAGCGGACGGCGGGATCGTCGTGGGTGTCCTCGTGCAACAGGATGTCGAACGCCGCCGTCTGCAGCGCGTCGCCGGCGAGGACGGCGGTGGCCTCGTCATAGGCCTTGTGCACCGTGGGACGGCCGCGGCGGACGTCGTCGTCGTCCATACAGGGCAGGTCGTCATGGACCAGGCTGTAGGCGTGGACGCATTCGAGGGCGCAGGCGGCCCGCAGAACGGGCCGTTCCTCGATGTCGAACAGATTGGCGGCCTCAAGGGCGAAGAAGGGGCGCAGCCGCTTGCCGGGGCCGAGGGCGGCGTAGCGCATGGCCTCGGTCAGGCGCGATTCGGGGCCGTCGGCGCGCGGCAGGAGCTCGTCGAGGGCGACAGTGACCAGATCGGCGATCTCGGCCACCCGGTCGATGACGCCCTGCTCCGGCGAATTGGCGGCGAGGACCGTCGCTGGCGGGGGGGCGGTCAGAACAGCCTCCCGCCGATGGGGACGTCGCGATCGACGCCGACCAGGACGACCTCGCCGGCGGCGTCGGGGAAGCCGAGGGTCAGGACCTCGGACATGAAGGGGCCGATCTGGCGCGGCGGAAAGTTGACGACGGCGGCGACCTTGCGGCCCAGCAGCTGGTCGCGCGTGTAGTGGACTGTGATCTGGGCCGAGGACTTTTTCACCCCGATGTCGGGGCCGAAGTCGATGGTCAGTTTCCACGCCGGCTTGCGGGCCTCGGGGAAGGGGTCGACGGCGAGGACTTCACCCACGCGGACATCGACCTTCATGAAGTCGTCGAAGGCGATCTGGCCGGCGGGGGCCGGCATCAGCTGAACTCGGCCGGTTCGACGCCCTTCGCCTGACCGTCGGGGCCGACCACGATCTTCTCGACGCGAAGCTGGGCGGCCTTGAGCCGGCTTTCGCAGTGGGCTTTCAGGCGGGCGCCCTCCTCGTAGAGGGCGATCGATTCCTCCAGCGGGGCCTGGCCGGACTCGAGTTTGGAGACGATAGCCTCGAGACGCTGGAGGGCGTCCTCGAAACTGAGCTCGGCGGGGATGGCGGCGGAGTCGGTCATGGCGGGCGACCCTAGAGGGGGCGGCGGCGGGTCTCAAGCGGAGACCGGCATTTGCTAGCCGGCGGGGACGACCCGACGGGCGGAGACGATGCGGACGCGGGGGTCGAGCATCTGGCCGCGCATGAAGCCCTCGCCCTCGGTGGGGGATTTGGGAGCGGCGAGGATGGCGCGGACCACGTCCATGCCGTCGACGACCCGGCCGAAGACGGCGAACCCTGGGTCGCCCGGGGCGGACCGGCCGGCGTCGAAGCCGGGCAGATTGCCGACGATGATGAAGAAGTCGCCGTCGGCGGTGCCGGGATCGAAACGGGCCATGGACAGGGCGCCGTCGACGTGGCGCAGGCCGGTCTGGCTGGTGGGCTCATGGGCGATCGGCGGCAGGATGCGGTCGGGCGCATTGGCGGTCCCGCCCTGGACCACGCCGGTTCCGGCGCCCAGTTCCATGCCGCGGTAGAAATCGGTTCCGTTGAACCGGCCCTCGTCCACATAGCGCAGGAAGTTGGCGGCGGTGATCGGAGCGCGCGGGTCGGTCTCGACGAGGATATTGCCGGCGGAGGTCTCGAGCAGAACGCGGACAGCGGCGACCGGGGCTGGCGTTGCATCCTGGGCGAAGGCGGGGGCCGACAGGGCGGCGGCGAGGCAGAGGGCGAGCAGGGACCGGCGGATCATGGTCGTCTCCTCGCCGTCAGCGCTTCTCGTAGCGACGCTGGGACCAGTATTTGAAGCCCTGGTTGTGGACCAGATCCCAGCCGTCGGCGCGCAGGCGGCGGCCGACCATATGGTTGAAATAGCCGTGGGCGAGAACCAGCACGTCCTGACCGCTCTCGGCGCGGGCGATCAGGGCCTGGGCGGCCTTTTCGGCGCGGCACTCGGCCTGACGACGGGTTTCCTGACCCTCGTGGTGGTTGAAGACATGCCACCAGAAGCGGGCGACGGCACCCCAGTATTTCGGCGGCAGTTTGAACCAGCTGGGGAAGTGGGGCGGCGGCAGGGGGGCCTCGATGAACAGGGCGTCCGACATGACCTCGCGGCCGGCGGCTATGGCGGCGGCGGTTTCCTGAGCGCGGGGTCGGGTCGAGGCGTAGATGGCGCCGGCGCCCTCGGCGGTCGCCAGCAGCTCGGGCGGCGGGGTCTGACCCGCGCGCAGGCCGCCGACCTCGTATCTGGCCCACCAGTCCCGGTACTGGTCAGAGGTGAGGTAGCATTTGCGCGACAGGGCCGGCTCGCCATGGCGGGCCAGAACGATGGCTCCCGGACGCACCGAGACCAGGGCGGCGCGCGGCGCGGCCGGTTGGGCAGGCTCCGTTCTGGCGGGCGCCGGCGTGTCGGCCATCAGTGAGTCTCTGGCGGGGGCGGACATGATTTCCGGACGTAAGCGATTGGCGAACCGTCCTTTATTCCTCCCCCAAGGCCTGAACGTGGGCGACCGCAGAACGGCCCAGCCCCTCTAGGTCGTAACCGCCCTCGAGCGAGGACACAACCTTGCCGCCACAGCACGATCTCGCGACCTCGAGCACGGCGCGGGTCGCCCAGGCGAAATCATCGGCCTCGAGCGACTGGTGGGCGAGCGGATCGCGGCGGTGGGCGTCAAAGCCGGCGGAGATCAGGATCAGGTCGGGGGCGAAGGCTTCGAGCGCCGGCATCAGGCCGCCGGCGAAGGCGCCGCGCCAGGCCTCGCGGGCGGCGTGGGGCGGGACCGGGACGTTGACGATATTGCCGACGCCGGTCTCGGAGGCCGCGCCTGTGCCCGGGTAGAGCGGCGACTGGTGGATGGAGCCGAGGAACAGGCTGTCGTCCGCCTCGAACGCCGCCTGGGTGCCGTTGCCGTGGTGGACGTCGAAATCGATGACCGCGACGCGGGCCATGCCTTCGGACTGGGCCACGCGGGCGGCGACGGCGACGTTGGAGAACAGGCAGAAGCCCATGCTCTGGCCGGGTTCGGCGTGGTGGCCGGGCGGGCGAACGGCGGCGAAGGCGCGGGCGGTCTCGCCACGGGCCACGGCGCGAACGGCGTCGATCGCAGCGCCGGCGGCGAGGCGTGCGGCGCGGACGCTGCCGGGAGACAGGACGGTGTCGGCGTCGAGCTGGCGGAAACCGCTGGCGGGCGCGGCGGCGAGCAGGCGGGCGACATGGTCGGCGGGATGCAACCGCTCGAGATCGGCGATAGCTGCCTCGGTCGCGGCGCGGCGGTCGCGACCGAGGTCCGCGGCATCGAGCGCGTCGAGCACGGCCTGCAGCCGCTCCGGGCTTTCGGGATGGCCGACGCCGGGGCGGTGCTCCAGCATGTCGGGATGGGTGAAGAGGGCGACGCTCATCGGGCGGAGGATACGCATCCCCGCTCGCAAACAACACCCGCTGATCCCGGATTGGGGTTGAGTCCCGCATGTCATCGGGCGAAAGCGAACTCATGACCGAGCCCTTGATCCGCCCCGCCATTGAAGCCGACGCCGCCGCCCTGGGCGTGCTGGGGCGGCAGACCTTCCTCGATACCTTTGTGGACGGGTTCGGCATCCCCTATCCGGCCGACGATCTGGCGGCCTTTCTGGACGCCAGCTTCAGCCCGGAGACCATCCGGACGAAACTGCAGGAGCCCGGCGCGGCATGGTGGGTGGCAGAGCGGGACGGCGAGCTGCTGGCCTTCGCCAACACGGGGCCGAACACCCTGCCCCACCCGGAGGCCCGTGCCAGCCATGCGGAGCTGCGGCGGCTCTATGTGTCGAAGGCGGCGCAGGGTCTTGGGCTGGGGACGAGGCTGCTGACGGTCGCCCTCGACTGGATGGAGGCCCACACCGACGGGCCGCTGTGGATCGGGGTCTGGAGCGGGAACCTGAAGGCGCAGAAGCTTTACGCCGCCTGGGGGTTCGAGAAGGCGGGCGAGTACCAGTATCCGGTCGGGGCGTGGATGGACGACGAGTTCATCCTGCGACGGGGCTGACGGCCATCAGTCCGGCCGGTAGGCGCGCTCAAGATTGGCGTCGATCTCTTCAGCCGTGAACCAGGACGGTTTGAACTCACCGCGCGCAAAGATCGGAGCCTGATCCATCCAGTGTGGTGAGGCGGGGTCGCCGCTTTGGCCATGGGTCCGGATCGACGCCGCCTTCTGCGTCGGACCGAACTCGATCACACTGACGTAGGAGTTGCCCGAACTGCCGTAGCGGGCGGCGGTCGACGCGAGGTCCGTCGGGTTGGCGACACGGAAGTTGAAGATCGTGCCCATCCATCCCTGACCGCCCGCGACCGGCAGGCTTGGCCTGGCGTCGTCGAAAGGCTGGTCTCCGCTCCAATGGGTCCGCTGCAGGCGGCTGATCCGCCCGAAGGGCACCCGCCAGTCGCCGAAGACGCGCTCAAGGTCGGCCCGGGCCGCCCTCAGGGCGTCCAGACGCCGGCCGGCGATCGGTTCTACCGAGCCTCCAGGCCGGGCTGTCATGGCCCAGCGTGTGAACAGGGCGGCGGGCTCGGACTCCACCGTAACAACCTTGTCCCAGGTCCGCAGCGCCGCCAGCTGGGGCGCGAGGTCGGCGGCGGCGGGCCCCGCGGCCTCCGCCTCGGCGAACAGACCCGGCAGCCAGTCCTCCGCGGCCTGGGCCCAGGTGTCGGTGGACGCGCGGGTCCAGTCCTCGAAGCTGATGACGCGGTCTCCGGACAGGAGACGGCGCGAGGACCGCGCGCGGGCGTTGTCGGTCTCCGGGCCGATCATATAGGCCGGGTAGCGGGCCGGATCCGGGTTCTGGCCGGGCTCGGTCGTCGTGAAGGGGGTTGAATTGCAGTTCTGGACATAGCCGCTGGCCGGGTTCAGCACCCGCGGCAGGTCCTCATAGGGGTGGTAGCCGTCCCAGTCGTTGACGGGGTCCGAGCCGTCCAGGACCCCGGAGGGATCAACGCCCGGACGCCGTCGAGGGATGGCACCGTTGTAGACGTGGAGGATGTTCCCGTCCCGATCGGCATAGACGATGTTCATATAGGGAATGGCGACCCGCCTCAGCGCGGTTTCGAACGCCGGCAGATCGCGCGCTTTGGTCATGGCGTACCACTGGTCCAGCCAGCCGCCTTCGACGTGTCTGGCCAGGCGCACGGCAATCGGCATGCCGTCACGCTCGCCCAGAACGGGACCGTTGCGCGTGCGCATGAAGCGGACCGGCCGGGCCTCCAGTCCGGCGTCGGTCTTCACCCGGATGACCTCGTCCCAGGTGATCGCCCTGAGCTTCCGATCGCCGTGGCGGTAGACCAGGGGATCCGCCGGATCGTCAAAGGTCTCGGCGTAGAGATCGCCGTGGTCGGGATAGTTGTCGGTGTGGGCCCAGCCCAGCGCCTCGTTGCGGCCCATATAGGGGAAGGGCAGGCCGTAGCGGCCAACGCCGGAGAAATTCCAGCCCTCGTCGCTGATCACGTGATGCTCATGATACTGGGCCGGGCCGAAGAAGCCGACGTGCGGATTGATCAGCAGCAGCGCGTGCCCGGAGGCGCTGCGCGACGGGGCGGCGGCCCAGGCGTTGGAGCCGGTCGGGCGTTCCGTCCAGTCCGTCCTGGTCATGCTGTGCGTCAGGCCCGCGTAGCCGATGAACTCCAGCTGCTGATATTTGTACCGCATCACCGCCAGCGGAAACCACGGCTCGAACCGGTCCAGCAACCGGGTCGCGCGGGTGGCCGCGTAGGCGTTCAAGCCATCGGCGTAGGCGTCGTAGATGGCCTTCATGGATGGCTCGGCGCGGGCGTACTCATCGCGCGCCAGGCGGGCGTGCTCCATGGCGCGGGCCAGGCGGTCGGACTCGACCAGGGCCTCGCCGCGCAGTTCGGCGGCGCGGCCGAGCGCATGGATGAAGGTCGCCTCGAGTTGTTCGAAATCGTCCTCGGCCTGGGCCCAAGCGACGCCATAGGCCACCGACGCGTCGGTGGGTCCGTGGATGTGGGGCACGCCGAAGCGGTCGCGCTTGATGGTGACACCGCGATCCCGCGGGGTTGCGGCGGCGACGCCTACGGCGGCTATGCCCGCTGCCGCCAGGGCGCTCCGGCGGGTCAACCACGGACCGTCGCACCCTAGTGCTTCCTTGGAGTGCGCCATCGATTTCCTCCCTGACCCCATTACTAGGATGGACGTTTCGGGGTTGCCAGCCCGCGGGCGGATCAGCCCGCGACGACGCTACCTGACCGCGACCGTGCAGCCTGCTACAGTCGCCGGATGCTCCTCCCCTTCTTCACTGCCCTTCGCGACGCGCGCGTGCCCGTGTCGATGAAGGAATGGCTCCATCTGATGGAGGCCATGGACCGCGAAGTGGCGGGGCGGAAGGTCGATGACTTCTACCACCTGTCCCGCGCGGTGCTGGTCAAGGACGAGAAACACTACGACCGGTTTGATCAGGTCTTCGGCAAGGTGTTCGCCGGGATCGAGACGGTCGGCGCGGGCGAGGAACCTTCGTTGGACGTGCCCGAGGCGTGGCTGAAGCTGCTCAACGAGAAATATCTGACCGACGAGGAGAAGGCGCAGATCGAGGCGCTGGGCGGGTTCGACAAGCTGATGGAGACGCTGAAACAGCGTCTGGAGGAGCAGCAGGGCCGGCACGAGGGCGGCAACAAGTGGATCGGCACGGGCGGGACCAGCCCGTTCGGCCACGGCGGCTACAATCCCGAAGGCGTGCGCGTCGGCGGGCCGGGCAAACAGGGCCGGGCGGTCAAGGTCTGGGAGAAGCGCGAGTACCGGAACCTGGACGACCAGGTCGAACTGGGCACGCGCAACATCAAGGTGGCCCTGCGCCGCCTGCGCCGGTTCGCGCGGCAGGGGGCCCAGGACGAGCTGGACATGGACGCCACCATCGACGGCACGGCGCGGCAGGGCTGGCTGGACATCCACATGCGGGCGGAGCGTCGCAACACGATCAAGGTGCTGCTGTTCCTCGACATCGGCGGCTCGATGGACCCGCACGTGCGGATCTGCGAGGAGCTCTTCTCGGCGGCGAAGGCCGAGTTCCGCCACCTCGAGCACTTCTACTTCCACAACTGCCTCTACGAGGGGGTGTGGAAGGACAACCGGCGTCGGCACGAGCAGAAGATCCCGACCTGGGAGGTGCTGAACAAATACCCCGCCGACTGGCGCGCCATCTTCGTCGGCGACGCCACCATGAGCCCCTATGAGGTGACCATGCCGGGCGGTTCGGTCGAGCACTGGAACGAGGAGGCGGGCGCGGTCTGGATGAAGCGGGCGACGCAGCAGTGGGACAAGGTGGCCTGGCTGAACCCGTCGCCGGAACGCTACTGGAGCTATTCCGCCTCGGTCGGGATGGTGCGCGAACTGGTCGATGAGCGGATGTATCCGCTGACGCTGGAGGGGCTGGAGAAGGCGATGCGGGCGCTGGCCAAATAGGCTAGGGTCGCCGGACCCGTCCGGAGTGTCCCCCATGCTCGCCATCGTGTTCGCCGTGATGCTGCAACAGACCGCTCCCCTTCCCGCCGCGGCCGGTCAGGTGGTGTGGGAGACGCCGGCGCCCGTCGAGGCCGCTCAGCCCGTCGCGGCCGCCGATATCCCCGCGATCCCCGATTCCGCCCGCGCCGATCCGTATGGCTATGAGCGGGCCGAGTGCAGCCCGCTGATCCGCTCGAGCCGGGAAACGCTGGAGGCCTGCCAGGCGCGGGTCCGGGTGATCCTGGCCGCGCACCTCGGCGATGCCCTGCCGGCCGGCCTGACCCCGGCAGGCGCGCCGGACGAATGCCGACAGGAGGCCGCGGGGGATCGCTACGCCCTTCAGTGCGGCGCCCCGGCCCGCCCCGACCGCCCGGCCGTGGCGCTGGAGGAACGCAACTGCGAAACCCGTCCCAGGGTCCAGCCGCAGGGCGGCGTGGCCTGGACCGAGGAATGCCGCCCCGCCAGCGGCGTCCGCGAAGACGAGGGATTGACCCTTCGGCTGGGCGGCCGGGACTGACCCGCCTCGCATAGCGGCGTCAGGTATCGAAAGTTGATCGCTTCGCCCGCCCGTGCGTCTCTCGTCGTCGGGAGGGCATGCGATGCTGCTGACGATGATGATGGCGATGACGATCCAGCTGGCCTCGCCGGCCGGAGACCCGCAGATCGAGATTCCGGACTCCGCCCTGCGCGACCCCTACGGCTTTGTGCTGTCGCATTGCAGCCCGCTGGTGCGGCGATCGAGCGAGTCGCTGGAGGCGTGCGAACACCGTGTCGGGACAGCGCTGCGTGAACGCCTGCCCAGCTTCCGCCCGCGACCGCTCTCCACGACGGTCGCCTCGGCCTCCGATGATCCCGCCCCTCGCACCGGCTCGGCCTTCGGCGGGCGCTGCACCACGCGGCAGGACAGCGAACAGGGTGCGGACGGCTCGTCGTCGTCATCCGGCTCGATTGTTTGCGGCGACCGGTCCGGCCCCGCCGCAGCGATGCTCGAAGGCCTGCTGAGGCCGCAATGATCATCACCCTGCTGCTCTTCGCCCTGTGGCAGGACGGCCCGATCCAGACCGCGCCGGAGCGGCCGCCGACGGAGAGCGCGGCGCCCCAAGCCGACGACGACGCCAATCCATCGGAGGCGTTGAACAGCTCGGGTCCGGGACAGGCCACGCCCCGGCAGGGCCGCTACAACAGGCTGCGGGAGGCCGTGGCGGCGACTCGCCAGGAGCGGCAAGACACCATCGAGTGGAACGTCAGCCCCGCGACGAGCGAAGCGGGCGGAGAGGTTCCGGCCTGGGCGTTCACGGACCAGGCGCGGTGGGAACTCAGCCAGTGCGGCGCGTCCGGAGACGACGCCTGTCGTCGTCAGGCGCGCAACCGGCTGGCGATGGCGCGGGCCGGGGTGGCGGCGGAGCCGGCGGCCTCGGGCGGCGCTTCCGGCGACGGAGAGAACTGCCGAATGGTGATGCGGCGCTCGGAAAGCGGATTTGGCGGTTCGCTGTCGCGCGTCTGCGGCGACGAGGCCGCGGTGCAGGACCTGCCGGGGCGGCTCGACGTTACGGCGCAGCCGAGGCCCGAGCCGTGCGACCGGCCCGGCTCGCTGGAGACGCAGGCCGCCTGGATCGCTCGCTGTCAGGCCCTGCCGGCACGCTGACATGACAACGCCGCGCCCGGGGTGCGGACGCGGCGTTGTATCGGTTCGCAGAAGGCCTAGTTGCGGTTGTCGCCGCGCAGGGTGTCCTTCATGCCGCCGACGGCGTTCTGGACCTTGCCTTCAACCTGGTCAGCGCGGCCTTCGGCCTTGAGTTTTTCATCGCCGGTCACCTTGCCGGCGACTTCCTTGGCCTTGCCGCCGAGGTTCTTGGCGGCGCCTTCGACTCGATCATGATCGGGCATGGGGTCATCCTTTTCCTGGACGCCATCGGGGGGCGGCGCCTCGTACAGGAACAACGGGTTACGGCCGCGCGCGTTCCACCCCTGCGTCAAAGGATGCGGGGTCAGGCGTGTCGACGGAGCCAGACCGTGACCGCCCATGAGTGGGCGTCGTGGCGGAGTTGGGCGAGAGCCTGGTGCGGATCAAGCCAGACGAGATCGTGATCGGCCTCGACCTTCTCGGCGGGGTTCAGCGCCAGCCGTTCGGCGATCCAGAAACCGCCGATGTTGTTGATCGGCTCGCCGTCCGACTTGCGGAAATACTGGGATGCCTCGGCGATGCGGGCGAGCGGGCGGACCGTCAGGCCGGTTTCCTCCAGGAACTCCCGGACAACGGCCTGTTCCTCGGTCTCGTCGCCGTCGATGGCGCCGCCGGGCAGGTCGAAATAGCTGCCCTCGCCCCGATCGACGCGGACGCAGGCCAGCTTTCCGTCGTGGACAACCAGTCCGAACGCGGTCGGGCGCAGGCGATAATCAAGACCGTGCGCGGCGGTTCCGAACTGCAGGCGGGTCATGGTCAGAGGTCGAAGGCCAGATGGGCCCGGACGCCCTTGTGGGCCTTGTCGAACTCGACCGCCGACCGCAGGCCGGAGGCCATGGCGGAGATGATCTTGCCGCCCAGACCGGTGCCCTTGACCGAACCGTCACCCATGCCGGGACCGTCGTCCTCGACCGTCAGTATGGCGCGGCCGTTGGCATCCTGGCCCAGGCTGACCCGGATCTGGCCCGGTATGCCCGGCTCATAGGCGTATTTCACGGCGTTGGTGACCAGCTCGGTGACCACCACGCCGAGCGAGACTGCCTGATCGGTCGAGACCCGCATGGGGGCGGCCTGGAGATGAATGGAGCAGCCGTCCTTGTCCGGACAGAGGGACTGCGACAGCTCGCCGATCAGCCCTTCCAGATATTCGTCCATGGCCACAGAGGACATGTCGCCCGAGGTGTAGAGGCGGCGGTGGACGTGGGCGACGGCCTCGATCCGGGCCTGGGATTCCTTGAGCGCGGCGCGGGCGCCCTCATCGACCAGATGGCGCAACTGCAGGGACATGAAGCTGGACACCAGCTGCAGGGAGTTGCCGACGCGGTGATTGACCTCGCGCAGCATGGCCTCGGCGCGGTCGCGGGCGATGCGGACCTGTTCCTGGGCCTCGTCGTTCTCGCGCTGCAGCCGACGGCGGGACACGGCCTCTTCCAGCGCATTGCGCAGCAGGGCGGTGAAGTCCTCGGACACGTCCTTGATGACATAGTCGGCGGCGCCGGCGCGCAGGGCGGCGACGGCGATGCGGCCTTCCTGGGCCCCCGTGACATAGACCACCGGCGGCGGGTTCGGCAGGGCGATGATTTCGGGCAGGACGTCCAGGCCCTCACGGCCGGGCATGTAGTGATCGAGGGCGACGACGTCGAAATCGCCGGGCCGGGCGACGAGCGTGCCGAGGCCGGCGTCACCGTCGGGCGCACAGGTCACGGCATAGCCGTGACGGCCCAGCTCCTTCTCGACCAGCCGCGACAGGCCGCGGTCATCGTCGATGTAGAGCAGGCGGATGAGCTCGCCGTGGGGCAGGGCGGAGACAGTCACTCGATGTCCGGAGCCTGCATGACGGAAAGGAACAGCCCCAGCTGGCGGATGGCGCCCGCAAAGCTCTCATAGTCGACCGGCTTGGTGATGTAGACGTTGCAGCCGAGGTCGTAGCAGCGCTGGATCTCGTGCTTGTCGTCCGTGGTGGTCAGGATCACCACCGGGGCGCGCCTGAGCCGCTCGTCGTTCTTGACCCTGACCAGGATGTCGGTGCCCGACATGTCCGGCAGGTTCAGGTCCAGCAGGATCAACATCGGCCCGTTGAGGCGCACTTCCTCGCTGAACAGATAGTCCATGGCCGACCCGCCATCCGCGAAATGCTCGATCTCGTTGGAGATGTTGGCGCGACGGATGTTCTTTTCGATCAGCTTGGCGTGGCCGAGATCATCCTCGACCATCACGATCTTGACGGCATGGCTCATGCGTACTCTCCGGCATCCGGCAGGATGAGGCGTGTGGGGAATTTCAGCAAAAATGTCGAGCCCTTACCAAGCTCTGACTCGAGCGTGATGTCGCCGCCGAGTCGGCGAACACTGTTGCGGACAAAGGCCAGTCCCAGGCCCTCGCCGGGGCGGTCCTGCTTGCCCGAACGGCGGAAGAGCTCGAAAATTCGTTCGTGGTCGCGGTCGGAGATGCCGCGGCCGTTGTCGGAGATGCGATAGACGATCCAGCCGCCCGCTGCCTCCTCGCCGCTGACGACGATCCGGCCGGAACGCGAGGCGTCCAGATATTTGATCGCGTTGTCGATCAGATTGCGCAGGATTTTTTCGAGTTGCCGATCGTCGACGCGCACCGCGTTCGGCAAGGCCGGATCCAGGGTCAGGGTGAGGCGCAACCGCTTGGCTTCGGCGCGGGCTTGGAAGGCGTTGACGGCAGAGGCGAGTAACCTTTTAAGATGGCAGACACGCTCTTGTAATATGAGCCGGTGCGCTTCGGCTTGGGAAAAATCGAGAATGCTGTTGATTTCGCGCAGCAGCCGGTCCGCGTCCTCGCGCATCAAAATCAAAAAACTCCTTTGTTGATCGGAGAGCGGGGTTTTCTCCAGCAATGTCAGCAGGCCTTTCAAGCCGTGCAGCGGGGTGCGCAGTTCGTGGCTCATGTGGGCGAGGAACTCGGCCTTCGCCCGGTTCGCGGCGCGCAGCTGGACGACAAGCTCCTCCTGCGTTGCGAGCAGCTTTCGCTCCGAGGCGCGCAGGTCCAGCAGGGCCTCCGTCGCGTGAGCGGCGCGGACCATCGCGGCGAACATCATGTGCCCGACCGAAGCGCCCAGCAGCGCGAGAACGTAGTAGGTCAGTCCCCCCTCGGCCAGGCAGAGGGCGATCGCCGGAACCAGATAGAGATACGCGGTCATCCCGAGCGGCAGATGGGGGCCGGTCTGGGCGACCCCCAGCGTTGCGGAAACCACCAGGACCAGCAGCAGGAAGACGTGGTTGAGCGGCTCGCCGCTGACCCAGAAGAGCGGGCCGGCCGCCGCGAAGGCGAGCACGAACACCGTCGATCCCGCCAGATGCAGCGCATTGCAGCGCGCATAGGTTTCGGGCCGCGCAAACCTGGCCGCCATCGGGCGCAGGACGAGGCGCGAGGCGAGGATCATGGCGATCGCCACCGCCGCCCAGACGCCGACCAGAACCGGACTATGCCATTGCGCGGCCAGCGCCGCGATGCCGGCGACATTGACGAAGGCCGGCTTCAGCGTGCCGCGCGTTCCGCCGACGGTCAGGTTGAGCTGTTCCAGGCGCCGCTGACGCAAGGCGGCGTCGGCCGGCCAATACCAGTTCTGCAGCCGTGCGCGGACCGTTGTCGCTGTCATGATGCGGGCAGCCTAGCGCGGCCGCTTTGACAAAGACTGGCGAAGGCGAGTCGAATGCGCGCGTTGACGTTAAGGGCTGCGAAAGCAGGCGGCCGGCGTCAGCGCATCGGCACCGGCACGCCCGGCTCGTCCTTCGAGGTCCGCACGATCAGCGAGGTCTTCACATGGGCGACGTTCTTCGCCTTCGTCAGTTCCTCGGTCAGGAACGTCTGGAACGCCGAGAGGTCGGGCGCCACGCAGCGCAGGATGTAGTCGTCCTGCCCGTTCAGCATGTAGCACTCGCGCACGATGGGCCACTTGCGGGCCTGCTCCTCGAACGCCTTGAGGTCGGTGTCGGCCTGGCTCGACAGTCCGACCATCACGAAGACCCCGACCTCGAATCCCAGCGCCTTCGCGTCGAGCTGGGCGTGATAGCCCTTGATGAAGCCCGCCTCTTCCAGCGCCCGCACCCGCCGCAGGCAGGGCGGCGGCGAGATCTGGACCCGCTTGGCGAGTTCCACATTCGTCATCCGTCCGTCGGCCTGCAGTTCCGCCAGGATCTTGCGGTCGATCGAGTCCAGCTTGATGCGTTGCATCGCGATTCCCCAAGGCGCTTGCGCGAAACGCCTTAAACCCGATCGCACCCGGTCCGGCAACATTATTTCGCCGGACCGCAACTATTTGCCGCAAAAGACCGTGCGATTGCGGGGCCGCACCCGACCGCCTAACTAGAGGACAATCAGCATCAGCGGAGTCGGGCCATGGCCGAACGC
>DDSO01000025.1:0-24080 GCA_002343425.1 Brevundimonas sp. UBA2388
CGCGGATAGACCTGATAGATGACGGCGCCCCGCCACCAGTCGGCGGAGGAAGCGGTCAGCGGGACTGGAACCTTGTCGGTCACGCGCGGCCTTCTGATTCGATACGACGTCGGGCGATGCGTCGGGACTTTGCATCGCCCGGTCGCCGGGCGATAGGTGGACGGATGGCGGAGCCTGAAGGATGATCGGAACGATGTGGCGAGCTGGACTGCCGGGACTTCTGCTGGCCCTGATCGCGGGATCGGCCTGGGCCGAGGTGACCCTGACCTTCTACGCGCATCCGGGGGCCAGGGTGCGGGACGGAAACCTGCTCTTCCCTCATGCCTTTGTGCAGGCCACGGGGACCTTGGACGAGACGGGCGAGACCGTGGACTGGGCAGCCGGGTTCACGGCCCGCAACCCCGGACCGCAGCTGCTGTTCACGCGTGGCGAGGGCGTGGTCGAGCTGCCGAACCCCCGGTATGTCGGCGAGGGCAAGCCCTATCTGCGGCTGACGGTCAGCGACGCCGACTATCGCGCCGTGCGGGCGAGGGCCGATTGGTGGAACACGCCGGAGGGGTGGGTGTATGACCTGCGGCGGCGCAACTGCATCACCTTCATTGCGGATCTGGCCCGGGTGGCGGGCCTGCGGACGGCCGAAGAGCCGTCGCTGAAGCCGGGAACGTTTCTGGAGGCGACGGCGGCGCTGAATCCGGCGGCGGCGTGGCGGGAGCAGCCGGCGGTCGCTACGGAACCAGAGGCTGGCCCGACGCCCGGCGGGCGCTGAGCTCGGCCTGAACGGCCTCGAGCGCGCGCGCCCGGGCCTCGGCCGACGGGTGGCTCCAGCCGGGATAGCGGACCCGCCAGTTGTAGTCGCCGAAGCGACGCCAGAAGGCCGGTGCGATGCCGGTGTCGAAACCGGCGCGGGCGGCGAGATAGAGGCCGACACGATCCGCCTGCCGCTCGGCGCCGCCGGCCGCGCTGGTGAAGGCCGGGAGGGTCTGGGTCTGACGGCCGCGGGCCTCGGCCTCATGCCAGCCCCGGTGCCCAAGGACGTGATGAGCCAGCTCGTGGCCGAGGACGATAGCGAGTTCGTCGTCGGTGGCGGTGAAGCCGGCCATGGCGGTGGTGATATATAGGCGTTTCCCGTCCGCCCGGGCGTTGAGCTCGTCCGACGGATCCAGCTGGACGTCGTAGCCGCAGGCGCGTTGCGGCGTCACTGTAGCGGTCTGGTCGTCGCCGTCGCGGCGGAAGGCGATTTCGACGGGGCCGGCCGCCAGGGCCAGGTCCAGCTTCTGGATGTTGGCCTCGACGCCCTCGAAAGCCGCCGCCCGGCGGGTGACGCCGCGCGCCAGGGCCTCGCCGTTGATGCCGAGAAGCAGGTCGCCGCGGCGCAGTCCCGCGCGTGCGGCCGCTGACCCTTCGGGAACCGCCAGCAGGCCGGGCAGGTCTCCGTCCAGTCCGAACCGGGCTTCGGCATGGGGCCGCAGTTCTGGGCTGTACTGGCTCGCGGNNGCCGGGCAAAGCTCTGCATTGGCTGCCGACAGTCGATAGCCGACGCGCGCGACCCGTTGGTCCAGATCCGTCAGGGCGATCAGTCGCTGTTCCGCCGGAGCCGCGATTTCCAGGCCGGCATCAGCAACAGGCGCCTTCGAGCCGCAGCCGGAAAGGGCAAGGCCCAGAACCAGGAGCGCTGGCACGGGGAGGAGGAAACGCCGGTTCAACATGGGCGCACCATGCGTCGGGGCTCCGCGCCTTGCCAAGCCTTCAAACAGGATGACCGGTGCGTCCTTCAGGTGTTCGAGGCCGTATCATTATACGGCGGACACCGATCCAGCCTCGCGGCCAAGGGGAATGCGGCGTGGAGTGTGTGACAATCCTGAGGAGTATCGCGGGATATTCATTACATCATGATTGCGTTGCGCTTGTCGTTTCGGCGCGCCGCGTTACGGTGACTGTCTCCAATATTTTCCGCACGACGGTGGCACCATGTTCTTCGGCTTGATCAGCAACCGCTCCGGCGGAAACTCGAACAGCTTCCTTGAGGCTTTCGAGGGTTTTACAGGCCCCAGCCAGCGGTTCACGGGCGCCCGCGAGGCGCTTGAACCGCTCCAGGCCGATAGCCCCGTGCTCCAGGACCTGGTCCCCGGCCGCCCTGGCGCTTCGAACGGGCTTCTTGAAGCCTTCCAGGAGTTCTCAGGCCCGAACCAGCGCTTCATCGGCGTCGGCGAGTCGGTCGAATTCGACGAGCCGGCCGAGTCGTCCTCGTTCGGGGCGATCGCCAGTTACCAGATATGCGCCTGCTGCGCCCGCTTCCACGGGCCGACCACGGACGCCGACGGCGGCCCGGTTTTCGGCCTTAACGCAGACGACCGGGGCGTCTTCGGTCCCAACGGCAAGCCGTCGCTGAGTTCGACGGACGCTGGCGCCCAGATCACCCGCACCAACCAGAGCTGGGCCTCGGCGCTCGGCACGGCGGCGGTGGTGACCTACGCCTTCCGTGACTCGGTCACGACCATGCCGACGGACACGACCGGCTTCTCCCAATTCAACGCCACCCAGATTGCAGCCTCCGTTCTGGCTTTTTCCGCCTGGTCCGACGTCGCAAACATCACCTTCCAGCGCGTCCAGAATGCCGGGAGCGAGTTCTCGAACGACGCCACCATCCTGCTGGCCAACTACGCCGATGGTCAGGAGGGCGCGGCCGCCTTCGCCTATCTGCCCGGCGGCATGCCCGGCGCGGCCGGCTTCGGCCAGGTGCAGGGCGACGTCTGGATCAACAGCTCGCTGTCCTACAACGCCCTGCCGGTCCAGCAGGGTTACGGCCAGCTGACGCTGCTGCACGAGATCGGCCACGCCATCGGCCTGAGCCACCCGGCCGCCTACAACGCGAGCGCCGGGGGCACGATCACCTATTCGGGCAGCGCCGTCTACTACGAGGACTCCCTCCAGTATTCGGTGATGAGCTATTTCAGCGAGGTCAATACGGGCGCGGATTTCCGCGTCAACGCCCAGGGCGCCCGGTCGTATTCCTCGGCGCCGCTGCTGGACGACATCTCGGCGGCCCAGCGCCTGTACGGCTCCAATATGTCCACGCGTACGGGCGACACGGTCTATGGATTCAACTCCAACACTGGCCGGCTCTGGTTCACCGCCAACAATGAGCTCAGCACACTCGTCTTCTGCGCCTGGGACGCCGGCGGGACCGATACGTTCGACTTCTCCGGCTATCTGAACAACGGCCAGATCATCGATCTGCGCCAGGGGGCCTTCTCCAGCGTCGGCGGCATGGTGGGCAATGTTTCCATCGCCCTGGGCGCGGTGATCGAGAACGCGATCGGCGGCCAGGGCTCGGACACCTTCCGTGGAAACTCGGCCGACAACCGATTTACCCCGAACGCGGGTACGGATGTGGTCGACGGCGGCCTCGGGACCGACACCGTTGTGTTCTCGGGCACGCGCGCCGCCTACACCATTACCTGGACCGGACAGACGGGCACGATTGTCGGCAACGGCCAGAACGTGACCGTGACCAATGTCGAATTCCTTCAATTCACCGACCAGACCATTGCGGCGGCCCCGACGGGCGGCGTCGTGGTCGGCGGCGACATCACCAATGAGACCATCACCGGCACCGCCCTGGCGGACGTGATCGGCGGGCTTGGCGGGGACGACACCATCTCCGGCCTGGCCGGGAACGACACCCTGAACGGCGGCTCCGGCAACGACACGCTGAACGGCGGCGATGGTGACGACGTCCTGATCGGGGCCCTCGGCAATGACACGCTGAACGGCGGCGCCGGGATCGACACCGCCGACTATTCCGGCGCGGGCGCCGCGGTGACGGTCAATCTGGCCACAGGCGTGGCCAGCGGCGGGGCGGGAAATGATACCCTGACCCAGGTCGAGAATGTGACGGGCACCACCTATGCCGACACCCTGACCGGCGACGGCAACGCCAACGTCCTGCGCGGCGGCGGCGGCGTCGACACCATCAGCGGCGGCGGCGGTGACGACCATCTCATTGCCGGCGCGCCCGGCCTGACCGGCGGCGCGCCGGACATCATCAAGGGCAGCGACACCACCAACGGCAGCATCCAGACGGCGGTCTCCCTGACCGGGGCGTTCGATCTCGCCGACAATTCCGCGATCGCCAACTCGACCACCATTCCGCACGCGACCGTCGTGGCCACGACCCACGGCAACGTCGAATATTACCGCGTGACCGTGATCGCGGGCGAGACGGTGAATTTCGACATCGACAACGCCAGCTTCGACAGCACCCTGCGGCTGTTCGACGGCGGGGGCGTCGAGCTGGCCAGCAATGACGACAACAATTCGGATGGCGGGGCGTCCACCGACTCGGCCCTGAGTCACACCTTCGCCAGCGCCGGCACCTATTATATCCAGGTCGGTCGGTGGGTGAGCGGAAGCGGCCCCTTCGTCTCCGGCCCGCCCCCGGCCAACCAGACCTACACCCTGCATGTGTCGAGCCCGAGCCAGACGCCGGTTCCGATCGTGCTGGCCGGTTCGACCCTGAACGGCGATGCCGGCGACGATCGTCTGGAAGGCGGATCGGGCAATGACACGATGAACGGCGGAGACGGCACGGACACGGCAGTGTTCACCGGCAACCGCTCAGCCTATACGATCAGCGCTTCGGGCGCGGTGACCACGGTGTCCGGCCCCGGCGGGACGGACACGCTGACCAATGTCGAGCGGCTGCAGTTCGCGGACGGGCTGTTCGACATTACGGGGGCGCCGATCAGCGACGCGACCGTGATCAACGGCACGGCCGATGCGGACACACTGAATGGCACGGCCGGCGCGGATACCATCAACGGTCTGGGCGGGAACGACATCATCAACGGTCTGGCCGGGAATGACACAATCAACGGCGGTGAGGGTGACGACAGCCTCTCGGGCGGTCTCGGAGACGACGTGATTCGCGGCGGTACCGGCAATGACGTGATCTCGGGCGACGGTGGTTCGGATGTGCTGCACGGTGATGACGGCGACGACGCCTTCCTGTTCGCGGTCGGCGAGCCCGGCGGATCGACCCAGGTCTTCGGCGGTGCTGGCACCGACACGATCATCCTGCGTGGTGGCGGGGCCAGTATCGACCTGACGATCAACGGCGGTTCTGCCGGCGGTGTCGCGATCAGCACCAATTCGATCGAGAACATCCAGTTCGACGGGTCGGTGGATTCCGGCGGCGGGTCGCGTCTGGCCATCGGCAGTGCGGCCAACAACGCCATTGTGGCGCTGGGCATTGCAGCAGCTGTGAGATTCGAGGGCCGCGGAGGCGACGACCTGCTTATCGGCGGCAGCGGGGCCGATACCCTGCTCGGCGGTGAAGGCAACGACACGATCAGCGGCGGCGTGGGCAATGACACCATCGAAGGTGGGAACGGCGCCGACAGTCTTGCAGGCGGTCTCGGCGATGACTGGATCTATGGCGGCGCTGGCAATGATGTGATTTCCGGCGACGGCGGCTCGGACATCCTGTTCGGCGAGGACGGAGACGACGCCTTCCTGTTCGCCGTGGGCGAGCCGGGCGGTTCGACCCAAGTCTATGGCGGCGCGGGCACGGACACCATCATCCTGCGCGGCGGTGGGGCGAGTATCGACCTGACCCTGAACGGCGGCTCGGCCGGCGGCGTGGCGATCAGCACCAACTCGATCGAGAATATCCAGTTCGACGGATCGGTGGATTCCGGCGGCGGTGCCCGGCTGGGCATTGGCAGCGCAGGCAACAACGTCATCGCAGCCATCGGTATCCTGGCCTCGGTCACCTTCGAGGGCCGGGGAGGCGACGACCTGCTGATCGGCGGCGGTGGCGCAGATACCCTGCTGGGCGGCGACGGGAATGACATCCTGAACGGTGCCGCTGGCAATGATACGCTCAACGGTGGGGACGGCACCGACACGGCCCTGTTTACGGGCAACCGGTCCGCCTACACGATCACGCTGCTGGCCGGCGTGACCACCGTGACGGGTCCGGACGGCACTGATACCCTGACCAATGTCGAGCGACTTCAGTTTGCTGACGGGTTGTTCGATCCAGCCGGAGCGCCTCTGATCCTGGGACCGATCGACGGCACTGCCGGCGCTGACACGCTGAACGGCACACCGTTCGCGGATGTGATCAACGGCCTCGGTGGCGATGATGTGATCAACGGCCTCGGTGGCGATGATGTGATCTCCGGAGGCGATGGCAATGACGCGATCGCGGCGGGGACCGGCAACGACACCGTCCACGGCGGTGCTGGCAATGATGTGATCTCCGGCGACGGCGGTTCGGATGTGCTGCACGGTGATGACGGCGACGACGCCTTCCTGTTCGCGGTCGGCGAGCCGGGTGGGTCGACCCAGGTCTTCGGCGGCGCCGGCACCGACACGATCATCCTGCGTGGTGGCGGGGCCAGTATCGACCTGACGATCAACGGCGGTTCAGCCGGTGGCGTGGCGATCAGCACCAACTCCATCGAGAATATCCAGTTCGATGGATCGGTGGAGTCGGGAGGCGGCGGTCGGCTGGGTATCGGCAGTGCTGGAAACAACACCATTGCGGCCATTGGTATCCTGGCACCGGTCCAGTTCGATGGGCGGGGCGGTGACGACCTGCTGATCGGTGGTGGTGGGGCCGATCTCTTGATGGGAGGCGAGGGCAACGACATCATTCGCGGCAATGCGGGGGATGACACGATTGAAGGCGGTGCCGGCACCGACATCGTCGAACTCCAGGGCTTGAGCGCAGAGTATACGGTGACGGCCGTGGCTGGCGGCTACCGCGTGACGGACACAGTCACGGGTCGCGACGGGTCCGACCTGCTGACGGGTGTCGAGACCCTGCGCTTCAGCGACGGTTCGACCACGTCCCTGCCCGCGGCAGCGCCAGCGGCACCGCAGGTGCTGCCAGCCCTGGCCCAGGACAAGGCGATCACAGGCCCCGAGGTTCTTCCCGGTGCTCCGGACGACAAGGGGTTGAACGACGGACCCCAGACCCTACCGGGCGTTGATGAAGGCTTCCTGGTTCGCGATTGGCCGATGGCGGCGGACGTCGTGCTGCGCGATGGCGACATGGCACAGACGCTGTCCATGTTCGGCGACCTGCCGGCGAATGATGGCTATCTGATTGTGGCGACGGATGGGGGCATGCCCCAGGTTCTGCCGGCCATGGATGACGGCTTCATCCTGACCGGAAAATTGGACGATGCCCCGCCCGTCATGCCTACCCTGACCGGCGACTTCGATGGTGCGCTTTCGTCGACTTCGGAGCTGGAGCTCTCCCGCGAGTTCCTGATGGCCATGGCTCGCGAGAACCCGCTTCATCTGCGGGCTTCTGACGACAGTCTGACGTTGGCCGATGACTGGTCGGGAATCCTGTCCCCTGCGAGAGATGACATCTGGAGCTAAGGCAAGCCCGCCTGCCCGGACCGCGCGGATGTGTGGTCCGGGCAGGTCGAGCAACGACTTGGCAGGCCGGGTGAGGATTGTATTGGGTTGACCCGCGCTGCCTACTATTGAATGTCCGCCGACATCGTCGTGCAAGCCTGCGCTGCTGGCGGAGAGTCGACGGTACGTCGTTACGATCAGTGTGAGGACCAGAGTTGAATCTCGTTGAGCGCGATATGCTGGAGTTGCTCCGGCGCGGCCGCGGGGACCATGGCGTGGTCGCTGTAAAGGCCGAGTTTGAAGCCGAGGGCACCCGGCCCGACGAGTTTCTCAGGCTGCTGGAGATCGCGCGGAAGGCGGACCTGAAGGTCGCCCTCAAGATCGGCGGCTGCGAGGCTGTCAGCGACCTGCTGGCCAGCCGGCTTTACGGCATCGACTATGTCATCGCTCCCATGGTGGAGACACCTTATGCGCTGTCGAAATTCATCGAGGCGAAGGACAAGACACACACCGTCGATGATCAGGCCGGGACCTCCTTCCTGTTCAACCTCGAGACCGAAACCACCCTACGGAATCTCGACCTGATGGCGCAGAACGCCAAGGGGCACCTCGACGGGATCGTCTTCGGCCGGGTCGATTTCACCCTGTCGCGCGGACTGCCCCGAGGAGACATTGACACGCGGGGCGTCACCGATGCCGTTCTGCAGGTGGCGCAGGTAGCGCGGGACCTTGATCTTGAACTGGTGGTCGGCGGTTCGGTGTCGACGGGCAGTTTGCCTGCGCTCCGTGAGATCCGCGCGGTCCGACTCGATCGTTTCGAGACCCGCAAGGTCATTTTCGAAGGCGAGGCTGTCACCCGGCCGAATATCGCCGCGGGAATCGAGGTCGCGGTGCAGTTCGAACTGGCCTGGCTGAAGAACAAGCGCGACTACTATGGCGAGATCGCCCGGGAGGACGCCGCGCGGATCGCGATGATCGAGCGCCGCCTGGCGTCGAACGATCGGGAGCGGATCGCGGGCTGACGGCGAAGATCACGCGCCGCCTTGCCCGAGGGAGAGATCGACCTGGAATCCGCAGAACCCAACACGTCTCGCTGGCGCCTTCTGCTGTTCGGCGCGTCCGGCGCTGTCGGACAGGCGGTCGCCGACATGGCCGACGCCCGGGGCTGGTCCGTGACGGGCGTTTCCCGGTCGCAGCGTCCTGATACGGCGGAGCGCCACTGGGTGCAGTACGATCCGTCCGCCACCCCGACCTCGCCGACGGACTTCGCCGCGCACGGACCGTTCGACGCCGTCTGCTGGGCGCAGGGCGCGAACAGGCAGGACAGCGTGCTGGATTTCGACGCAGCCGCGAGCGCCGAACTGTTTGAGGCCAACTGCCTGTACATCGCCCGTAGTTTGAATGAGTTGCTGGCCGCGCAGCTGCTCAGCCCGGCCGGCGCGCGGCTTTGTGTGGTCAGCTCGATCTGGCAGGAGCGGGCCCGGCAGACCAAGCTGTCCTACACGATGACCAAGGCCGCGCTCGGGGGGTTTGTGCGGTCCGCGAGCGTCGATCTGGCCGCGGACGGCCACCTTATCAACGCTGTGCTGCCGGGCGTTCTGGATACGCCCATGACCCATGCGGCGCTCGCGCCCGAACAGGTTGAACGGGTGGCGCAGGCGACACTGTTCAACGCCCTTCCGACGCCCGACGGGATCGCCCGGCTAGTCGGATTCCTGTGTTCGGATCAGAATACCGTTGTCACCGGCCAGTCGGTCACCGCAGATCTGGGATTCAGCAATGTCCGCCTCGTTTGAGATCCGGGCGGCGAGCGGAACCTACACCGCCCGCATCCAGCCGGGGTCGCTGGAACAGGTGGTGGAACGCGGGGGCGACATCGTCATCCTCTGCGATGCGTATTTCGCCGACAGGTTCGAGGGGCGCGGCGTCCCGGTGATCAGCCTGCCTGCGCTCGAGACAACCAAGAGCCTGGACGAAATCCCGCGCGTAATCGCAGCCCTGAGAGAGGCGGGCGCGTCGCGCCGCACCCGGCTGATCGCGGTGGGCGGCGGCATCGTCCAGGACGTCGCCGGCTTCGTGGCCTCGGTCTATATGCGGGGCGTCAAGTGGGACTATGCGCCCACGACCCTGCTGGCCATGGTCGACAGCTGTATCGGCGGCAAGTCGTCCATCAATGTCGGACCCTACAAGAATCTGGTCGGCACCTTCCACCCGCCACAGACGATCCTGATCGACCCCGGCCTGTGCGAGACCTTGTCGGCGGACCAGCGGATCGCCGGTCTTTGCGAGGCGGCCAAGATCTGTTTCGCGCGCTCTCCGGAAACGTTTGAGGCCTATCTGGCGCTGGAGCCCGTCGTCGCGGCCGGGCCCGAGGCCCTCAGCGAGGTGATCGGCCTCAGCCTGGCGTCGAAGAAGTGGTTTCTGGAGATCGACGAGTTCGACCAGGCGGAGCGGCTGCTGCTCAACTACGGACACACCTTCGGCCATGCGATCGAGTCGGCCTCGGACTTCCGGCTGTCGCACGGGATCGCGGTGGGGCTGGGTATGATGGCGGCCGGGGCCATGTCCCGCTCGCTCGGGCGGGTCGCGGTCGGCGATGGGCCGACGGCGCGGTTTGAAGCCCACATCGACGGCCTGTTGCTGCAGATGCCGGAACTCGGGCCATTGGTCGCGGACCTGTCGTCTGACAGGTTGATTGCGGCGTTTCGTAGCGACAAGAAGCACACGGCCGACACCTTCGCCGTCGTCCTGCCGCTCGCGGCGGGCGGGGTGGAGCGGGTCGATCTGGGCCGAGGCCCGGAGACCGAAGCCCTGATCCAGACCGCCTTCGACCAGATGAAAGCCCGGTACGCCGCATGAAATACAGCGATCAAATCGTCGATTGGCTGGTTGAGCTCGGCTACACCCACTGCTTCTACGTCGGGGGCGGCAACATCATGCACCTGCTCGACAGCTGCAGTCGCAAGATGACCTGCATCGCCACCGTGCATGAGGTCGCTGCGGGGGTGGCGGTCGAATATTTCAACGCTGTCGGGGACGGTCGGAGGGCGCTTGCCTTGGTCACCGCGGGTCCGGGGCTGACCAACCTCGTGACGGCCGTCGCCGGGGCCTGGCTGGAAAGCCGGGAGCTGCTGGTACTGGGCGGGCAGGTCAAGACGCCGGACCTGAGCCGCGGCGAGGTCCGGCAGCGGGGCATTCAGGAGATCGATGGCGTGTCGATCGTGAAGTCGATCACCGCCCACGCCTCCACCATCGAAGAGGTGCTGGACCAGCGGGCCTTCGTCGAGCGCGCCGAGGCGGGCAGCCACGGCCGCCGGGGGCCGGTGTTCCTCGAACTGCCGCTGGATATCCAGGGCCGCGAGGTCGATCCGGCCGCACTGGCTGGCCGAGCGGAGCCGCTGCCGTCCGCGCCGGCGCTCAAGGCCGCGGACATCGACGCGCTGGCCGAAAAGGTTCGCGGGAGCCGACGCCCGCTCTTTCTTCTGGGCGGCGGGATCGACCATCACACGGGACAGCGGCTGGCCGGCGCACTGGAAGCCGCGGGCGTGCCGGTCGCGACGACCTGGAACGGGGCGGACCGCATCGGGAGGGACCACCCGATGTATGTCGGCCGGGCCAACACCTGGGGCCAGCGCTCGGCCAATCTGATCGTCCAGCAGTCCGACCTGCTGATCGCCCTGGGCACGCGGCTGGGTTACCAGCAGAGCGGCTTCAACTGGCAGGAATTCGTCCCGACGGGCGAGGTCGTCCACGTCGACATCGATAGCCGGGAACTGGAGAAGGGCCATCCGCGCACGGCCTGGCCGATCTGTGCGGACGCCAACGCCCTGCTTGAGGCCCTGCTTGGGCGCGATCTCGGCGCGCATGGCGACTGGCTGGCCTACTGCCGTCAGGTCCGACAAGACGTGCCCCTGCTGGAAGCCAACACCACGGGGCCCGGTTTCCTGTCCCCCTATGACGTGGCGACGACGCTGGGCCAGCTGAGCAAGCCGGACGACATCGTCATCCCCTGCAGCAGCGGGGGGGCGTTCACGGTGATGATGCAGGCCTTCGAAATGCAGTCCGGTCAGCGGATGGTCACCAACAAGGGGTTGGCGTCCATGGGCTACGGGCTGAGCGGCGCGATCGGGGCCGCCATCGCCTCCGGTCGCCGCACCATTCTGGTCGAAGGCGACGGGGGATTTTCCCAGAACCTGCAGGAGATCGGCACGGCCGCGGTGAACGATCTCGATCTGAAAATCTTCATCTTCGACGACAACGGCTACGCCTCGATCCGGTCGGTGCAGGTGAACTATTTCCAGGGCCGGTACGTCGGCTGTGATCGCGCCACGGGCCTGGGTCTGCCCGACTGGTCCAGACTGTTCGATGTCTGGGACGTGCCCTGCATGACGCTGGCCGACGGTTTCGAGACTGATCCGGCATTCCTGGACCGCTTCAACGGTCCGGGCGTTCAGGCCTTCGTCGTGCCGGTGGACCCCCAGCAGACCTATTTCCCGCGTATTACCAGCCGGATGGTGGAAGGCGGCGGCATGGTGTCAAATCCGCTGCACCGGATGACGCCGCCGCTGTCCGACGAGACCCTCGCGCGCGTCGGCGCGTATCTGCCGGCCTGAAAGGACACGCCTTGAAGCCGAACACCATAAAGGCCGTGATCCTGGCCGGCGGCAAGGGAACCCGGATCGCCGAGGAATCGGCGGTTCGACCCAAACCGATGGTCGAGATCGGCGGCCGGCCGATCCTGTGGCACATCATGAAGAGCTACAGCCACTACGGGGTGAATGACTTCGTGATCTGCTGCGGCTACCTGGGTCACAAGATCAAGGAGTATTTCCTCAACTACTCCTACCAGAACGCCGACCTGACCGTGGACCTCGAAAGCGGGGCCGTCACCATCCACCAGAGCAATGTGGAGCCGTGGCGGGTCACCCTCGTGGACACCGGGCAGGACACCCTGACCGGGGGGCGGGTCGGTCGGATCGCCAGCTATGTCCGCGATGATCCGTTCTTCTGCATGACCTATGGCGACGGCGTGTCCGACGTTGATATCGGCCATCTGATCGCCTTCCACGAACGTCATGGAAAGAAGGCGACGGTCACGGCCACGACGCCGCTGGCGCGGTTCGGCGCGCTGGACATGGAGGGCGACGCCGTCACCCGGTTCGTCGAAAAGCCGCACAATGAGGCGGGCTATATCAACGGCGGGTATTTCGTTCTGAACTCCTCGGTGCTGGACCTGATCGAGGGGGACGACACCATCTTCGAGAAGGGGCCGCTTGAGACGCTCGCGGCGGAAGGCGAGCTGATGGCGTTTCGGCACGACGGCTTCTGGCAGCCGATGGATACGCTTCGGGACAAGGACCATCTCGAAGAGATGTGGGCCGCCGGCGCCCCTTGGAAATCCTGGTGACCGACTCCCTGCCGGACGAGGCTTTCTGGCGCGGCCGCCGCGTCTTCCTGACCGGACACACGGGCTTCAAGGGCGGGTGGCTGACCCTGTGGCTGCGGTCGCTGGGCGCCGAAGTGTGCGGCTACAGTCTGACCCCGTCGACCGAGCCCAGCCTTTTCGAAGCGGCGAGGATCGGCGAGGCCTGCCGTTCCATCATCGGCGATATTCGCGATCTGCCGGCGCTTGAGCAGGCGTTCCGGGATTTCGAACCGGATATCGTCCTTCATCTGGCGGCCCAGCCGCTGGTGCGGCGCTCCTACCAGGACCCGCTGGAGACCTATTCCACCAATGTCATGGGCACGGCCCATGTGCTGGATCTGGTCCGGCGCGCCCCCGACGTGCAGGCCGCGCTGATCGTCACCACCGACAAATGCTACGAGAACCTCGAGCAGATGACGCCCTACCGCGAGACGGATCGTCTCGGCGGGCGCGATCCCTACAGCAACTCCAAGGCCTGCGCCGAACTGGTCACCCAGTCCTATTGGTGGTCGTATTTTTCGGCGGCCGGAGTGCCCGCCGTGGCCTCGGCCCGGGCCGGCAATGTCGTGGGCGGCGGCGACTGGTCGCCGGACCGGCTCGTGCCCGATCTGATGCAGGCGTTCGCTGAGGGGCGTCCCGCCATCCTGCGCAATCCGGACGCGGTCAGGCCGTGGCAGCACGTCCTCGAACCCTGCTGCGGTTATCTGCTGGCCGTGGAACACATCTGCCGGACGCAGGCCGTGAGCCCGCCGGCATGGAATTTCGGTCCCGACGCCGAGGGCAATGTCGCGGTCGGCGAGATCGCCGCCGGGCTGGCCGCGGCCTGGGGCGAGGATGCCAGCCTTGAGGTCCAGTGCGACCTCAATGCAGTGCATGAAGCGACGCTGCTGACGCTGGATCACACGAAGGCGCGGACGGATCTGGGTTGGCGGCCACGCTGGTCCCTGCCTACCACGCTGGCGAAGACGGCGGACTGGTATCGCGCCCACAGGGCCGGCAACGACATGCGGGCCATGTCAGAACAACAACTCTCCGACTATGTTTCCGCCTGATGGCAAGGTTTTCGAATGCTCAGTAAGACTGATCAACTGGCGGCGCTCCGTGCGCAGATGATGGAGCTGGCCGGCCAGTATGCCGAGCTGGCCTATGCGCCCGGGCCCTTTGTGGCCGGAGACTCCGCAGTGCCGGTGTCGGGCAAGGTGGTCGGCGCTCCCGAGCTGAAGAACCTGATCGATTCCTCGCTCGACCTGTGGCTGACGACCGGCCGGTTCAACACCGCATTCGAGGCCAGGCTCGCGGAGTATGTCGGCGTCCGGTTCGCCCTCACGGTCAATTCCGGCTCCTCGGCCAACCTCGCCGCGACGACGGCCTTGTGTTCGCCAATGCTGGGGGACCGGGCGCTGAAGCCCGGCGACGAGGTCATCACCTGCGCCACCGGCTTTCCGACGACGGTCAATCCGTCCATCCAGAATGGGCTGGTGCCGGTGTTCGTTGATGTCGACCTGCCCACATACAACATCGATCCGGCCGGTATCGAGGCCGCCGTTACGGACAAGACGCGGGCCATCATCCTGGCCCACACCCTCGGCAATCCGTTCGACCTCGGCGAGGTCATGCGGGTGGCGAAGAAGCATGACCTGTATGTGATTGAGGACAGTTGCGACGCCCTGGGCGCCCGCTACGACGGCCAGCTGGTCGGCACCTTCGGGGACATCGGCACCGTCAGCTTCTATCCCGCACACCACATCACGATGGGGGAAGGCGGCGCGGTCTGGACGGATCGCGGCGACCTGAAGCGGCTGATCGAGTCGGTCCGCGACTGGGGCCGCGACTGCTACTGCGCGCCCGGCGAGGACAACACCTGCAAAAAGCGGTTCAAATGGAAGCTGGGCGACCTGCCGCGTGGCTATGACCACAAATACACCTACTCCAACCTCGGCTATAATCTGAAGATCACGGACATGCAGGCGGCGGTCGGCCTGGCGCAGTTCGACCGGTTGCCGGATTTCATCCGTGCACGGAATGTTAATTTCGAATTCCTGAAATCCGGTCTCGCGGACCTCGAGGATCAACTGATCCTGCCCGAGGCGACGCCGCGGTCGGAGCCGTCGTGGTTCGGCTTTCCCTTGACCCTGCGCAGCGACGAGGAGGGGCTGCGCGACGATCTGGTCCAGTTCCTCAATGAGAAGAAGGTGGCCACGCGCCTGCTGTTCGGGGGTAACCTGATCCGCCAGCCCTATATGAAGACCCGCAACTGGCGGGTTTCCGGGGACCTGACGCGGTCGGACAAGGTGATGACGTCGACCTTCTGGATCGGCCTGTATCCCGGCCTGACGGAGGGTCACCTGACCTATGCCTGCGACATGATCCGGCAGTTCCTGCGCGACCGGCCGGCGCGGGTCTGACCCTGGACCGCCTTCCCGCACATCGCCGAGACGTCCAGACGGCGTTCGGGCGCGCCCTCGGCCCGTCGGCCCGGCTGGCGGTTACGGGCGCCACGGGATGGCTGGGGACGGCCATGGTCGAGATGGCGACACGGGCGGGCCTGACACCGGACAACGGTCGGCTGAGAGCCTTCGCGTCCAGGCCGGGCCGAATGTCGCTCGAGGACGGGACGACGGTGGGGCTGGAGGCGCTGGCCGGCGCCGCGCCGCTGGCGGGCGGCGACTGGGTGGTGGCCCATTTCGCCGCACTCGGCAAGGATCGGACGGCCGATCTTCCGGTCACGGACTATGTGGCGCAGAGCGAGGCGTTGCACAACGTGGCGCTGCGCCTGATCGCGGGCGCCGACCGGCCGCGACTGATCTTTGCATCTTCGGGCGCGGTGTATGGCCCCAACGGTCGGCCTCCGGCGCTGGCGGACGAGCCCTATGGCCATATGAAGGGCCTGCAGGAGGCCGCGCTCGCCGACTGGTGCGAAGAGAATAGCGCGCCGCTAACGATATGCCGGGTTTTCAACGTCGGCGGGCCGTACGGCAACAAGCTGGAGCTCTATGCGCTGTCGTCCCTGATCCGGGCGGCATTGGCCGGCGGCGACATCTCGATCCGGGCCCGGGGGGCTGTCCTGCGGTCGTACGTCCATGTCGAGGAGTTGATGGCGGTGCTGGTCGGCCGGGCGCGGTCCGCATGGGCCGGGGCCTCGAAGCCGTTCGACAGCGGCGGCGTCGAGGTCGTCGAGATCGGTGATCTGGCCGCCATGGTGTGCGCCCAGCTGGGAGTGGATCCGGCGCGTATCGTCCGGCAGCGGGATCCCGGGGCGCCGGTCAGCCGGTACGCCGGCGACGGGGCCGACTATCAGGCTGCGGTCGGCGAGCTCGGGCTGACGCCCATCGGGCTGGAGGCGATTGTTTCGGACTCGATCGCCAGCCTCTCGGGACGCAGCGTCCGCTGAAGGATCAGGCCGGCGAAGCCGAACTGGATCAGCAGGACCAGTCCGGGCCGGACGAACTGGCCGAGAGCCACGCCGACGGACGGCAGGACCTCGCGCCCGCTCAGCCAGGACTCCATCGGCAGCTGGGGAATGTCGAACAGGGAATAGTCGCCGACGATGCTGAGCGCATAGGCGCAGACCAGCATCATGATCCGGGTCGGCCCCTTCCACGGCTCCATGAAGACGAAGAAGAGCATGAAGATCTGGGCGTAGGCGCTGGGCTGGGAACTGCTCAGGATCATGGCGCAGATGGCACCGTTCATCCATTGCATCGGCACGGCCGCGCGTTTGATCCATGCCGCGCAGACGGCGACCACCACACCGATCTGTCCGAACAGCGTCAGCAGGGGCAGGGCGAGGGTGAGGGCCTCGACCGGCCGTGATCCCACATAGTCCATGACCGGGAAGTCGGAGTTCATGAAGCGCACGAGCGGCGCATAGGAGGTCGCATAGTAGAGGTCTGACCAGGCCGAGCCCGTCTGCAGGGCCGCGAGCTCGCCCGTGTGCCGTGCGATCTCCATAGGGGTCCCGCCGCCGATGATGACGAGCGTGACCAGATAGACCGCAAGGGTCGCGATGCCGGCCCCCTCGAACCAGCGCCAGCGCCGGCGGACGAGGAAGGGGATGAGGGTCAGGACCAGATAGGGTTTGAAATTGATGGCGAACGCCTGGGCCAGCCAGCGCGCGCGGGCCGACTTCAGCAGCCGGCTGTGGCCAAGGATGAAGGCGGTGAAACAGGGAATGATCAGATTGCCGCGCTCGAGACCGAACAGCATCGGCATGCCGACGACCAGCACCACGGTGCGAAGGAGGGCCGTGCGGGGATCGATGGAGCGGAAATGCCGGTACAGGAGGACTGCGTTCAGCAGGTAGAATCCGACCAGCGACATCTGGCCCCAACGATCGCAGTCGCGGCCCGCGAACGGGTCGCTGACGTAGCAGGCGCTGGTGCTGAAGACTTTGAGGAAGACGAACGACAGCGGCGGATAGACCGACCGCCAGACTTCGTAGGCTCCCGAATTGTGCGCCCAGTACGCCGGATTGTGCCAGTCCATCAGGGTGTCGGACACGACCCAGAAGAACGGCTGCGGCAGGAGCCCGTCCTGGCTCAACCGCCATCCGGCCCAGACGACGCTGCCGACGACGACGAGGGCGAGAAGGACCTCGAAACCGAAGCTCCAGTGCCGGCCGGTCGTCGGGGTCTTCGGGCTCATCTGCCGGTCGACCTTGGCAGGAAGACGAGGAATTTCAGCACAACAAAATTGACCACGGCGACGAACACGATCGACAGGAAGCCGGCGAGATAGTCGGACTCCAGCACGCGGTTCAGCCCTGCGAGGGTGGCCAGACTCAGGGCGTAGTTGACGGCATAGGCGGCGATATAGGGGATCACGGCGGCGCGGGAGTCGCGGAAGACGTGCCGGCGGAACATGAAATAGTTGAAGGTCATGCCGAGCCCGTGGGCGATGATCTGGGCGGCGAACAGATTGATCCCGACGAACAGGAGCAGAGCGTAGACCCCGTAGCCGAACGCGGCGTTCAGCGCGCCGATGCGGACATAGGCCCAGAACTGGTCAAGGCGCCGAAGCCCGTCCCGCCATGATGGGGCCGCGCTACGGATCGGATCGATCCTGGAAATTGACCCGCGCCTTTTCGACCACCAGCGGCGTGTTGCGGCCACGCTCGGCGATGAGCCGGATCTGCTCACCCATGAGGCCGAGGAAGATGAAGGTGGCAAAGGCGCAAAGCTCGATCAGGAGCGCGATCAGCCAGAGTCCGACGACCTCGCCGGTGAACGTGGCCCACAGGAGGCCGAGCAGCGTCAGCCCCGCCAGACCGAGCATCACCGCGGCGGCATGGAAGGGCAGGCGCAGGAGGTTCCGTGACGAACTGGCCAGACCTGACAGGGCGAAGCTGAACAGGGTGGCGAAATTGTTCTTGGACCGCCCGGCGGCGCGAAGCGGCCGGTCGTAGGGGATGATCTCGATCGGAAAGCCGCTCTCGACCAGCATGCCGCGGAAGAAGGGCTCGGGTTCGTTCCATTGCGCCAGGGTGTCGACGACGCGCCGGTCATAGATGCCGAACCCGGTCGCGCCGGGAATGACCTGATAGTCCGCGAACTGGCCGAGGAAGCCATAGGCGAGTTTGCGCGCCACACCGAGACCCACCGATGTCTTCTCGCTGGCCCGGACACCGAGGACGATGGCGGCGCCCTCGCGCCAGCGGGTGACGAAGCGGCCTATCAGGGCCGGGGGATCCTGGAAGTCGGCGCACATGGCGATCACGCCGCGCCCGCTCGTCTGATAGATGCCGTGGGTCGGCGACCGCATCTGGCCGTAGTTGCGATTGTTGGCGATCAGCTTGATCCGGGGATCGTCAGCGCACAGGGCCATGATCCGCTCGACTGTCGCGTCGGTCGAGGCGTTGTCGATGAAGATGATCTCGTAGTCGGCGTTCAGCGCCGCCAGTTCGGCCGCGACCGCCCCGGCGATGGCGGCCGCGTTTTCCTCTTCGTTGAAGCAGGGGATGACCACCGAAACCTCGGGGATGCCCCGCTTCGGCGCAGCGGCCGCCCGGGTCATCGCGGATCCTGCGGGTCCGACCGGCGGGGACGGCGCGCCAGTCCGGTCATCGGCGCATAGATTTCTGTGAAGGCGGCGGCCAGCAGGACCAGCAGCAGCAGGGCGATACCGGACATGTTGAACTGCCGGTCCGGATCGACGTGCGGCCGTTCGATGATCTGGACGGTCGTCTCGGCGGACAGGGCCTCGACGCTCACCTCTTCGAAGAAGCGGCGATAGACGAGGACGATGGTCTCCGCGAACTGCTGCTCCCGGAAGAGACGGACATATTCGGCGGTCTGCGACGACAGGGCGAGGGCGTTCTCGCCGTTGCTCGCCTGGTCCGCCTCGGCCCGCTGGCGGCGTAGCGCCGCGAGCTCGCTGACCAGCGTACGGACGCGCATGCTGTTGTCCGTCTGGAACCGGCGGGCCGTTTCGATCTCGACTTCCTTGCCGCGGATCTGGGCGTCGAGCGTGAGGCGGGTGCTCACGGCCGCGCCGAGTTCGGCTTCGGGCGAGGGCAGGTTGTTCTGGACACGGAAGGCGTTCAGGTCGCGTTCGGCGGCTTCCAGGGCGGTATTGGCCTCTTCGAGCCGGGCGGTCACGATCGCGCGTTTGGTCCGGACCTGCTCCTGGCCCAGCCCGGCCAGCCGGGTCTGGATGGCCGCACTGAAGCCCTCGACGAGGCGTTGGGCGAACACCGGGTCAGTGTCCCGTGCGGTCACTTCCAGCACGCCGCCGGTCAGAAGCTGGATATCGACCTTCTTGCCGAGCTTGCGTTCGGCCGCGGCCTTGTCGGCGCTGTTCCAGAGATCGACCAGCTCAAGTCGCTCCACCACATCCTGCTGGACGTCGTGGCTGCGGCCAATGACCAGATAGTTGGTCTTCTGCGCGCCGAGCACGGCCGCGAAATTCTGGACGCCGCCGCCGCCGAGGGCGGAGATCAGGGCGCCCGCGCCGCTGTTGCTGCCCTGCGGCAGGAGTTTCACCCGCGCGACATGGGGGCGGGGGAAGAGGCAGAGCAGCACGGCCACCACGGCCACGGCGGCGTAGAGGACGCGGCGCCGGGTGTGGCTTTGGGCGGTTCGGACCGCCTCGGCTTTCCAGGATGCGGGTATCATTCGGTCAGGACTTTCAGGCCGACGGCGCCGAGCGAGACCTGGTAGATGGCCGTCGCGACCTCGATCACGCGATCCAGCAGGCTGTTTCCGCGGGTCTGCACGGGCACGAAGATGATGTCCCCGGGCATGGCGTATTCATCGAGAACATTGCCGCGACCGCGTTGCTGTTGCGAGACAACCGATCCGTTCGCACGCACCACAAACAGGCCGGACCGGTCGGCGATCCGCGTCGGTCCTCCGGCCTTGGCGAGATAGTGGCCGATCCGGTCGCCGGCGCTTTCTGCGAAGGAGCCCGGCTGGAACACGGCACCGAACACGCCGACGGTGACGGGGCGCGGCGGGATCAGGACGCGGTCGTTGTTCTCGAGAAGCAGGGCCATCGGCAGGCCCTCTCCGCCGGGTTCGACATCCAGGATGATCCGGCCGTCCGGACGCCGGGTCTTCAGCTGTTCGATGATCGCGAGGGCGAAGCCCTGGTCTTCCTGGGCGTCCTCTGCGGAGCGGGTTCTCCGGTTGGTGATCGGCGCGGCGGCCAGCGAAAGCTCGAGGCTGGCGATGGCCTGGGCGAAGCCTTCCTCCTGCTGGATCCGGATCGAATCGCGCAGGACGCGCGTGCCGTACAGATAGGCGCGCGGCGTGAAGGCTCCGGCTTGGGCGATCAGATCGGCCATGGTCGAGCCCGGACGGAGATAGTAGTTGCCGGGCCGCTCGACCTCACCCTCGATCGTCACCAGAACCGCCTGCCGCTCAAGCGGCTGTGTGAGGCCGACGGCGGGAAGTACCCGGATGATCCCCCCTGCCTCGGGAGCCGTCGTCAGGGCTTCGGCCCAGGCGAGGCTTTGCCAGCCGGACTGGTTGATGTTCGAGACATTGGCGACGAGCAAACGATCCTGATCCGCCACGGAACTGGGCCCGCCGGCGTATCGCAGAAGGTCGTCGAGGCTTTCACCCGGCGCCGTTTCGAAGATGCCGCGGTTGTTGACGCTGCCGGTGATGGCGACCTGATCGCGCACCGGACCGATGAAGATGACGTCCTCATTCTGCAGGACGACATCGCTGCTCTTGTCGCCGTTCAGAAGCAGGTCATAGAGGTCGAGGGTCGCAATCGTCCGGCCGTTCCGCTGGAGCGAAATACTGCGGAAGCTGCCGGATGCGTTCGGCCCACCCGCGGCGAGAACCGCGTTCACGACCGTCGACAGGCTGGACACAGTGTAGGCGCCGGGGCTTGCAACGAAGCCGGTGACATAGACGCGCAGGCCCCGCAGTTCGCCGACCGAGACCGACACGTTGAACTCGCGGAATTCGCGTCCCACGGCGCCTCGCAGAACGCCTTCGAGATCGCCATAACGGACGCCGCCGACGTTGACCGCGCCGATCCGGGGAACGAAGATTCGGCCGTTGCTGTCGACGGTCAGCTGCAGTGCACCCTCGACGGAACCCGTCAGGCCGAGGGAGACCGTATCGCCGGGGTTGATCCGGTAGTCGGGTGGAACCGTTGCATTGGTCGATGGCGCGAAGGCGCGGGTGTCGCCTACGAGGGTCGAGCCGAAGCGGGGAAGCGGATAGCCCAACACGGCGGCGACGAAACGTTCGAATTCTCCCGGCTGGGCCGGGGGTCTCTGGCGGGGCCGGACGCGGTCAGCCTCAGGCGCGCGCCGGTCATCGGTGGGCTGTGCGGTCCGGTCCGACTCGATCACCACGGGTCCGACGGGTTCCGGCTCCACCGGCGCATTGAACCAGGCGTCCCAGTCCTCGTCAGGGGAAGATTGCGCGTCCCGGGAAGGCGGATTTCCGCCCATCATGTCGCCCAGCGGATCCTGGGCGGCGACCGGCGTCGAGAACCCGATCAAGGTTCCCAGCAAGGCCAGAAGCAGGCCGTGAGCGAAAAACCCGTTCCGCTTCCGCGAACCGGCGGCCGGCCCGGAACCGCGCCGGCCTCCAGGGGTGCGATCAGGCAAGGACATTACGCATCTCGTTTTCGAAGGGCAGCCAGACCGCGCCACTTTCAATCCGGCGGGTCAAGTCGGGATTGGCGAGGAACGATCGGCCCCACGTAACCATATCCAGCCGGCCGTCGCGAACTTCTGCTTCGGCGTCTTCCTGGCTGAGGGACGCCCCTCCCAGAATAACCCCGTCCCACCGTGGTCGAACGGACCTGACGATCCGGCCCGAGGTGGCGAAATAGTCGGCGTTGGCGCAGCTGATATCCAGGATCCGCAGGCCCCGGTTCCACATCTCGGGGATCAGATAATCCAGCATCTCATCAAGGTCCGGCCAGTCGTACAGGCCGCCCATCCAACGGGACGGCGAAATCCGCGCCATGACACGGTTTGGCTCGACCTCGGCGAACACTCGATCCAGCAGTTCCAGGACGAACCGGCACCGATTTTCGACCGAGCCGCCATAGCGGTCGGTCCGGTCATTGACTCGCGCGTCAAGAAACTGGTCCGCCAGATAGCCGTGGCCGAGGTGCAGCTCCACGGCGTCGAATCCGACGGAAAGGGCGCGGTGGGCGGCATCGACGAAATAGCCGTAGACCTCGGGCATCTCTTCGGCCGTCAGCGCGCGGGGTTCACCATAAGGTTTGTCGTTCTGGCGGTTGATCCCTTCCGCCGCGCGCGTGGTCGAGCTGACGGGCGCATGTCCGTCGGTGAAATCGGAATGCGAGATCCGGCCGCAGTGCCAGAGCTGGCAGGCGATCTTCGCGCCCGCGTCATGGACCGCGTCGACCACGGGACGCCAGCTGTCCGCCTGTTTCGTCGTGGCGATCCGGGGGACGTCCATGTAGCCGTCGGCGGTCGGATGGATCACTACCCCCTCGGTCAGGATCAGCCCCACGCCGCCCTCGGCGCGGCGCCGATAGTATGCGGCGATCTCCGGCGTGGCGCAGTGATCGGAATCGGCGAAGCCGCGCGTCATGGCGGACATGACCGTGCGGTTGCGGGCCCCAAGGAATGGGGAGGCGAGCGGCGTCAGCAGAGGGGACATCAGACTCCGGGGCGATACTGGTCGAAATGGGGATGGGTCAGATAGGCGTGGAGGGTCGCGCGCCAGTCACGCTGCAGGTCGCGACCCTCACAACGCAGACGTTCGCACGACAGGACGGCCCTGTCAGGTCGCCTTTCGGGACCCGTCTCCTCCCGGGCCACGAGGGCGGATGCGACAGGCTCGACCCGCAGTCGCTCTGCCCATCCCAGCGCCGCGACGATTTCGGCCGCTACTTCGTGAAAGGCCGCCTCGCCATGGGACGCCATCTGATAGGCGCCGGCAGCGTCCAGATGCATCAGATGAAGGGCGTTCTCCGCCAGATCTTTCGTCCACGTCGGCTGCCAGACGCGATCTCCGACCGGAAAGACCGCGTCGCCCCGCGTCATCGCCCGATGCATGACCGGTATTATCCGCCCCACGAAATTCTTGTCGATTGGACCGCCTCCGAAGAACCCGGCCATGCGGATCACCAAGGGGTCGTCGAGCGTCTCGAGAACGACGGCCTCCGCGTCCAGCTTCAGAGCACCGTACAGCGACAGCGGATCCGGCGGCGTGGTCTCATCAATCAGGCCGTCGCCGCCGCCATAGATCAGGAACGACTGGGGGAACAAAAGACGGGCGCCCGAGGCCTTCGCCAGGGCCGCGACGTTCCGGGTTCCGTCGACGATCACGGCTCGGGCCGTCGCGGGATCGGCCGCGCAGCCCTTCACATCCACCATGGCCGCGCAGTGAACGATCCACCCGCCGGCCGCGCGATCGGCGCACTTCATCACCGCCGCTTCGTCGCGCACATCAAGTTCGGCGTGCGACAAGGCATGCGGGACGAACCGGGGGCTGATCCCGGCGGCTTCGGCGAAGGCCGTGCCGAGCATGCCGCCGCCGCCCGTCACAAGCATCGGGATCCTGCGCAAGACTTCCTCCCCCGGTGCGACCGCCGCGCCAGACGTCTAGCAAACGGCTGGACCCCAAGGAACACTGTCGGTCCCCCGCTCAAGGCAAAGCCGCCGGCCCCTCTTTCGGGAGACGGCGGCTCTGCAGTGCTGACCTGCCGGCCTTCGGCCTGCTTGAGGCCGAGTGCCGGCCCACGGCATTCCGGGGTTAGCGGAAGTTGATGCCGATGGTGGCGCGACGGTTGAGCGGCTCACGCACGCCGTCGGCGGTGGCGCGGGCCAGGGCGG
>DDSO01000025.1:24103-24269 GCA_002343425.1 Brevundimonas sp. UBA2388
GCGGTTCGACAGGCCGACGTTGTAGGCCGCGGAACCCGAGGTGTCGGCGTGACCGACGATCAGGATCCGCGTCGGACGGCCCGACCGGGCGTAGTTCGCCGCCTGGCTGACGACCTGTGAGGCCTCGGTCGTGAGATCGGAGCGATCCCAGTCGAAATACACCACG
>DDSO01000125.1:0-33813 GCA_002343425.1 Brevundimonas sp. UBA2388
GCACGCCGGCGTGGATCGTGAAGTAGTCGACGCCCTGCTCGGCCTGCTCGATGAGCGTCTCGATGAAGAGGTCGATCGTGAGCTTCTCGGCCTCGCCGTTCACCTTCTCCAGGCACTGGTAGATCGGCACCGTGCCGATCGGCACCGGGGAGTTGCGGATGATCCACTCGCGGGTCTCGTGGATCTGCTTGCCGGTCGACAGGTCCATGACCGTGTCGGCGCCCCACTTGGTGGCCCAGCGCAGCTTGTCGACCTCCTCGCCGATCGACGACGACACCGCCGAGTTGCCGATGTTGGCGTTGATCTTCACCAGGAAGTTCCGGCCGATGATCATCGGCTCGACTTCGGGGTGGTTGATGTTGTGCGGGATGATGGCGCGGCCGCGGGCGATTTCCTGACGCACGAACTCGGGCGTGACGAAGTCGGGAATCTCCGCGCCGAAGGGTTCGCCGTCGCGGGGGGATGAGGGATGAGGGGTGAGGGATGAGGGAGCGGGGACGGTCGAACCGTCGTGGAGGGTGATGGTGGGGGATCCGGGGTTCATCCCTCTTCCCTCATCCCTCATCCCTTGTTCCCGGCGCAGGTTCTCGCGGATGGCGACGTATTCCATCTCGGGCGTGATGATGCCGGCCTTCGCATATTCGTACTGGGTGACCGGGCGGCCCTCGACGCCCTTGAAGACCTTGTGGCGGCTGGTGTCGAAACGGGGGGCCAGGTTCTTGCCGCTGGCGTGGCCGTTGTCCTCGGGTTTGACCTCGCGGGGGGTCGCCACCGGGGCGATGTCGCCACGGTCCAGCTGCCACGACGACTTCACCAGCGGGAGGCCTTTGGTGATGTCGATGGCGACGGTCGGGTCGGTGTAGGGGCCCGAGCTGTCGTAGATTGTGACAGGGGGCTCATTGGCCGACGGGTGGACGGCGACCTCGCGGAAGGGGACGCGGATGTCGGGGTAGAGCTCGCCGGCGACATAGACCTTGCGGCTGCCGGCGCGTTCGCCGGTGGGGATGGTCCCGGTCTCGCGCATCACCTGATCGCGGGCGTCTTTCAGAGCCAGGTCGACATTGGGCTCTTCGGGAAGGGCGGGCGGGGTGACGGCGATGTTCATGGCGGCCTCGATGTGGAGGGCACCGACGTCGGGCGAGGGGGTCCTGTGGCGTGGACCCGCGCGTTACTCATCCCTTCGCCGGCATGACCCGGANNGCCGCGGCGCGCGTAGTGCATCTGCGTCACGTTGGCTCCGGCCTTGGCCCGTCGAGGCAGGCGCTTCAGGTCGAATCGCAGCTCGGCGAGCTTCGGGTCGTCGAGCCGCTCGCGCCCGTAGCGCGACGTGGGTCCGTCCAGGCGCTCGGTGTCGCCGCGCTCCTCGATCCACTTGTCCCGGAGCGGCGCGAGGCCCTTGCGGATGTCGATGCGCACCGCGGGGTCCGTGTAGGGCCCGCTCGTGTCGTACACGGTCACGGGGGGGTTCGGCTCGGCGCCGAAGGAGGCCGGCGTGTCGGACTGCGAGATCTCGCGCATCGGCACGCGGATGTCGGCGCGCGAGCCTTCCACGTGGATCTTGCGCGAGCGCGGCAGCGGCTGGACGGCGGCCTCGTCCACGTGGGCGGTCGAGGCGATGAATTTCGGATTGGCGTTCATGGCGGCTCCTCGGGGAAGGGACGGCGGACGGGAGCGCGGGCGGGCCGCAACGCTTCCTACGCCGGCATGACCCGGATCAGGTTCGACGGGTCAGGCGATCACGCCAATCTCAGCCGCTCGAGCGCGACCCCCCGGAGAACGGGAGGACCCTAGGCCGATGGGCGGCGCGGTTCAATCCGGGAAGGCGGCGAGCAGGGCGTCGAGGGCGCCCTCGATCCGGGTCCAGCCGGCGGCGTCGAGCGCCACGCCGCCGGAGCCGGGACGGGCCTCGCCGGTCAGGGCCAGGTGCTGGACCGCGGCGAGCAGGACGGCGTTGATGGCTACGGCGTCGCCGGACGGCGGCAGGCGCAGGCGGGGACGGCGCTCGCGCAGCCACGCCTGGAGCACGGCCGAGCGCTCGGCCTCGATACGGTTGAGCAGGGACGAGGCCTCGACCAGGGCCCAGGCCATGAGGCGCAGGGTCAGGGGGCTGGCGCGCAGGGCGGCGAGCCAGGCCGAGAGGCTCTCGCGGGCGAAGGCGCGCAGGGACTCCGAACCGGCCGGGGGCGTGGCGTCGAGGGTGCGGACCAGCTCGGCATGGGCGCGGGCGGCGATCCGGGCGACCACGCCGTCGGCGCCGTCGAAATAGCGATAGACCAGCTTGCGGTCGCAGCCGGCCTCGGCGGCGAGGGTCTGGACATTGAGGCCGGGGAAACCGTCGCGCAGCAGGATGCGCTCGCCGGCCTCGACGATGAGGGCTTCGGTGGCGGGTCGGCTTCTCAGACGGACGGGCGATTCGGCCATGGGCGCAGCATCGGGCCGCACGGACTGAGTCGGCAAGCGGGGCGGTCAGCGAAGGTGGAAGGTGCGACCCGGCCTGCATCGGGGGGGCGTTCGCAGGGCCGGGCCGCGGTAGACTCTGTCGAGCGCGCATCGCCGCAAGGTCCGTTCGATAAACTGCGATCGGCGAAATCGGTTCCCGGGATTATCTCCGCCGTTCGCCGGACGGGCGTCGGGGTGGTAACGGAGGCGGGTCCCGCCGGAGTTTGACCATGCACCTCGCCCGCTTCCCCCGCATCCGCCTCGCCCACCTGCCGACGCCGCTGGAGCCCCTGCCCCGGTTGAGCGAGGCGCTGGGGGTGGAGATCTGGATCAAGCGCGACGACTGCACCGGCCTGGCCGGCGGCGGCAACAAGACGCGCAAGCTGGAATTCCTGCTGGGCGACGCCTTCGAATGCGGGGCCGATACGCTGGTGACGCAAGGGGCAGTGCAGTCGAACCATGTGCGCCAGACGGCGGCGGCGGCGGCGGCGCACGGCCTGGCCTGCGAGGTCATTCTGGAAGAGCGGACCGGGTCGAAGGCGATCGACTACACCCGCAACGGCAACGTTCTGATGGACCGGCTGTTCGGGGCGGGCATCCGCACTGTGCCCGGCGGCTCGGACATGCCGGCCGAGCTGGAACAGACGGCCGCCGAGGTGCGGGCGCGCGGCGGCAAGCCCTATATCATCCCCGGCGGCGGCTCGAACCCGGTCGGGGCGCTGGGCTATGTCGACTGCGCCCGCGAGATCGTGGTCCAGGCCGATGAGCTGGACATGCAGGTCGACCGGATCATCACCGCCACGGGCAGCGCCGGGACCCATGCGGGTCTGGTGGCCGGGCTGGCGGTGATGGGGGCGGACATTCCGGTGCTGGGCATCGGCGTGCGGGCCCCGAAGGAAAAGCAGGAAGAGAATGTGCTGAAGCTGGCCCGCGAGACGGCGACCCTGCTGGGCCGGCCGGGGGCGGTGACGCCGGAGATGGTGGTCGCGGACTGCGACTATGTGGGCGAGGGCTACGGGCTGGTCGACGACGCGGTGATCGACGCCCTTGTGCTGGCGGCGCGGACCGATGCGATCGTGCTGGACCCGGTCTACACCGGCAAGGCCATGAAGGGGCTGATCGCCCTGGCGAAGGCGGGACGGTTCGAGAACGAGACGGTCGTCTTCCTGCACACCGGCGGGGCGCAGGGGCTGTTCGGCTACCAGGGCGAGATCGAGGGGGCGCTCTAGGCGGCGCGCGCTTCAGGTTGCGGCGCCGCCCGTCGCCAGCCCGGCGAGCCGCTGCAGATTGGCCGCCGCCGGCCAGGCCCGGTCCCGCAGGGTCGTGAGCACCGCCATCCTGTCGGTCTGGTCCGGCGTCACCGCCCGGGCGACCTTGCCGAAGCCGTCGAGGCGACTGTCCCGGATCCATCGGCGAAGGTCGGGCTCGGATGACCAGACCAGCTGGTTGCGCAGATTGGCCAGCTCCGTCTGCGGATAGTCTGCGAGTGTATCGGGCAGGGGGCAGGGGGTGCACAGTTCGTTGCGGCGGGCTTCATCCTCGATATGGACCTCGACCCAGGCGGCCAGGGCGGCGCTGAAGGTAGGGGCGGGCATCCGGATCATCTGCAGGGTGATGCGGTCGCCGTCGAAGACCGGCGCCGACGGCCGGCGGGTGACCGCCGAGGCGGTGCAGTCGATGTAGAGCGCCCCCTCGCCGACCGGGACGAAGACTGAGTCGAAGCGCAGGCCGCCGGCCTCGATGGCCTGGACGCGGCCGTGGCGGATGACATCGGTGATGCGGCGCAGCACCTCGACCTCGCCGGCCGAGACGGTGGCATAGTGAAACATCTGCGGGCGGATCGTCGGATCGATCCGGAGCATATTGCCGGCGGCTTCCAGCTGTTCGAACAGGGCGTCGGCGGTCGGCGCTGTGGCGAAGGCCTCATAGGCCCGCGCCTGGGCCCCGATCGAGTCGTGGAAGAATTCCTCGCCCGGCTGGGTGCAGAGGCGGTTGAGCAGCCAGGACTCACGCGGCCGGACCCAGGTGATGCGATCGGCGGGCACGCCCGCGCCGATCAGCCAGACCCCGACATCCATGGCGGTCTTGCCCGCCCCGAGGATCACATAACGATCCGGGACCGGCCCACCCGATTGCGCGAGATGGGGCAGGGCGTTGGGCGTCGCCAGACGCACCCCTTCGGCGACCGTAAAGGCGGGCGTATGGGTGGACGGGACCGAGGTGCCGAACCAGGTCGCATCGACGGTCTTGCGCCGCACCTGCACGCGGGTTTCCGCCCCGCTGAGCAGGGAGACCATCCGGCCTTCACCGCGATAATCCGTCATTGGATAATAATCGACCCGGCCGCTGGCGAGCAGCCGCTGCCGCATCACAGTGTCGAAATAGCCGCACACCTCCGCACCCGATGCGAGCTCATACAGGCCGGCGTTGAGCCCGTGCGTATCCTTGAGGCCTGACCCCAGCGGCAGGGAGTTGACGCCATAGAAGGCCGAGGGCTGGTGAAGGGTCACAAAGGAATAGGCGTCATTCCAGTGTCCGCCCGGCTTGCCGTGGCGGTCGACGATGGTGATCCGGGCGTCGCTTTCGGTCAGGAGCGTATCAGCGAAGGCCAGGCCCACCGCCCCGCTGCCCACGACCAGATAGTCGGTCTCGATCTCCATCGGTCGCGTCATCCGGTCTTGTCCCCTCCGCGTTCGCGGCGCATCACAGCTTAAGACCGGCGTTGTTTTAGACAACCCGCCCCGCCGAACACGAACGGAGGCTCCGATGACGCACCACGCCGATTTTCTGATCGACCGTACGGAGCTGTCCCGCACCGAGGTGCGGGCCCTGCCCGCCGCGGATTCGGTGGTCCTGGACGACGGCGAGGTCCTGCTGGAGATCGAACGGTTTGCCCTGACCGCCAACAACATCACCTATGGGGTCTATGGCGACCGGCTCGGCTACTGGCGGTTCTTTCCGGCGGAGGACAACTGGGGCCGGATCCCGGTCTGGGGGTTCGCCACCGTCCGGCGGTCGAGTGTGGAGACCATCCCGGTCGGTACGCGGCTGTTCGGCTATCTGCCGATGGCGACCTACTTCGTGACCCGGCTGGAGCGGCGGCCCTGGGGCGTGGTCGACGTCTCGCCGCATCGCGCCGAACTTCCGGCGGCCTACAACAGCCTGGTCGAGGCTGCGCCCGGCCCGCTGGACGACCAGATCGCCCTGCTGCGGCCGCTGTTCCTGACCGCCTTCCTGCTGGACGACTATTTCGCCGAGAATGCGGACTTCGGGGCCACGGGCTTCATCCTGTCCAGCGCCTCGAGCAAGACCGCCCTGGGGCTGGCCTGGCTGCTGGCCCGGCGCGGGGTGCGGGTGATCGGCCTGACCTCGGCGCGGAACACCGGCTTTGTCGAAGGCGTCGGCTATTATGCCGAGACCCGGACCTATGACGCCTTTGCCGATACGCCGGTAGAGGGGCAAGCGGTGTTCGTCGACTTCGCCGGCGACCCTCGCGTCGTGGCCGCAGTCCACAACAGCCTGGGCGACCGACTGGCCCACAGCGCCGTGGTCGGCAGCACCCACCAGACCGACGGTCCGGTCGGACCGGGTCGCCTGCCGGGACCACGGCCGACCTTCTTCTTTGCGCCCGAGCGGTTGCGGCAAAGGTCGAAGGACTGGGGCGGCGAGGCGCTGAACAGCCGCATCCAGACCGCGCTGGAGGCCTTCATCGTCGAAAACGGCTGGCTGGAGGTGACGACGCACACAGGTCCCGAGGCGCTGGCGGCGATCTACCAGACGGTGCTCGCCGGCACGGCGCGTCCGGAGGAAGGCCATATGGTCCGGCCGGGCTGAGGTCGACTGCGGCGCGGCCTTGCTTCGACCGCACCATACAGGCAAAGACGCGACATCACCCTGGACCCTCCCCTGAACGCAGGTGGCGGGTGGCTATCCTGACCGCCTATCCGTCGGGAAATCGGGCCGCGCCGCGCGGTCCACCCAGTTGAAATCCCGAATGTCCGTCATCGCTTCCGCGCGCCAGCAGTGGCTCGCCAACCCTCGCCGCGACCTGCTGGCGGGGACCGTCGTGGCCCTGGCCCTGATCCCCGAGGCCATCGCCTTTTCGATCATCGCCGGGGTGGATCCGGCGGTGGGGCTGTACGCCAGCTTCATCATCGCCGTGACCATCTCGTTCGTCGGCGGACGGCCGGCGATGATCTCGGCGGCGACCGGGGCCATGGCCCTGCTGATGGTGACGCTCGTGCGCGACCACGGCATCGAATATCTGTTTGCGGCCTCGCTGCTGACCGGGGTGTTCCAGATCCTGGTCGGGATCGCGAAGCTGGGGCGGTACATCAAATTCGTCAGCCGCAGCGTGATGACCGGCTTCGTCAATTCGCTGGCGATCCTGATCTTCCTGGCCCAGATGCCCGAACTGGTCGGGGCCAATTGGCAGACCTTCGCCCTGGTCGCAGCAGCGCTGGTGATCATCTACGGCCTGCCGCGGCTGACGAAAGCCGTGCCGTCGCCGCTGGTGGCGATCGTGCTGTTGAGCGGCTTCGTGATCTGGAGCGGGCTCGATGTGCGCACCGTCGGCGACATGGGCCAGATGCCCTCGACCCTTCCGATGTTCCACATCCCGGCCGTGCCCCTGACGTGGGAGACGCTGGTCATCATCGGGCCGATCGCGGCGACGCTGGCGTTCGTGGGGCTGCTGGAAAGCCTGCTGACCGCCAATCTGCTGGACGACATCACCGACACCCCGTCGGACAAGGATCGCGAGACGCGCGGTCAGGGCATCGCCAACATCGCCGCGTCGCTGTTCGGCGGCATGGCCGGCTGCGCCATGATCGGCCAGTCGATCATCAATGTGACCTCGGGTGCGCGGGGGCGGCTGTCGACCCTGTGGGCCGGGCTGTTCCTGCTGTTCCTGATCCTGGTGCTTCAGGACTGGGTGGCGCGGATCCCGATGGCGGCGCTGGTGGCGGTGATGATCATGGTTTCGGTCGGGACCTTCGACTGGAAGTCGGTGATCAACCTGCGCTCGACGCCGATCCAGTCGTCCATCGTCATGGTGGCGACGACGGCGACGGTGGTGATCACCCACGACCTGTCGAAGGGGGTGGTTCTGGGGGTGGTGCTGTCGGCGATCTTCTTCATGCGGAAGGTCGGCAAGACGGTGGTGGTTGAGGAGATCGAGACGCCGGAGGCGGGGGTGCTGCGCTATCGCGTGACCGGCCAACTGTTCTTCGCTTCGGCCGACGTGTTCGCCGCCGCGTTCGAGCACCACGGGCATCCGGTGCGGGTCGAGATCGACATGACCGGGGCGCATCTGTGGGACCTGACCGGGGTGGCCGCGGTCGACAAGGTGGTGTTCCGCTATCGCCGTCAGGGGGCTGAGGTCGAGGTCATCGGCATGAACGAGGCCGGGCGGACGCTGATCGACCGGGTGGGCAAACATGACAAGGATCATCTGCCGGCGGCGACGGGGCACTGAGGCCGGCCGACAACGACCGGCAAGCGGTCACGGGGCGAGAAATCCCACGACATCCGCAGCGAACCGCGCAGGATCTTCCACAAACATGAAGTGACCCCGGTCCGGGTATTCGAGAATACGGGCGTCTGGAAGGGCGGCGACCAGATCGCGCTGCGGCTCGACCACCGTCTGGAAGTCGGCGAGCCCGGCGATCACCAGAACCGGCATGGTCAGGCGCGCGTGCCGGTCGAAGCGATAGCGCATGAGACCGCCGCCGAAGAGCACCCGCCCGATCTCGCCGGTGTTGCTGAGCCCATCAGCCGAGTCGGTCGCGTCCACCAGCGCCATTGTCGCGGGGTCGGGATACATGGCCCCGTCAACGAACGCCCTGCCCGCGGCGAAAGGGTTGCAGCGAGCGGCAAAGTCCTCGGGCCGTTCGGCCACCGCCCTTGCGTAGGTTGTCGGGTCCAGCCGCTCGAGACGGACGCACTGGAGATCGAGCGCGCCCTGCAGGTCCGGCACCGCGGCGGTCAGCACGACACGCTCGGTGCGCTCGGGGTGCTCCGCAGCGTATTCGAGGGCCAGGATGGTCCCGAAGCTATGACCCACGAGCGTGATCTTTTCGACACCCCATGCGCGTCGCAACTGTTCGAGGTCATCGACCAGGAGGTCGAGCGAATAGGCGTCGTTCCACGGGCGTTCGGACCGGCCGCTGCCACGCTGATCCAGGTAGACCATACGCAGGTGAGGCTCGAGCCCCGGCCCCGCGAAACGCGCGAAGGTCTGGCCGCCCTGACCCGGTCCACCGTGAAGGAAAACGACCGGCGTGCCCTCAGGTCGACCGGCGACGCGGTACCAGAGCCGTACCCCGTTGACCACCGTATGGTGTTCGCCGGGACTGAGGCTCGCCGGGTCTGCGACCTGAGCCGTTACCGGCGCCGGTGATAACAGGACGGCGCAGAGGCCGACCAGGAGCGAACGAAGGTTCAGCATGAGACCTCTCGAGGTGCAGGAATTGAGAGTCGACCCGGAGCCTAGCCCGCTCCCGCCGCGATCTGCATCATCACCAGGCCGGTGAACCAGGCCGCCGCCGTGCCGATGATGTAGCCGACCACGGCCAGCAAGACCCCGACCGGGGCCAGCGAGGGGTGGAAGGCGGCCGCCGCGACGGGCGCGCTGGCGGCGCCGCCGATGTTGGCCATGGAGCCGACGCCGAGGAAGAAGCTGGGCGAGCGGATCAGGAAGGCCATGCCGAACATCAGGGCGACATGAACCAGCATCCAGACGCCGCCGATCACGAAATAGACCGGGCTCTCGAGGACGGCGGCGATGTTCATGTTCAGTCCGACGGTGGCGACCAGCACATAGACGAAGACCGAGCCGACCTTGGACGCGCCGGGGCCCTGCAGCTTGCGCGCCGGGGTGAAGGACAGGACCACGCCGATGACCGTGGCGACCAGCACCAGCCAGAAGAAGCTGGAGTCGAACGACAGCCGCTGGGCCCAGGGGTAGGTCTCGCCGAACCAGGCCGACAGGGGGTCGGCGATGGCGTGGGACAGGCCGACCGCGCCGAAGCCGACGGCGAGGATGAGCATCAGGTCCTTGAGCGACGGGATGCGGGCGTGTTCCAGCTCATAGGCCTCGGCCTTGTCGCGGACGCGGTCGACGGCCGAAGCGTCGGCGCGGAACAGTTTGTCGAAGCCGCGCTGGTTGGCGGCGATGAACAGGACCACCGCCATCCAGATGTTGGCCACGACCACATCGACGGCGATCCAGATGGAGAAGGTGTCTGCGGAGGGGGCATTGATCTCGTACAGCGCCGCCTGGTTGGCCGAGCCGCCGATCCAGCTGCCGGCGACGGTGGACATGCCGCGCCAGATGGCCTCGGGGCCCGCGCCCATCAGCTCGGGCGCCACCCAGCTGGTCAGCAGCAGGGCGACCGGACCGCCGATCATCACCCCGACCGTGCCGGTCAGGAACATGATCAGCGCCTTGGGGCCGAGGCCGAACACCGCCGGCAGGTCGGCCGAGACGGTCAGCAGCACCAGGGCCGCGGGCAGCAGAAAGCGCGAGGCGATGAAATACAGCCGCGACTCTTCCGGATCGACGACGCCGAAGGTGGTCAGGAGCGAGGGCAGGAAATAGCAGAGCAGCAGGGCGGGGATGATGGTGAAGAACCGCTTCACCCAGGGGTGCGACAGGTTCGAGGCCCAGAAGACGGCGCCGAGGATGGCGGCCAGAATGCCGAGGACGACGGCGTCGTTGGTGATGAGGGCCGTGGCGGCTTCGGCTTCAGGCGGCATGGCGTTTCCCTGTCGTTTCCGCGCATAAGGGCGGCAGACCGTTCGCCTGGCAAGGGCGGCGAAAAAGTTTGAGGATCGTATGGGCAAGGTATTGGGCGTTCTGGGCGGCATGGGTCCGGCCGCGACCGTGGCCTTTCTGGCGCGCGTGCAGGCGCTGACGCCGGCCGAGGGCGATCAGGATCACATCCGCATCATCGCTGACATCAATCCGCAGGTGCCCGATCGCAACCGTCAGCCCGACGCGGCCGAGAAGACGCTGGGACAGATGGCGATGCGGCTGCGCGACGCCGGAGCGCAGATCCTGTGCATGCCCTGCAACACCGCCCACGCCCAGGCGGCGGGCATCAAGAAAGTCGGCCCGCCCTTCATCGACATGATCGCCGAGACCACGGAGGTCGCGACCGCGGGCGGGGCCAGGAAGATCGGCGTGCTGGCCACGCCGGGCGGCGAGGCGCTGTACACCCGCTCGCTGCAGACCAAGGGCGCCAAGATCGTGCGCCTGAGCGGGGCGGCCCGCGAGGGCTTCATGGCCTGTGTCTACGCCGTGAAGCGCGGCGACGTCGGCGAGGCCCCGCGCGCCGAGATGCGCCGTCTGGCCGCCCTGCTGGTCGCGGCGGGAGCCGAGGCGGTGATCGCCGGCTGCACCGAGGTGCCGCTGCTGCTGTCGGCGGAGGATGTGTCCGTACCGCTGGTGGATTCGGCGGAGGTGCTGGCGGCGGCGTGCGTGGCGCGGTGCAAGTGATGGACCCGGGATCGTCGCGATGAGCTTCGCTGTCCTCATTCTGCTGGCCGGCGGGGGTCAGGCTATGTCGATACCGACCTTCACCGATGCAGATGTCACCGCGAGCGAGGCCTGCGCGGACCGCGGCGACAACCGGGGCGTTTGTCCCGGCTCGGGCGCCGACAACCGGACAGCCATAGCCTGCATGACCGACCTGCCGGACAACACCAGCGATGACGCATTCGCGGCCTGCCTTTCGACGGTCATGGAGCGGTGTTCGTCGTCCTATGCCGCCACCACCGCAGAGATGAACCAACGTGTGCTCCGCATCTGTAGCGCAAGGGCGCGCGGGGCGACCCAGGCGGCGGTCGCGGACTGGTTTGTCCGGGCCGAGCGTCGCCTGCCAGCCTCGATCTATGACGGCTATCAGCGGACCTATGCCACGGTAGCCTCACGCGCGGACGCCCAGGCATCGAGTGCGACCGCGCGTCCGGACCTGAGCCTGCCCTTGCGCATCGCCGCTATCCGGACTGGAGTTTGGGACAGTTTCGCCGGCTTCCTCTGGCGCGCGGAACGCGACGAGGATTGAGCGAGCCGAAAGCCGAAGTGACCCGAACCCCCCTCATCATCGATTGCGATCCCGGCGTGGACGACGCCGTGGCGCTGATGCTCGCCTTCGGGTCGAGCGACCTGGAACTGCTGGCGATCACCGCCGTGGGCGGGAATGTGCCGGTGGTGAAGACGGCGCGGAACGCGCGCATCCTGCGCCAGATCGCCGGGCGAGAGGACGTTCCGGTGTTCATGGGCGCTGACCGGCCGCTGCGGCGTGAGCCGGCGGGGGCGGGCGAGTTCCACGGCGCCGAGGGGCTGGGCGACATGGCGCCGTTCGAGCCGGCCGCGCCGTGCGCGGACGGGCATGCGGCGGATGCGATCATCGCGCTGGTCATGGGCCGGCCCGCGAAGTTTGTGGCGCTGGCGGTGCTGGGGCCGCTGACCAATCTGGCGCTGGCGTTGAGGAAGGAACCCGCGCTGGCGGAGCGGCTGGGACCGGTCGCGGTCATGGGCGGAGCGCGGTCGGAGGGCGGCAATATCACCGCCTCGGCCGAGTTCAACTTCTGGGCCGACCCGGACGCCGCGGCCGAGGTGCTGGCGACGGGCTGCGATGTGGTGCTGTTCGGGCTGGACGCGACGCATCAGGTGCGGGCGACGACGGCGCGGATCTCGGCGCTGGAGGCTGTGGGCACGCCGATGGCGGAAGCGGCGGCGTCGATGATGCGGTTCTCGCAACGGGTCGAGCGCGAGATCGTCGGCTGGGACGCGCCGCCGGTGCATGACCCCTGCCCGGTGGCATGGCTGCTGAAGCCGGACCTGTTCAAGCTGAAGGCGTGCCGGATCGCGGTGGAGACGGAGAGCGACCTGACCCGCGGACATACGGCGGTGGAGTTCCGCGAGGCCGTGGCGGGCGAACCGCTGCGTCACCGGTGGGCGAGGGACGTGGACGCCGACGGAATCTTCGACCTTATCACCAAGGCTGTCAGCTGACGTCGGGCGAAGGCGCCGGACAATCTGACGCACGTCGGCAAGGCCCGGGTTTGCTCTGACGCAAGGTCGCCTTTGAAAGGGAGGACCAAGACCACCGCGACGCCCGCACCGGCTGCATGTCGCGACCGGACCGCGTCGTGGAAGACGAAGATGAAACGGAACATGAGGCTGGCGGCCGCTGTAGCGGTGATGACGCTGGCGACCGGCGTTGCGAGCAGCGCCATGGCCCAGAGCGCCAATGACTGGCAGGTGGCGCGACAGGGCGACTGGATCGTCACGGGTCGGATCACCGATGTCTCGAGCAGCGCCGACGATTCGATCTTCACCTCGGGCGGCGTGGACACGGGCCTGAACGTCGATGTCGGCAACAGCATCATGCCGACCCTCGGCTTCACCTATTTCCTGACCGACAACATCTCGGTCGAGGCCATCCTCGGTACGACCCAGCATGAAATCCGGGCCCAGGGCGGCGCGACCGACGTCGCCGTGCACGAGACCTGGGTGTTGCCGCCGGTGGTGACCCTGCAGTACCGGCCCATGCCCGAGGCCCGCGTCAGCCCCTATGTCGGGGCCGGGATCAACTACATGCTGTTCTACAGCGGCGAGGACAAGAACGGCTTCACAGTCGATCTGGAGGACGGCTTCGGCTACGCCCTGCAGGCTGGCGCCGATGTCGCCCTGACGGGTCCCTGGACCCTCAATCTCGACGTCAAGAAGGTCTGGTTCGAGACCGAGGCGACGGTCAACGGCGGGGCCCTGACCAGCGACGTCAATCTCGATCCCTGGGTCGTGTCTCTCGGCATCGGGCGCAAATTCTAGGCGTCTGACAATCGCTTGACTGGCGGCGCGGTCGCGGCGGGGACTATAGTCTTCGTCCGGCCGCGCCGTGCGTATGTCTGCAGCGCGAAGGCGAGGAGACTATCAATGACAGCGGTGAATGAGACCACACCCATACACGGCGGCGCGGTCGCTGCCGTGGCGGAGTTGCTGGGATCGGCGCGGCTCATGGCCCTCGGGGTCAACCGTCCGGACGGCTGGCCCCAGGTGACGACGATCGGCTACGTCAACGACGGTCTTAAGCTCTATTTCGTGATCGCCCGCGACAGTCAGAAATTCCGCAACATACAGGCGGACCCGCGGGTCTCGGTGGCCATCCGGCCCGAAGGCGCGGACGCCGACACGGTGGGTGTGTCCCTCGCTGGCCGGGCCGTCGAGATTACCGACCCGGCCGAGGTCGAGCGGCTGAACCAGATGGTGTTCGACCGCTACCCCGAAGGTCGCGCCTTCTGCCCGAGCGGGTCATCGGTGGCGGTGATGCGCCTGTCGCCCGAGATCGTGGCCCCCGTGGCGGTGATCGGCGGGCGTAGTCGTGCCCAGACCTATGGTATTGGTCCCGGGGGAGCCCCGCCGGCGAGCCCCGGCGAGGGCCAGGGGGTTTCGCGCCTGTTCTGACGTTGGAGAAGTCGCGTTGAGGATCACCGTCGTCGGTTCGATCAATCTGGATTTTGTGGCCACCGCGCCGCGCCTGCCGCGCGCGGGCGAGACGGTCACCGGGGCGACGCTGGCGAGACATCCGGGCGGCAAGGGCGCCAACCAGGCGTTGGCGGCGCAGCGGCTGGGCGCCGAGGTCTGCATGATCGGCCGGGTCGGGCGCGACGGCATGGCCGAGGAGGCGATGGCCCTTCTGATGGCCGACGATGTCGATGTCGGCGGGGTCGTGACGGATGCGACCGCGCCGACCGGCGTGGCCCTGATTGCGGTCGATTCCGAGGGCGAAAACCAGATCGTGGTGGCGGCGGGGGCGAACCACAGCGCCATGCCCGAACAACTGCCCGCGCGGATCGAGGCGCCGCTGATCCTGCAGCTGGAGCTGCCTATTGAGACGGTTGAGGCGGCGGCGGGGCGGGCCACGGAATTCGTCTGCATCAATCTGGCCCCGGCGGCGCCGGTGTCGGACCAGCTGTTGCGTCGGGCGGATCTGCTGGTGGTCAATGAGACCGAGGCGGAATTCTATGGCGATCTGCTGCATCAGGGCGGCGGCCGCGTCGTGGTGACGCTGGGGGCGAGGGGCGCGGTCATGTACCAGCGCGGCGCGGAGATCGCCCGGGCCGCGCCGCCGAAGGTCAAGGCCGTCGATGCGACCGGCGCGGGGGACTGTTTCGTCGGGGCGATCTGCGTCGCCCTGCTGGAAGGGATGGAGCCGGAAGCGGCGTTGAGGTTCGCCTGCGCGGCGGGGGCGATCGCGGCGACGCGGCCGGGGGCGCAGCCGTCCCTGCCGACGCGGGATGAGGTCGAGTCGATCATTACAGGGTCGTAACTAGGGCGGCGGCGGGTCGCTGTTAGGGTCGCGGACCTGTTCAGACCTGATCGACTGGGGACCGCCGACATGACCCGCACCGCCGCGCTTCTGGGGGCCTCGCTGCTGGCTCTGACTCCGCTGACATTCGCGCCCGCCTTCGCCCAGACGCCCGCGTCGATCTCCGTGCCGCCGCTGGAATTCACCCATCGCGAGCTGGCCAACGGGCTGGACGTCTACGCCATGCCGGACGCCACGGCCGGCACGGTGACGGTCACCCTCTGGTACGACGTCGGCGGCAAGGATGACCCCGAAGGCCGCAGCGGCTTCGCCCACCTGTTCGAACACATCCTCAGCCGCAAGACGGTCAACATCCCCTACGGCGGCATCTCGACGATGGTCGAGAACGCCGGCGGCTCGCGCAACGCCTCCACGGGGCAGGACTTCACCAACTACTATGAGACGGTGCCGCCGCAGTATCTCGAGACCATGCTGTGGACCCACGCCGAGCGGATGGCGCGGCCGGTGGTCGACCAGGCGGTGTTCGACGCGGAGCGCTCGATCGTCAAGGAGGAGCTGCGCCAGCGGGTCTATGCGCCGCCGTACGGCCGCTTCCAGCGCTTCGTGCTGGGCGACAACAGTTTCGACGAGAGCATCTATCGCCGCAGCGTGATCGGCTCCATCGAGGAACTGGATTCGGCGCAGATCGAGGACGCCCGGGCTTTCCACGAGGCCTATTACCGCCCCGCCACGGCGACGATGATCGTCTCCGGCAATTTCGATCCGGCCCAGCTGAACCGCTGGGTGGATCAGTATTTCGGCGACATCCGCAACCCGGACCGCCCGGTGCCGGTCTTCGAACGGCCGGTCGAGACCCCCCGCACCGCCCCGCGCCGGGTCGAAGCCTATGCGCCCAATGTGCCCCTTCCCGCGGTGGGGGTGATCTATCCGGGCGTGGCGGCCGACCATCCGGACAATGCGGCGCTGGAAGTGTTGCAGGCCATCATGTCCCGTGGCGAGAGCTCGCGGCTGTACCAGTCGCTGGTCTATCGTTCGCAGCTGGCCTCGAACGCCGGCTTCGGCGCCAATTCGATGGAAGAGGACGGTGTCATCTCCGTCACCGCCGTGGTGGCCCAGGGCAAGGCGATGGCGGACGTCGAGGCGGCGCTGGACGCCGAGCTAGCGCGGGTGCGCGACGAGCCGGTGACGGCTGCGGAGCTGGCGGAGGCGAGGATGGAGATCGTGGCCGGCGAACTGCGCCAGCGCGAGACGTCGTCGGGGCGGGCCTTCATCCTGGGCCAGTCGATCGTGTCGGAGAACAACCCCCGCGCGGCCGATGAGCGGCTGGCGGCGATTCAGGCGGTGACCGCGGCAGATGTGCAGCGGGTGGCCCGGACGTATCTCAACGATCAGGCGCGGGTCTCGGTCCGGTATCAGGACGAGAGCGCGCGGCCGGCCGATGTGCCGGAAGACAGCTGGCGCAATCCTGCGCCGGTCCCGACCTTCCTGACCGTGCCGCCGGCGATTCTGGCGGCCAATGAACTGCTGCCCGAGGGCGACCGCATGGCTCCGCCGCCCCTCGGCGAGGTCAGGGCGATGGCGACGCCGCAGATCGTGGAGCGGACGCTTTCGAACGGTCTGCGAGTGATCGTGGCCAAGTCCACCGCCCTGCCGATCATGAACGTCCAGCTGGTCATGGCCGGCGGGGCGGCGGGCGACCCGGCCGACCGGCCGGGGCTGGCGGCGATGACGGCCGGACTGGCCAGCCAGGGCGCCGGCGACCGGTCGGCGCCGGAGATCGCGCGGACGCTGGAGGCGCTGGGCGCCAATATCGGCGGCGGCGCCGGGGCGGATTCGACCACCCTGTTCCTGTCGGCGCCGTTGGCTTCGGCCGAGGCGGCCGGGGCGGTGTTTGCGGACGTCGTGCAACGCCCGACCTTCGCCGAGGAAGAGGTGGCGCGCAGCCGGACCCAGGCGGTCAACGCCCTGCGGGTCAACCTGCGCCAGCCGGGACCGCTGGCTTCGCTGGTGCTGAACCGGCTGGCCTTCGGCGCGGCGCCCTATGGCGCGCCAACGACGGGTACGCCGGACTCGGTGGCGGCGATGACGCGCGACCAGATCGCCGGTTTCCACGACCGCTGGTGGCGGCCTGACAACGCCGCCCTGATCATCACCGGAGGGATGGAGCCGGAAGAGGCCTTCGCCTTCGCCGAGCGGACCCTGGGCGGCTGGGAACGGCCGTCGGAAGCAGCGCCGATCATCGGCGACCGGGCCGGAGCAGCGCCGGCTCCCCGCATCGTGGTGGTCGACCTGCCGGGCGCCGGTCAGGCGGCAGTGACGGCGGCTGTGCGCGGACCGCGCCGTGATGACGACGGCTACTATCCGTTGCTGGTCGCCAACGCCGTGATGGGATCGGGCCAGAACGGGCGGCTGTTCCAGGAAATCCGCGCCAAGCGGGGTCTGTCGTACGGGGCCAACTCCTCGGTCGGCGCCCGGATCGACGGCGGCCTGCTGACCGCTTCGACCCAGACCAAGAACGAGAGCGCGGCCGAGGTCGTCGGCCTGGTGCTGGCCGAGTTCGACCGGCTGGCTGCCGAGCCGGTGGCGGACTCGGAGGTGACCAACCGCGAGACCTTCATCACCGGCGGCTTCTCGCGGGCGCTGGAGACCACGGGCGGTCTGGGCGGTGTGCTGGCCGATGCGGTGGTCTATGGCCTGCCGCTGTCGGAGATCGAAACCTATCCGGCCCGGGTCGCGGCGACCACGCCCGCCAGCCTGACCGAGGCCGCGCGTCGTGTCAGTGCGGACCAGGCCTGGGTGGTGGTGGTCGGCCAGGCGTCGGAGTTCATCGACGCCCTGCGGGCCGCGCACCCGGATGTGGTCGTGATCCCGGCGGCGGATCTGGATCTGAACAGTCCGACGTTGGGGCTGTAGATAGTGGCCAGTGACTGGTGGCGAGTGACCGGGGCTGTTTGCAGGGCGGGCTTGTCGGCCCAGCGTCTGCGCCACGACGACCACTAGCCACTAGCCACTAGCCACTAGCCACTAGCCACTAATCACCTTGCGGCGCGGAAGGCGGCGACCGCCTCGACCGTCTTCCGCACATTTGCCTCTATGCCCGCCCAGTCGCCGGCCTTGACGGCGGCGTCGGTGACCAGTTTCGAGCCCATGCCGGCAGCGACGATGCCGGCGCCGAACCATCTGGCGATGCTGGCCGCGTCGGGATCGACGCCGCCCGTGGGCATGATCTTGGTCCACGGCATGGGGGCCATGACCGCCTTGATGAAGTCCGGCCCGCCGACGCTGCCGCCCGGAAACAGTTTGACGATGTCGCAGCCCAGCTCATGGGCCTGGCCGATCTCGGTCACCGAGCCGCAGCCGGGGAAATACGCCGCCATGCGCCGGTTGCAGACGCGGGCGACCTCGGGGACCAGGCAGGGGCTGACCACAAACCGGGCGCCCCGGTTGAGGTACAGCGACGCCGTGCCCGCATCGACCACCGAGCCGATGCCGAGGATGACGTGGGGGTCGGTCTGCTGCAGCTCACGCGCGATCTCGCCGAACAGGTCGCAAGCGAAGTCGCCGCGGTTGGTGAACTCGATCACGGGCGCGCCGCCACGGGCGCAGGCGCGGATGACGTCGAGGCAGACCCGCGGATCAGGATGGTAGAAGACCGGGGCCACGCCCTGGGACTCCAGAGCAGTCAAGACGGCGAGGCGGTCGTGGCGCATGGTCTGATTTCCTCCGCCGGTCGCTCCGGCAGCCCGCCATGCTTATCCCACCCGTCGCGTTCCGGGAAAGCGCCGGTGCAGGGACACGTGGAACTTTGTGTTTCGAGACCGGCCCGACCGATCAGGTCGTCTGTCGCTTCGCGCCGCAGAGGTCGCAAAACTCGCGCCCGTCGACGCGGCGGTCGGGGCGCCAGCGATGACGGCGGCAACGAAGCTGTCGGATCAGTTTGCGGAACGCTTTAAGCATAAAGTTCCCGGAGAGACGACACGGGTCGGGTCAAGGCCGTCCGTTACCGGATACGGTATTGGCTTCTACACAATTTTGGGTACCTCGCTCAAGGTTGCAATGCGACGCGTCATCTCGCTGTCCCCATCAAACAGAGGATCCAGCACGGTGAAATGGTTGAGGCCGGTCAGCGCCTCATAGCGGGTCTCTACGCCGTGGGCGCCCCAGTGGTCGGTCATCATGCGCGACTGACGCAGGAATTCCGGGCTTTCGTCGGCGCCGACGATGCAGACCAGCACCGTGCCGCCGGGGGTGGAGCCGTTGGGGACGGGCCAGTGGATCGGCGACAGGGCGGCCGCCTCGCGGTCGTCGAGATCGAGCGCCTTGTTCAGCGAGGTCGGGATCAGGGGCGCGAGGTCGAAGATCCCGCTGATGGCGATGGCGGCCTTGGCGCGGCCCTCGGACAGCATGCAGGCGGCCATGTGGCCGCCAGCGGAATGGCCGAAGACCACCGGCCGGGCGCCGGTTCGCTCGCGGATCATTTCGACGGCGGTGCGGACCTGGCCCAGGATCGTCCCGAGCCGCACGGAGGGGCAGAGGTCGTAGGAGGGGATGGCGAGGCTGATCCCATGGGCGAGCAGGGCGGGCGCGATGCCGGAGAACCAGCCCTTGTCCAGGGCCTGCCAGTAGCCGCCGTGCAGAAAAACGGCGACAGGAGCGGCGTCTCCGGCGGAGAAGAGGTCCATGACCTCGCGCGGGCCGCGGCCATAGGCGAGCTCGAGCGGCGGATGAGCGGCGCGGACGGCCTCGGCGGTTTCGCGCCAGCGCTGCATGACGGCGGGGTGGTCGGGCACGTGGGCGCGGTTGTTGTATTGGGCCTCGAAGTCGATCTCGCCTGACACGCATCCATCCGCTAGACACCGTCCAACACCCGGAAGGACCGCCTCCATGATGACCGCCATCTTCGTCTTCATCAAATGCGAGCTGGGCCACGCCAATGACGTGGCGGCCGATATGGTGGACAATGTCGAATATGTCTCGGAGGTCTATTCGACCTCAGGCCAGTATGACCTGCTGGCCAAGTTCCAGCTGCCGAAGGACCTCGATATCGGGACGTTCGTGACGAAATCGGTCCAGACCCGGGCCAATATCCGCGACACGTTCACGGTCATCACCTTCTCGCCATTCCTGCCGGGCGGGGGCTGACGCAGCGTCACCCGCGAAACGCTGCTAACAGTCCGGTACGGAGGCTGACATGACCGATCTTGATGCGTTCCGCGCGGAGACCCGCGCCTGGCTTGAGGCCAACTGTCCCGCAGAATGCCGCGGGCCGGTGGAGAGCGACGAGGACCGGGTCTGGGGCGGGCGCAATGCCGTCTTCCCGACCCCCGCGCACAAGACCTGGCTGGACCGCATGGGCGCGAAGGGCTGGACCGCGCCGGAATGGCCGACGGAGTACGGCGGCGGCGGGCTGAGCCGCGAGCAGGCCAAGGTGCTGCATTCGGAGATGCGCCGCATAGACGCCCAAGCCCCGCTGGCCAGTTTCGGCGTCTGGATGCTGGGCCCGGCCCTGTTGGCCTTCGGGACCGAGGAACAGAAGCAGCGCTTCCTGCCCGAGATCGTGCGGGGCGAGATCCGCTGGTGCCAGGGCTATTCCGAGCCGGGCGCGGGGTCCGATCTGGCGGCGATCCAGACGCGGGCGGAGGATCGCGGCGACCACTGGATCGTCAACGGCCAGAAGGTCTGGACGTCATACGCCGACAAGGCGGACTGGATCTTCTGTCTGGTCCGGACCGACCCGGAGGCGCCCAAGCATCTGGGGATCTCCTTCGTCCTGTTCGACATGGCGACCAAGGGCGTCAGCACGCGCCCGATCACCCTGATCAGCGGCAAGAGCCCGTTCTGCGAGACCTTTTTCGACGATGTTCGGGTGGAGAAGGCCAATCTGGTCGGGACGCTGAACCGCGGCTGGGACGTGGCCAAGCATCTGCTGGCCCATGAACGGACCATGATCGGGGCCATGGGCGAGCTGGGAGGCGGGCGGCCGCTGGGCCAGGTGGCCACAGGCTCGATCGGGACCGACGACGAGGGCCGGCTGGACGAGCCGATGCTCCGTGCACGGATTGCCGAGATGGAGATCGACGCGGCGGCCTTCCGTCTGGCCATGGAGCGGGCCGGGGATCAGGTGAAGGCGGGGCAGGCCCATCCGGCCATCGCCTCGATGCTGAAATACTATGGGTCGGAGCTGAACAAGCGGCGGCACGAACTGCTGATGGCGGCGGGCGGCTCGGACGCGCTGGAGTGGGAGGGCGAGCGGTCGCGGGGCGGCAAGGCGGCGCGTGACTGGCTGCGAACCAAGGCCAATTCGATCGAGGGCGGAACCTCGGAGGTGCAGCTGAACATTATCGCCAAACACCTGCTTCAGCTGCCAGGGGCGTGATGGTGCCCCGCCCGCGCTCAGTCGCCCTGCTCGGAATGCGCCTGATCGCGGCGCTCTCGATCGTGTTGGGACTCTGCGTCTCCATTTTCTTTTTCGAGATGGCTGACTGGTCTTTCGGTTTCTTCCTCGCGACTCCACCCGAGAGGGCCATACCGGCCGCAGCATTGATTGTTGTGCCGATTGCAACGGGTCTCGCTGCGATCGCGCTATCTCTGACTGGCAAGAAGTCGCCTTGGCCAGAGCTGACGCTGCTCCTCACGATCCCCCTCCAAGTGCTGGCGAACGCCGGGTACGCATCCACTTTGGTGCTGAGATGACTCTGATCCTGACCGAAGAGCAGACCATGCTGAAGGAGGCCGCCGACGGCTTCCTGAACGAGCACGCCCCGATCGCGCACCTGAGGAAGCTGCGCGACTCGAAGGACGCGGATGGCGTCTCGCGCGATCTGTGGCGGGCGTTCGGAGAGATGGGGTTCGCGGGGGTGATCATCCCGGAGGAACATGGCGGCTCCGGCCTCGGCGCGGTCGAGGCCGGGGTGATGGCTGAGGCCTTGGGGCGGACGCTGACGCCGTCGCCCTTCCTGGGGTCAAGCGTGCTCTCCGCCAAGCTCTTTCTGGACGGCGGTTCGGCCGAACAGCAGGCGGCCTGGTTGCCCCGGATCGCGGCGGGCGAGGCGATCGTCTCTCTGGCGGTGGACGAAGGGGCCAAACATGCGCCGACGCGGATCGCCACCGTCGCCGAACGGTCGGGCAACGGCTTCAAACTGAACGGGGCCAAGGGTTTCGTGCTGGACGGTCATGTCGCCGATGCGCTGATCGTCGCGGCACTGACCGAGAACGGGCTGTCTCTGTTCCTCGTCGATCCGAAAACGGCCGGGGTCGAGATCGAGCGCACGGTCATGGTCGATGCGCACAATGCGGCGCGTGTGACGCTGACGGATGTCGAGGTCGATGCGGATGCGGTGATCGGCTCGGTCGACGGCGGGGAGGCGCTGCTGGAGGGCGCGCTGAATCTGGGCCGGGCCTGCGCGGCGGCGTCGCTGAACGGGGCGGGCGATCAGGCCTTCCAGACGACGATGGCCTACCTTCGGACTCGCAAACAGTTCGGGAAACTGATCGGCGAATTCCAGGCGCTGCAGCATCGCTCGGCGCATCTGTTCAGCGAGATCCAGATCGCCCGGGCAGCGGTCATGGGAGCGCTGACGGCGCTGGATGCGGGTCGTGAGAATGCCGGGCTGATCGTCTCGGTGGCCAAGGCCAAGGCCGGGCGCGTCGCCGAACTGGCGGTGCAGGAGGCGGTGCAGATGCACGGCGGCGTCGGCATGACGGACGAATATGACGTCGGCCTGTTCATGAAGCGGGTGCGGGTGCTGAACGAACTGCTCGGCGACGCGGGGTTCCATCAGGAGCGGATGGCGCGGGCGCAGGGGTTCTAGACGGGCGATTTTTTGACCGAGAGAGCGCTTTCCGAGGGGCGGATTTCGGCCCTGCGCGTTCCGGGGGTCACCAAGCCCTTTCAGAAAGGACCGGCTCCGGTGAACACGACGACTGAACCGGACGCGGCCCTGCTGGATGTCATCGTGATTGGAGGGGGGCAGGCTGGGCTGGCCACAGCCTATTACTTGCGCCGGGCTGGCCTGACCTATGTCGTACTCGATGCGGGCGAGACGCCCGGCGGCGCCTGGCGGCACGCGTGGAACTCTCTGCGGCTGTTCTCGCCCAGCAGCTGGAGTTCACTCCCGGGTTGGCCCATGCCGGCAAAGCCGGGTGTTGACTATCCGACCCGTGATGACGTGATCGAATACCTCTCAGCCTATGAGCAGCGGTATCAGCTCCCTGTGGAGCGCCCGGTCGAGGTTCTGGCGGTCAACGCTGTCGACGGAGGCCTGCAGATCGTCACCGACAGGGGCATTCGCAAAGCTCGAATGGTTGTCAGCGCGACCGGAACCTGGAGTCAGCCCTTCATTCCCGACTACCCCGGTCGTTCGGCGTTCGGCGGCGTGCAGCTGCATTCGGCACGCTACGAATCGCCCGATGCCTTCGTCGGCAAGCGCGTTCTCGTGGTCGGCGGCGGGAACTCCGGGGCGCAGATTATGGCCGAGGTCTCGCTGGTGGCTGACGCGACCTGGGTGACCATCACGGAGCCGCTGTTTCTGCCCGACGATGTCGATGGCCGGGTCCTGTTCCAGCGCGCCACCGACCGCTGGAAAGCCCAGATGGAGGGCCGCACCGTCGATGCGCCCATCGGCGGCCTGGGCGACATCGTAGCCATCCCAAGCGTCAGGGCGGCGCGCGCCCGTGGTGACCTGAACAGCCGTCGTCCGTTTACAGCCTTCAACGAACAGGGCGTCACCTGGCCGGATGGCAGCGACGAGTCGATCGATGCGGTGATCTGGTGCACGGGTTTCCGCCCCGCCCTGGATCATCTCCACCCGCTCGGCGTCGTGGAAGCGGACGGCCGTGCAGCGGTCGAGGATGGCCGATCGATCCGGCAGCCTCGCCTCTGGCTCATGGGCTACGGCGACTGGACCGGAGCGGCCTCGGCCACCATCGTCGGTGTGACGCGCGCCGCCAGGGATATGGTGGCCCGGATTCAGCAGGCCGCGGCGCAGGCATGACGCCTCCGGGTCACGCCGGAGTGGCCAACCGGTTCGGCCTGTCCTAGATCGGGGGGCAGGGAGACTCTGACCATGACGACGCGATCCAACGCGCCTCAATATCTGAGCGGCTTCGGCAATCATTTCGCGACCGAGGCCGTGCCCGGCGCCCTGCCGGAAGGCCGCAATTCGCCGCAGCGGGCGCCGATGGGGCTTTATGCGGAACAGCTTTCGGGGACGGCCTTCACGGCTCCCCGCAGCGAGAACCGGCGGTCGTGGCTTTATCGGTTGCGGCCGAGCGCCCAACACCCCGCCTACAGGCCGTTCGCCCAGGGGCTGGTGCGGACCGGACCCTTCCATGACGCGCCGCCGTCGCCGAACCGGATGCGGTGGGACCCCCTGCCGCTGCCGACCGCGCCGACCGACTGGGTCGAAGGGCTGGTCACCTATGGCGGGACGGGGGATGCAGAGGCGCTGTCGGGCATCGGCATCCATCTGTATGCGGCCAACCGGTCGATGACGGACCGGGTCTTCTATTGCGCCGACGGCGAGCTGCTGATCGTGCCGCAAGAGGGCGATCAGGCCTTCGTCACCGAGATGGGGCGGATCGACGCCCGGCCCGGCGAGATCGTGGTCATTCCGCGCGGGGTGCGGTTCCGGGTCGAATGCTCCGGTCCGATCCGCGGCTATGTCTGCGAGAACTACGGCGCGCTGTTCCGCCTGCCGGACCTGGGGCCGATCGGCGCGAACGGGCTGGCCAACCACCGCGACTTTCAGACGCCCGTCGCGGCGTTCGAGGATGTCGACCGGCCGACCGAGTGCGTGCAGAAATACGGCGGGCGGCTGTGGACCACGACCTTCCCGCATTCGCCACTGGATGTGGTCGGCTGGCACGGCAACTACGCGCCGTACAAGTACGACACCGCCCGGTTCAACACGATCGGCACAGTCAGTTTCGACCATCCGGATCCCTCGATCTTCACGGTCCTGACCTCGCCTTCGGATACGCCGGGGACGGCCAACTGCGACTTCGTCATCTTCCCGCCGCGCTGGATGGTGGGCGAGGACACCTTCCGCCCGCCGTGGTTCCACCGGAACGTGATGAGCGAATTCATGGGGCTGGTGACCGGCGAATATGACGCCAAGGAGGGCGGGTTCGCACCGGGCGGCGCCTCGCTGCATAATTGCATGAGCGGGCATGGGCCGGACCAGGCCAGCTATGACAAGGCGGTGGCCGCTGACCTCAAGCCGGTCAAGATCGAGAACACCCTGGCCTTTATGTTTGAGACCCGGGCGCCGATCCGGACCACGGAATGGGCGCAAACCAGTCCGACGATGCAACTGGACTACGATGACGTCTGGACAGGCTTCGAAAAGGGCCGGGTGACATGAAGCGCATACTGATCGCGGCGGCGGTGTTGATGGCGGCCTGCCAGCCCTTGCCGGCGGATAGCCGGACCGATCTCGCCGAGGCAGCGCCCGCGGTCCAGTCGGTCGCGGGCAGCGAGGATGCGGCGGCCTGTGCACGGGCCGGCGGCAAGATGCTGCCGCAGGGACGGATGCAATCGGTGCGCTGCGTGATCACATATGCTGACGCCGGGACACGCTGCACCGACGGCGATGACTGCCAGGGCGACTGTCGCGTGGAGGACGTGGCCAATCCCCCGGCCGCCGGAACCAACGCCGTGGGCCAGTGTCAGGCCTCGAGCAGCCGGTTTGGCTGCTACACCACGATCGAAGGCGGCAAGGCCGAAGCCACGATCTGCGTCGACTGACCACCCTGCATCCGGCGCCTCTTCAAGGACGTTTCTGAACCATGAGCCTGACCGAGATCGCCGCCCTGCTGGGCCTGAACCTTGCCCTCATCATCGCGGTGATGACCGCCCTGTGGCTGGTTTCCCTGAAGGTCAGGGACGTCAGTTTCATCGACGCCGTCTGGCCCATGGCCATGCTCTTTCTGGCCCTGGTCACCTTTCCGCGGACCGAGGGGGATCCGACGCGCAAATGGCTGCTGCTGTGGCTGGTCGGGATCTGGGCCCTGCGGCTGGGCTGGCACCTTTATCGCCGTTGGCGGGCGCATGGGGCGGATGGCCGGTATCTCAACCTGCTGGCCCGGATGGAGACCAACCGTGGCTGGGGCTTTGGAAAGACGGCGCTGCTGGTGGTGTTTGTGCCGCAGGCCGTTCTGGCCTGGCTGACCTCCCTGCCAGTGCAGCTGGGACAGGTTGCCCTTGAACCGGCGGTGGGCTGGATCGGTTGGACCGGGGCGGTGCTCGCGGTCATCGGCATCGGCTTCGAAAGCATCGGCGACGCCCAGCTAACCGCCTTCCGCAAGGATCCGGCGAACAAGGGCAAGGTGCTGGACACAGGCCTGTGGCGCTGGACCCGTCACCCCAACTATTTCGGCGACGCCTGCGTGTGGTGGGGGCTGTATCTGATTGCGGCCGAGACCGCCCCGGGGCTGTGGGCGATCGCGGGGCCGCTGTTCCTGACCTTCACCCTGACGAAATGGTCGGGGATCGGCATCACCGAAAAGGCCATCCATGGCACGCGGCCGGGCTATGCCGACTATGTGCGCCGGACCAGCGCCTTCATCCCCTGGCCGCCGAAGAAGCTCTGAGAAGCACAGGCCACTGACGGAAAACCCCCGCCGCTTGCGCGACGGGGGCTGACCGTTCTGATCGCACCGGGGGTCATGACGCCCCGGAGCCGTCCCGATTAGTTGTTCGGGTTGGCCGGCGAGGTGCTCGGCGAGGTGTTCGGCGTGTTCGACGTGGTCATGCCGCCGTCGGCATTGCCTGCCTGTTGTTCGATACGGTCGGCTTCGGCGTTGAGGGCCGTTTCAGCGGCTTCGGTCGGAGCGGCAGCCGCCTGTTCTTCCAGGGCGTCGGCTTGCACTTCAGCCTGCTTGTCGGCGGCGCTTTCACCGCAAGCGGCGAGGCCGGCGAAGGCGAAGGTGGCGGCGGCGGCGATGATGAGTTTACGCATGAGGATATCCTTCCAGAGTGGAAACCTCATAACTCCGCCGCGCCGATCGGGTTCACGGGCGCGTGAGAAAAAAGTGTTGGAACCTCAGACTTCTGCAGAGAAGGCCACGCGGGCCGCGCCCAGAAGGGCGGCATGCTTGTGCAGGATCACGTTCGTCGGGATGTCCGCCATATAGTCCTGGAAGCGGCCCTTGCGCTCGAAGCGTTCGCGGAAGGGGCTGGCCTTGAGGAAGGGCAGAATGCGCGGGGCGATGCCGCCGGCGATATAGACGCCGCCGCGGGCTCCGGTGGTCAGGGCGATGTCGCCGGCGACGCATCCGAGGATGGCGCAGAACCGGGCCAGGGTGGCGCCGCAATGGCTGTTCGGATTCTCCAGCGCCTCGGCGGTGATCAGGGCCGGGTCGTCGATATGGCTCTCGCGCCCGTCGATCTCGGCCAGGGCGCGGTGCAGGTTGAGCAGGCCGGGACCGCAGATCAGCCGTTCGATCGAGACCCGGTCGTAGCGGCGGCGCAGGATGCGCAGGATCTCGTCCTCGACCGCGTCGCCGGGCGCGAAACAGGCGTGGCCGCCCTCAGAGGGCATGGCGACGGCATTTCCGTGGATGTCGCGGGCGAGAGCCGAGACGCCGAAGCCTGTGCCGGGGCCGAGGACGGCGAGCGTGGCGAGCGGATCGCCTTCGGCCGGACCGCCCAGCGACGCCAGCTCCGGGCCGGACATCAGGGGCGCGCCCCAGGCCAAGGCCTCGAAATCATTGATCAGCCGGATCGGGTTCAGACCGAGGGTCGCGAGCTCGGCCTCCGACACGCGCCACGGCGAGTTGGTCAGGTCGATCTCGCCGTCCGTAACCGGCCCGGCCACGGCGATAACGCCGGCGGTCGGCTTGACCGCAGAGCCGTCAATGAAGGCGGCGACCGCCTTGAGGAAGGTCGGCTGGCGTTCGGCCGGAAAGCTCTCGTGGTGTTCGAGCACGGGGCGGCCGTCGATCATGCGCGCAATGGCGAAGCGGGCGTTGGTGCCGCCGACGTCGCCGACCAGAAGGGTCTGATCGCTCATCAGGCGTCCACCGTGCGGTCGACGAGATTGGGGTCCGGCGGCGCATCGGCCTCGGCCGGACCGCCAGTGGGCGAGGCGAAGCAGATGGAGGCGCCGGCTTCGGCCGTGCCGACCATCTGGCGGAAGGCGCCGAACAGTTCGCGGCCATAGCCCCAGGCGGCGCCGGTGGCGTGGGCGGTCGTGCGGAGGGCTGCGGGGCGGTTGGCGAGGTCGGGAACGCCGATCGTGGTCAGTACGCCGGCGTCCGGGTCAAGCCGGATGATGTCGCCATCGCGCACATGGGCCAGTGGTCCGCCGGCGAGGGCCTCGGGCGACACATGGATGGCGGCTGGGGTCTTGCCGGAGGCGCCGGACATGCGGCCGTCGGTGACGAAGGCGACCTTGAAGCCCTTGTCCTGCAGCACCGAGAGTGCCGGAGACAGGCTGTGAAGTTCGGGCATGCCGTTGGCGCGAGGACCCTGGAAGCGCAGGACGACCACGACGTCGCGGTCGAGCTTGCCGTCCTTGAAGCCCTGCAGCGCGTCCTCCTGGGTCTCGAACACGGCGGCGGGGGCCTCTACAATGCGGTTCTCCGGCTTGACGGCCGAGACCTTGATCACCGCCCGGCCGAGGTCGCCCTGGACGAGACGCAGGCCGCCTTCGCGGTCGAAGGGGTCGGAGGCGGGGCGGAGAATGTCCGTATCCAGACTTTCCGTGACGCCGTCCTTCCAGACCAGTTCGCCGTCGATGAGCATGGGCTCCTGGAAATAATGTTGGATGCCCTCGCCCATGATGGTCGTGACGTCCGCGTGGATATGGCCGGCGCCGGCCAGTTCGCGGGCGACGAAGGCGACGCCCCCCGCGGCCTGGAAGGCATTCACGTCGGCCGAGCCGTTGGGATAGACCCGGGCCAGCAGGGGCGTGACGGACGACAGCTGGTCCATGTCGGTCCAGTCGATCAGCACGCCCGCAGACCGCGCCATGGCCACCAGATGAATGGCGTGGTTGGTCGAGCCGCCGGTGGCCAGCAGGGCGACGATCATGTTCACGACCGACTTCTCGCAGATGACGTCGGCCATCCGGCCCTGACCCGTGCGGGCCAGTTCGACCGCGCGTTTCGCCGCGGCCGCCGTCAGGGCGTCGCGGAGGCCGGTCTCGGGGTGGACGAAGGCGGTCGAGGGCAGGTGCAGGCCGCCCAGCTCCATCATCATCTGGTTGGAATTGGCCGTGCCGTAGAAGGTGCAGGTGCCGGGCGAATGGTAGGAGCCGATCTCGCTCTCGAGCAGGACGGACCGACTCACATTGCCTTGCGCATATTCGGCGCGGACGCGGGCCTTCTCGAAATTGGGGATGCCGGACGGCATGGGGCCGGCGGGCGCGAAGACGACGGGCAGGTGGCCGAAGGCCAGCGAGCCCATGAACAGACCGGGCACGATCTTGTCGCAGACGCCGAGGCAGATAACCGAGTCAAAGGCGTCGTGGGTCAGGGCCACGGCGGTGGACATGGCGATCACGTCGCGGCTGAACAGCGACAGGTCCATGCCCGGGCGCCCTTGCGTGACGCCGTCGCACATGGCGGGCGTGGCGCCGGCGACCTGGGCGGTGGCGTTCACCTCGCGCACGGCGTCGCGGATGATTTGCGGGAAGCGTTCGAACGGCTGGTGCGCCGAAAGCATGTCGTTATAGGCGGTGACCACGCCCACGTTCGGTTGGGTCCCGGACATGGCGTTGAGCTTGTCCTTGACCGGGGCGCCGGCGAAGGCGTGGGCCCAGTTGGCACAGCTGAGCTTGGCCCGACCGACGCCGGAAGAGCCGGCGGCGTCCATGCGACGCAGATAGTCGGCGCGGGTGGCCTTCGAGCGTTCGACGATGCGGGCGGTGACCTCGGCGACGACGGGATTCAGGGTCGGCATCAGGCTTTCTCCGTCCACAGAACGTCGAGCGGAACCTTGGCCGCGACAAGTGCTGCGATGGGCTGGGTCGCCGGATCGCCGGCGGCCTCGCGCTCGAACACCGCGCGTTTGGCGGCGCCGGTCAGGGCCAGGACCACGCGGCGGGCGGTCATCAGATAGGGCAGGTTGATGGTCAGCCGCTCAAGGCTGGGGGCCGCGCCGTCGCGGCCGTGGGGAACGCCGAGCACGGTCGGCCGGAGCGCGGGCGAGAGCAGGGTTTTCAGGGTCGGACTGTCGGGGAACATGGAGCAGATATGGCCATCCTCCCCCATGCCTAGAAGGACGGCGTCCAATTTGCCGCCCTCCGCCGCCAGCGCATGGGCGGCCAGGGCGGCGGCGCGGTCGACGGTGACGGCAGGATGGAACAGGGGGACGAAGCGCGCCGCGGCTGCATGGCCGGTCAGCAGGGTCTGTTTCAGGAGGGTGGCGTTGGACTCGGGCGATGTCTCGGGAACGTAGCGTTCATCGATCAGGGTGACAGCCACCCGGGACCAGTCGAGATCGGCTCCGGCCATGCGGCGGTATATCGGCGCGGGGGTGGAGCCACCGGAGCCAGCGAAGACCGCCTTGTCCGTTTCGGCGAGGGCGGCGGCGAGCGCATTGGTCAGGCGAGCGGCACAGGCTTCGGCCCAGCCGGCGCAGTCGGTGAAGGTCTCGATAGCGGGCGCGGCCTCACCCATGGCCCGTGTTCCACGCCCGGCCGTCACGCTCCAGCAGCAGGTCGGCTTCCACCGGGCCCCAGGTTCCGGCGGCGTATTCCTTCGGCTTGAAGGCCGCGCCGTGCCAGGCGTCGGAGACCTCATCGATCCATTTCCAGGCCTGTTCGGCCTCGTCGCGGCGCACGAACAGGGTGGAGTCCCCCGCCATGGCGTCGAGCAACAGCCGCTCATAGGCGATGCGGCGGCGGGGTGGTTTGGCGGCCTTGTCGCCCTGGCCCCAGGACAGTGACATCTGGATCGGCTGGAGCTGCATTCGCTGGTCCAGTCCCGGCTTCTTGTTCATCACCGACAGGGCAATGTCTTCCTCGGGCTGGAGTTCGATGACCAGCCGGTTGGCGGCGATCTCGCCACGCGCCCCGTGATCGAAGATGGAGTGGGGCACGGGCTTGAACTGGATGACGATCTCGGTCCGCTTCTCGGCCAGCCGCTTGCCGGTGCGCAGGAAGAAGGGGGTGCCGGCCCAGCGCCAGTTGTCGATGTCCACGCGCATGGCGACGAAGGTCTCGGTGTCAGATGGCTGGCCGCGCTCCTCACTGTAGGCTTTCGCGGGCTTGCCCTCGCTGGTTCCGGCGACGTACTGGCCGCGCACCGTGACGCGATCGGCCTCGTGCTCCGTGATCGGACGGAGGGAGCGGATAACCTTGACCTTCTCGTTGCGGACCGAGTCCGGATCGAGGTCGGACGGCGGCTCCATGGCGACGAGGCAGAGGAGCTGGAGCATGTGGTTCTGCAGCATGTCCCGCAGGGCGCCGTACTCGTCATAGTAGGGCCAGCGGTCGCCGACGCCGAAGGTCTCCGCGACCGTGATCTGGACGTGGTCGATCGACAGGCTGTTCCAGAGCGGCTCGAAGATGGTGTTGCCGAAGCGCAGGGCGATCAGGTTCTGGACCGTCTCCTTGCCGAGGTAGTGGTCGATGCGGAAGACCTGGTCCTCGGAGAAGGCGTGGGCGACGGCGTCATCGATCTGGAGGAAGGACTGGAGGTCGCGGCCGACGGGCTTCTCCAGCACCACACGGTCGGTCGCCTCGGCCAGGCCGGCGGCCTTCAGAGCGGTGACGATGCGGCCGTAGAGCGAGGGCGAGACGGCGAGGAAGCTGGTCACGCCCCCCGCGGCGCTCATGTCACCGACCTTGTCCTTGAGGGGCTTCAGGCTGGCCGGGTCGGTGGCGTCGACCGGTAGATAGTCGAGCCGGGCGTCCAGCCGGGCCCATGCCTCGTCCGACCAGGCGTCGTCGGCGTGGGCCTTGCCCTCGACCGCGGCGCGGACCTTGGCGACATATTCCTCGCGGCTCTCGTCCGAGCGGGCCGCGCCGATGATCTTCAGACCGTCGGGCAGCAGGCCGTCGTGCTCGAGAAAATAGAGCGAAGGCAGCAGCATCCGCATGGCGAGGTCGCCGCCGCCGCCGAACAGCACCAGGGCCGCCATGCGCTCTCCTTCATTCAGGTCCCGGCTGGACCGGGTTTGTGTCTGGCCGCTTCCGCCCGCTGCGCCAAGACGTCGAGGACGTCCTGAAACACCATGTGACGCGCGCGGAGCAGGACCATCAGGTGATAGACCAAATCCGCGGCCTCGGCTGCCAGTTCCGAATCCGGGCCCGCGACGCCAGCCAGGGCGGTCTCGACGCCCTCCTCTCCGACCTTCTGGGCGACCCGTTTGACGCCCTCGGCGAGCAGGCGGGCGGTCCAGCTTTCGGAAGGGTCGGCGGCGGCGCGTTCGGCGATGCTCGCCTCCAGCCGGGCGAGACGGCCGAGGCCCGGCGCGTCCTCGTCGCCGAAACAGCTGATGCGGTTCAGATGGCAGGCGTTGCCGACGGGGCGGACCTTGAGGACGAGCGCGTCGCCGTCGCAGTCGGCTGTGATGGAGACGACGTGCAGCCGATCGCCGGAGGTCTCGCCCTTGCGCCAGCGCCCGCCGCGGGAGCGGGAGAAGAAGGTGGCCTCGCCGGAGGTGATCGTCTCCTCAAGGGCGGCGCGATCCATATAGGCGAGCGTCAGGACCTGCAGGGTGGCGGCGTCCTGGACGACGACGGGGATGAGGCCGCCGGACTTGTCGAAGTCGAGGGTGGAAGGATCGATCACAGTCTCATTTCCTGTCCGGCGTCAGAGAGGAACGCCTTGAGATCGGGAATGGCCAGGGCCCCGGTGTGGAAGACGCTGGCGGCGAGGGCGCCCGAGACGTCGGCCTGTTCGAACACGTCGAGGAAATGCGAGGCCGCGCCGGCGCCACCCGAGGCGACCAGCGGTATGGTCAGCAGGGCGCGGGCGGCGGCGAGCTGGGCGATGTCGTAGCCGCGGCGGACGCCGTCCTCGTCCATGCAGTTGAGCACGATCTCGCCGGCGCCGAGCCGTTGCGCCTCCACGATCCAGTCGAGGGTACGGCGGCCGGCGGCGCGGCTCGCGTCCGGGTCGCCGGTGTACTGGTGCACGACCCAGTCGTCGCCCGAACGCTTTGAGTCGACGCCGACGACGACGCACTGGCTCCCGAGTCGGTCCGCCATCTCGCCGATGAGCTCGGGGCGTTCGAGGGCGGGGGAGTTGATCGACACCTTGTCAGCGCCGTGGTCGAGGCAGCGGGCGGCCTGATCGACCGAGCGGATGCCGCCGGCGACACTGAAGGGAATGTCGAGCAGGCGGGCGATGTCGCGGACCCAGCCGTAGTCGAGGGTGCGCCCTTCCGGGCTGGCGGTGATGTCGTAAAAGACGAGCTCGTCTGCGCCATGGTCGCGGTATCGGGCGGCGAGATCCGCGGCGTCGCCCATGTCCGTGTGACCCTGGAAGCGGACGCCCTTGACCACCCGTCCGTCGCGGACGTCGAGGCAGGGGATGATGCGCCGCGCCGTCATGCCGCGAGCGCCTCTTCGAGGGTGAAGCGGTTCTCGTAGAGGGCGCGGCCGACGATCGCGCCGTCGCAGCCGAGGGCGGCGGCGGCGGTCAGGTCGGAGACGGTGGCCACGCCGCCCGAGGCCTGGACCTTGAGGTCGGGCCGGCGGCGGACGATCTGGCCGAGCAGTTCGAGGTTGGGTCCGGTCAGGGCGCCGTCGCGGCCGACGTCGGTGACCAGCAGGTGGCGCGCGAGGCTGGGCGGGTAGCGGTCGAGTGCGGTCCAGAGGTCGACCCCGGCCGCCTCGGTCCAGCCCTTGAGGGCCGGGACCCAGCGATCGCCGTCTGCCTTGACGTCGATGGCCAGGGTGATCCGGTCCGGGCCGAAGCGGCGCAGCCAGTCGGCCACGGTCTCCGGCTGCGACACAGCGAGAGAACCGACCACCACGCGGGCGACCCCGGCGTCGATCAGGGCGGCGACGTCGTCGGCGGAGCGGACGCCGCCCCCGGACTGGATGCGGATGTCGATCGAGCGGGCGAGCGCGCCGATCAG
>DDSO01000125.1:33990-34558 GCA_002343425.1 Brevundimonas sp. UBA2388
TCGGGGTGGAACTGGCAGCCCCAGCGGTTGGCGCTGCGGACCATGGCGGGCACCGGGCCGCCGTAGTCGGCGCGGGCGAGGGTGGCGGGGCCGTCGGGGCAGACGAAGCCGTGGACGAAATAGGCGTAAGCGCCGTCCTCGACGCCCTCCAGCAAGGGGTCGTCGCGGACGGCCGTCAGCCTCGACCAGCCCATGTGGGGCACGGTCAGGCCGGCGCCGGGTTCGAGGCGTCGGACGGCGCCGGGGATGAGGCTCAGCAGGGGAACGGGTTCGCCCTCCTCGCTGGTCTCGAACAGCAGTTGCTGGCCGAGGCAGACGCCGAGCAGGGGCCGCGGAAAGGCACGGATCGGCTCGACGAGACCGAGCGTCGACAGCCGGGCCATGGCGTAGGCTGCGGCGCCGACGCCGGGCAGGATCAGCCGTTCGGCTTCCGTGACCGCCAACGGGTCGTCGGTCAGGCGCACGGTCGCGCCCAGCCGCTCGAGGGCGAACTGGACGGAAGCGGTGTTGCCGGCGCCGTAGGCCAGGACGGTGACCTCGCTCATCCTTCCCCCCTTGCGGGGGAAGG
>DDSO01000125.1:34576-60905 GCA_002343425.1 Brevundimonas sp. UBA2388
GCCACCTTCCCCCGCAAGGGGGGAAGGAAACGAATGCCGTCATCACAGCACGCCCTTTGTGCTGGGTACGGCGTCGCCCTCGATGCGGATGGCCTGGCGCAGGGCGCGGCCGAAGGCCTTGTAGACGGCCTCGGTCTTGTGGTGGTCGTCGTCGCCGGTGACCGAGACATGGATGGCGGCGCCGAGGTGTTCGGCCAGCGAGCGGAACACGTGGGCGGTCAGATCGGTGCGGTAGTCGCCGATGAAGGGCGTGGCGAAGGTCCCCTCGAACACCGGATAGGGGCGGCCGGACAGGTCGATGGAGACGCTGGCGTTGGCCTCATCCATCGGCAGGACGAAACCGTAGCGGGCGATGCCGCGACGCTCGCCGAGCGCCTGTTTCAGGGCCTGACCGAGGGCGATGGCCGAATCCTCGATGGTGTGGTGCGGGTCGGTGTGCAGGTCGCCCTCGCAGGCCAGCCGCAGGGAGAAGCCGCCATGGGCGGCGACCTGTTCCAGCATGTGGTCGAAGAAGCCGACGCCGGTGGCGATGGAGACGGGGCCGGTGGCGTCGAGGTCGACGGCGCAGACGATGCGGGTCTCCTTCGTGTCGCGGACGGCCTCGCCGGTGCGGTGGGCGCGGCCGGATGCGGCGCCGAGGCCGAGGGCGGCGAGCAGCCGGTCGTTGACCTCGGCCCTGGCGGAGACGGGCAGGCGCAGCCGGTCGCCGGCGCGTTCGGCGGCGAGGCCGAAGCGGGCCAGGGCGGTGAGGACGGCGTCCGGGTCGGCCGGACGAGCCATGATCACGGGGCCAAAGCCCGGCTCGATCGCCATGTCGCGGGCGAGGGCCTTGACCAGCCGGTCACGCTCCGACCGGACAAGGGCGATGCGCGCCGTCGTCTCTATCATCCGGGAGGGATCGAGCGCCTGCAGGGCGAGGCGGATGGAGATCTCGGGCAGGGCGTAGGGCTCCTGCACAGAGGTGAGACGGGCGAGCGTCTCCGGCTGGGCGAGGGCGGCGCCGACGCGGGCTCCGGCGAGGCCGTATGCGAGCGACAGACTGCGCAGGACGATCAGGTTGGCGTGGTCGCCGATAATGCTTGCGGCCGAGGGCGCGTCCGCGAATTCGGCCATGCCCTCGTCGATGACCAGCAGGGCGGGGGCGACTCGCTCGGCCATTTCGGCCACCGCCTCGGGCGAGCCGAGGGCGCGGAGGATGATGGCGCCGGTCGCGGCATCGGGGGCGGGCGCGGCGTAGAGGGCGGCGAGGGCGCGGTACGGCTCGGCGTCGGGGGCTTCGACCCGCAGGCCGTCACGGGCGGCGAGGCGGAAGACCAGCTCCAGGCCGTGGGTCAGGCCGCGGACCGGCAGGACGCTGTCGAGAGGCAGGCCATAGATGTCGGCCATACGGGCAGCGAGGGCGCGCGGCTCGGCCGGATAGCGGTCGAGGCCGTCGCCGCCGGCGACCAGCGGGGCGAAGGGGGCAGGGAGGTTGTTCATCCGCCGGTCCTCAGATCCGCGGCCCGGGCGTGGGCCTCAAGGCCCTCGAGCCGGGCGAGGCGGGCGGCGACGGGGGCCAGGGCGGCGGCCCCGGCCTCGGTCACAACCTGCACCGACATGGTGGTCATGAAGCTGGCCGTCGTGACCCCGCCCATGGTGCGGGCGGCGCCGTCGGTGGGCAGGACGTGACTGGGGCCGGCGGCGTAGTCGCCCAGGGTCTCGGCGGCGAAGGCTCCGACGAAGACGGCGCCTGCGGCGGATATGCGGCTGAGGAGTTTGTCGGGTTCGACGGTCTGAAGGGCGAGGTGTTCGGGGGCGTACAGGTTGGCGACCTCACAGGCCTCGGCGACGTCGCGGACGCGGATGGCGCGGCCCTCGGCGAGGGAGGCGCGGGCGATGTGGGCGCGGGGCAGGGTTTCCAGCTGGCGTTCCACCTCGGCGAGGATGGCGTCGATATTGGCGCGGCTCTCGGAGACGAGGATGACCTGGGCGTCGGCGTCGTGCTCGGCCTGGCTGAGCAGGTCGGCGGCGGCGATCTCCGGGTCGGCGTCGCGGTCGGCGATGACCAGCAGTTCGGAGGGGCCGGCAGGCATGTCGACGGCGGGGCCGCCCGGCAGGTTCGCCGCCTGCTTCTTGGCCTCGGCGACCCAGGCGTTGCCGGGGCCGAACAGCTTGTCACAGGGTTCGATGACGCCGTCGTCCAGTTCGGCCCCGAAGGTCAGGGCGGCGATGGCCTGGGCGCCACCGATCAGCCAGAGCGCGTCGAGACCGGCCTCGGCGGCGGCGAAGATCATGGCGGGGTGCGGCTCGCCCGAGGCGGAGGGCGGGGTGACGGCGACGCGACGGCCGACCCCGGCGACGGCGGCCGGGAGGGCCAGCATCAGCAGCGAGGAGAACAAGGGCGCGGAGCCGCCCGGGACGTAGAGGCCCGCCGACCGCAGGGGACGCCAGACGAGGCGGGAACGGACGCCGGGGATGATCTCGACATCGGGGGTATCCTCCGGGCGGGTCGCCTCGTGGAAGATGCGGATGTTCTCGGCGGCCATGCGGATGGAGCGGGTGTCGGCAGGACGCAGGGCGTCGCGGGCGGCGGCGACGCGGTCGGGCGTCAGTTCCAGACGGTGCGGCGCGGCCCCGTCGAGTTTCAGGCTCCAGTCGGTCACGGCGACGCCGCCGCGCGTGCGGACGTCGTCGAGGATTTCGCGCACCGTGTCGGTGACGCGCATATCGGTGCGGCGGCGGGGGCGGGCCAGGGCCTCGCTGCGGCCGGCTGCGCCGAGAGTGCTCCAGTCGAGGCGTTTCATCACATCATCTTCTCGATGGGCAGGACGAGGATGGCCGAGGCGCCGGCGGCCTTGAGGCGCTCCAGGGTCTCCCAGAAGACCGCCTCCTGACAGACGGCGTGGACGGCCACGGCGTCGTCGCGGCCGGACAGGGGCATGACGGTCGGCGCGCCGGCGCCGGGCAGGATGGCGGTGATCTCGGCCAGGGCCGAACGGGGCGCGTTCAGCATGACGTATTTGGCGCCCTGCGAGGACACCACCCCGGCCATGCGCTCGACGATGCTGTCCAGCAGGTGCTGCAGGCCGGGCTCGGGGGCGACGGGCGATTTGATCAACACCGCCTGGCTGTCCAGCACCGTCTCCTTGGCGGCGAGACCGTTGGCCTCCAGCGTCGCGCCGGTGGAGACGAGATCGCAGATGGCGGAGGCGAGCTTGAGCCGGGGCGCGACCTCGACGGCGCCGCGCATGGTGACGATGTCGGCGGAGACGCCTTGCTCGTCGAGGAACCGGCGCAGGATTTTCGGATAGGAGGTGGCGATGCGCAGGCCATCCAACGAGGCCGGGCCGTCATAGGCGAGGGTCGGGGGGATGGCGATCTTCAGGGTGCAGCGGCCGAAGCCGAGCGGCATCAGCACCTCGGCGGTCGGGCCGCCGTTGCGGACCTCCTCCAGCACATTCTCGCCGACGATGCCGAGGTCGCAGACCCCGTCCGCGACGAAGGTGGGGATGTCGTCGTCGCGCACGCGCAGCAGGTCGATCGGGTAATTCTCGACCCGGTAGAGCAGGTCGTTGTTGCCCTTGACCACGCGCAGGCCCGCGTCGCGGACCAGGTCGAGGCTGCGCTCGGACAGGCGGCCGGATTTCTGGACGGCGATACGCAGCCGACCCTGGACAGTGCTCATGACGGGATACTCAGACTTTCGGTTTCAGGCTTTGGTTTTCAGGCGGTCCAGCACCAGGCGGTAGCCCTGGTGCGGCATTTCCTTGAGGAAGCGGGCGACGCGGACGACCGTGGTCGGGCTGGCCTGGGCCTCGGCGGCGATCTCGCGATACGACCTGCCGCCGGCGTCGAGCAGGCGGGCGACTTCCCAGCGCTCGGCGAAGGCCCGCACCTCGGACGGGGTGCAAAGATCGGCCAGGAAGGCGTCGACCTCGTCGCGCGTCTTCAGCAGCAGCAGGGCGTCATAAAGGGCGACGCGGCTGTTGGCCGTGGCGGCGGCGTTGCGGGGGAGGGTGTCGGTCATGGCGTGTTCCACTATGCTGTAACACTGGAACGGTCAAGCGGTGTTTGTGTCGCCCCTAGCCCGTCGCCCCTCGCCCCTCTATTTCAGCCCCATGACCAAGGTACTGATCATCGGCGCAGGCCATGCGGGCGGGACGGCGGCGGCGTTGCTGCGCCAGTACGGGCATGAAGGGCCGATCGTGCTGGCGGGCGAGGAGCCGGCGGCGCCCTATCAGCGGCCGCCCCTGTCCAAGGCGTGGCTGAAGGGCGAGGCCGATCTGGAGGCGTTGCTGCTGCGACCCGAGGTCTTCTATGCCGAGCACGATATCGAGCTGCGGACCGGGGTGACGGCGACCGCCATTGATGCGGCGGCGCGGACCGTCACCTTCGCCGACGGGACGGTGGAGCCATATGACGCCCTGATCCTGGCGACCGGATCGACGGCGCGGAAGCTGACGATCCCCGGCGCCGACCGGCCTGACCTGCTGGAGCTACGGACCCTCGCCGATGCGGAGAGGCTGAAGGCCGTATTGGGGCCGGGCAAGCGGCTTGCGGTGGTCGGCGGCGGCTATGTGGGGCTGGAGGCGGCGGCCTCGGCGCGGGCGCTGGGGGCCGAGGCGGTGGTCATCGAGCGGATGGACCGGGTGCTGGCGCGGGTGGCGTCAGAGACTCTGTCGACCTTCTTCACCGCCCATCATCGGAGCCACGGGGTCGAGGTGCTGACCTCGGCCGAGGTGACCGGGTTGGAGGACGGCGGGGTCCGGCTGGGCGACGGACGGCTGATCGAGGCGGACGCGGTGCTGGTCGGGGTCGGGGCGCTGGCGTGCGACGGGTTGGCTCGGGAGGCGGGACTGGCATGCGAGAACGGCGTGGCGGTCGATGAGACGGCGCGAACCTCCGACCCGGCGATCTGGGCCATCGGCGACATGACCTTCCGGCCGATCCCGGTGCACGGCGGACGGCGGCATCGGCTGGAGAGCGTGCCCAATGCGCTGGAACAGGCGAAACAGGCCGCGGCCGCTATCACGGGACGCGCGGCCCCGACGCCCGAAGTCCCCTGGTTCTGGTCCGACCAGTATGAGCTGAAGCTGCAGATCGCGGGACTCCCCGACGGCGCGGATCGTCAGGTCGTGCGCGGCGATGTCGAGGGCGGGGCGTTCGCCGTCTTCCATCTGGCCGAAGACCGGATCGTCTGCGTCGAGGCGGTCAACGCGCCGGCGGAATTCATGGCCGGACGACTGATGATTTCCCGTGGGCAGGCGGTGGACGCCGTGAGGCTGGCCGACCGGTCCGTGTCGATGAAAGAAGTCGCGGCGGCTCAGGCCTGACGCGCGAGGTCGAGTTCGACGACGGGCGCGGCCAGCTGTTCGGTCAGGAGGGCGAGCGCCACGGGCCGGCCGATCAGATAGCCCTGCGCCATGTCGCAGCCCATGCCGCGCAGCAGGGCCAGCGCCGTCGGGGTCTCGACGCCCTCGGCGGTGACCTTGAGGCCAAGGCTGTGGGCCAGGTCGATGGTCGACTTGACCAGGAGGGCGTCACGCGAGGACTGATCCAGCCCGAGTATGAAGCTCTTGTCGATCTTCAGTTCGTCGGCGCGGATCTGCTTCAGATAGGTCAGGGACGACAGGCCGGCGCCGTAGTCGTCCAGCGAGACGGCGATGCCGGCCTCGGCGAAGCGGGCGATGATGTGCAGAGCCAGTTCGGGATTGTCCATCACCGCCGTCTCGGTGATCTCGAAACACAGATCGGCCGCTGAGGCGGCGACTTCCGCGAGGGCGAAGTCGGCGAAGCTCTCATCGGACAGCAGACGGCCGGAAATATTGACCGAGACGGTCAGGACATGGCCGGCGGCGGCCATGGTTTTCTGGTCGGCGATGGCGCGGCGGATGGCCCATTCGGTCAGGGGCCTGATGTGGCCGGTCTCTTCCGCCATGCCGATGAACAGGTCGGGCGGCACGAAGCCGCGCCGCGGATGGGACCACCGCATCAGCGCCTCGACCCCGGTTATCCGTTCGGCGCGGAAGTCGTATTTGGGCTGGTAGGCGAGGGTGACGTCGCCGTCACGCAGGGCGGTCATCAGCTCGGAAATGAGGGACAGGTTGTCGCCCGGATCGCCATAGGCGGCCTCGTCGAAGGCAGCGACCATCCGGCGGGCCGCGCGGGCCTGATCGACAGCGATGGCGGCGCGATCGACGGGTGAGGCGAGGTCGGAACTCGCCGCCCCGCGTCCGGCGACGCCGGCGGTCAGGGCGATGTCCACGGGCGCGCCATTGATCATCAGCGGCGCCTGGGCCGCCTCGGCCAGCCGGGTGGCGATCCCGACGGCCTCGGCCTCGTCGGCGGCGACGATCACGAGGCCAAGGGCCCCGGCGCCGACGCGGGCCATCGGAGCGCCGTCGGCGAGAGCGGACAGGCGGCCTCCGAGCGCGGCCAGAAGCCTGGCCATGGAATCATAGCCGATGGCGTTGCGGACGACCTCGAAGCGGTCGACTCCGAACAGCACCACCCAAGCGTCGGCCTGGGCAGCGGCCTGTCGCTCCAGCGACAGGCGGTTGGGCAGCCCGGTCTCCTGATCGTGCAGGGCCATATGGGTGAGTCTGGCCTCGCGGTCCCGGAGGTCGCCGACCATGGCGTTGAAGCTGGCGGCCAGGCGGCCGATCTCGTCGGCGGAGGTCACCGGGGCCTCGACATAGTCGCCCTGCTGCAGCCGGTGCACCGCTTCATCAAGGGCGCTGATCGGGCGGGTGAGGCCGCGGGAAAGCGCCCAGGTGCCGCCCATCAGCAGGGCGAGGCCGGCCACGCCGATCGCGGCCAGCCACCAGAACAGGGCCTCATACGGCCGCATGGCGCGCTTCAGCGGATAGGTCAGGACCAGATCGGCGGGCGCCGCCTTGTCGAAGCTCGGCAGTGGCCGGTCCAGACGCATGGAGGGGCCATCGGGGGTCCGGACAGTGATCGGCCCGTCTCCTGTGGGAGCCGAGACGCGGTTGAGCACCACGGCGGCCGACAGAGGAATGGCAGACAGCTGTTCCAGATTGCGCATCTGGGCCGCATCCAGTCGCTCGGCGAACACGACCCAGCCGATCAGGACGGGAGCGTTCACAGGCGCGGCGACGACCTGATAGGCCTGACCGTCGATGGCGAGAACACCGGATTCGATCTGGCCGGACTCCAGTCCGGTGAACAGCCGGTCGAGGGCGGCGTCGTCGAGGGCCAGGCCGGTCGTTGTGGCATAGCCATCGACGCCAAGGATCAGGGCCCCGTCGACGCCCTGCCGTGCGCGGAGATTGTCCAGAGCGGAGCGGACCGTGGCCTCGTCATTGGTGGCGACGGCCTCGCGGAACCCATAGTCCTGGGCGAGGACCCCGGCACCTTGCTGGAGCTGACTTGAGCGTGCGGTCCAGAGCTGGCTGTAGACGGCGCCGGCGGCGGTCATTTCATCGCGCACCACGCGCTGGGCGCTGTTGGTCACGGCGGTGACGACAGCGATGGCGGCGAGCAGCAGGGCGAGGCCGAAAAGGCCCATATAGACTACCGTCAGCCGGGTCCGCAGGTTGCGGAAGCGGACGAGGCCCAAAATCTTCGTCGCGCTCACCGTACGGCCGCCCGGGCGCTGAAGTCACCCGTGACCGTGCGCCGGTCCGCTGCGGTCGCGATGGTGACGGCCTGCGAAACTTCATTGCCGCGACCGGCCAGTCGCGGATGCCAGACCCGCAAGGTGGCGGCGCCGGCGGGAATGGCCCTCAGCGTCACGTCGCCGTTCGCCGGCGTCTTGGCCGCCCAGGGCGTATCGACCACCTTGATGTAGGCCAGCATCTGATCGTGGATATTGCAGCCAAGGGCCGCCACGCCTGCGGCGGCGAAGGTGTGTGTCCGGCTCTCGTCACGACCGTAGAGTTGAAGCTCGAACCGGTTGCCCCGCGAGAAGGAATAGACCTGGTGGCGGACCCGGTCGAGGTTGGGGAAAGACACGGTCCCGCCCACCGGAACGACCAGGACATAGGGCTGGAACTGGATATCCTGCTGCGACATGCGTAGCGGCCAGGCGAAGCGGATCGCGCCGCGGGGCACGCCGGCGGTCGGATGCACGGTCACGACCGCGTCCTGAACCGGCCGGCCGGCTGTGTCGCGTACACTGACGGTCAGGTCGCCCGCCATCGCCGGGGAACACAAAACCAGCGCCGCGAGGAGGGCAAAGAGAACACGCATTGCCCAAGCTGTACAAAAGCAAGATGAAATCGAAGTAAACTCAAATGCCCGGTTTGAGTATTGCAACGCGCGACGCAACCCCAGATATACCCAAGCTTGGCCGTTCGGGAATTTACTTCAGCTTAACCGTGTTTCCATATCCGGATTCCTAAGGGCGGAGTTGGGGACCAGGATGACTTATCGTGCTTGGGCGCTCGCCCTCTCGATCGCCGCGGTCGCCGGCGCTGCCGAGGCGCAATCCCCGATTCCGGACTCCCGCAGCGGCGGGAAGCTGCTGTTGACCGGCGGGGTTTCGACCATTGAGGGGTCGGGCGGCGGGGGGCTCTCCACCTGGGCCACGATCACCGGCTATGGCGAGGAAGACGGGATCGGCGGCAACGCCCATGTCACGATCGTCGATCTGCCCGACTATCAGTTTCGCACAGCCGGGTTGGCGGTCGGTCTGTGGGACCGGGTCGAGCTGTCGGCGGCGCGGCAGGAGTTCGACACGGGCGACACCGGCGCCCTGCTGGGTCTGGGTCAGGGCTTTACCTTCACCCAGGACGTGATCGGGGTGAAGGTCCGGCTGACCGGCGACGCCGTCTACGATCAGGATACCTGGCTGCCCCAGATCGCGATCGGCCTGCAGCACAAGTCCAACGACCAAGGCGCGATCATCGCCGCCGTCGGCGGGCAGGATGATCAGGGTACGGATTTCTACATCGCAGCATCGAAACTGTCTCTGGCGGAGAGCATGCTGGTCAGCGGCACGGTGCGCTGGACCAACGCCAACCAGACGGGATTGCTGGGCTTCGGCGGTGACGCCAATGACGATCATGAGGCCCAGTTCGAGGGGTCGGTCGGCTGGCTGCTGAGCCGTAATCTGGTGATCGGCGCCGAATATCGGACCAAGCCGGACAATCTGTCCTTCGCCGGCGAGGATGACTGGTTCGACATCTATGCAGCCTGGGCGATCAACAAACATGTGTCGGTGACGGCGGCCTGGGCGGATCTGGGCTCGATCGCCACCTTTGAGGATCAGCGCGGTCTCTACCTCTCCCTTCAGGCGGGCTTCTGATGATCAGCAAACTGACTTTGGCAGCAGCCACCGCGGCGGCGGCCTGCGCCCTTCCCGCCATGGCCCAGGACCCGGCGCATCGCCCGGGGGAGGAGGCGGTCGAACCCTATACGGTCGCCGACGCCAATGCGGGCGTCGCCCCGTTCGAGGGCACGGCCATGCTCGAGGCCTTCAACGGTCGCGAGGGATCGGACCGGATCGTCGACGGGATGCTCGATCGCTCGGTCGCCGATCCCAGAATCGCGGAGATCTTCGTCGCGACCGACATGGTGCGGCTGCGCCGGACCCTGAAGGAGCAGTTCTGCTACATCCTGAACGGCGGCTGCGCCTACACGGGCCGGTCGATGCGGGACGCCCACGACGACATCGGCCTGCAGCCCGCCGACATGGGCGCGCTGGTCGAGCATCTGCAGGACGCCATGGATGCCGAGGGCGTGCCGTTCCGGACGCAGAACCGCTTCCTCGCCAAGCTGGCGCCGATGCGGCGGGACGTCGTCACGCGCTGACACCCGGTCCCGTTCCGCATCGGCTAGAACCGCGAGGTCAGGGTCAGCCTGGCGTTCAACGGCGCGCCGGTGGAGATGTTGAAGTTGTTGTGGGCGTCGGAGAAATACGTCGTGTCGAGCAGGTTCTCGATATTGAGCTGAAGCTGGACGGTGTCGCTGACCCGATAGTAGACGGCGGCGTCGACACGGGTAAAGGCGGGTAGCCGGGTGGTGGTGGCGGAGGTCCGGATAGCCGCAAACTGGCTGGACTGGTGGATTACGCCGAGGCCGAAGCCCAGCCGGCGACTGACGTCGTAGCGGTTCCAGACGCTGAACTGTTGCTTCGGTGTCTGCGCCAGTCGAACCGAGTCATTTCCCTGCAGCCGGGCATCCAGCCATGAATAGCCGCCGCTGATCTGCCAGTTCGACCGCACACGCCCGGTCAGCGCCAGTTCGACCCCCCCGGTGCGGGTTTCGCCGACGTTGATGGTGACCGTCGGGTTCAGCGGGTCCGGTGTCGTGGCATTGGTGCGGTCCAGCCTGAATACGGCCGCGGTGAAATTCAGGTCGGGCCGGATGTCCCATTTGGCCCCGATCTCGTGGTTGGTGAATTCCTCCGGTTCGAGATTCTGCTGGGTCGTGGTCAGGCTGAGGAACTGGTCACCCGAACGCGGCAGGAATGACTGGCTATAGCTGCCATAGATGGAGACGTTCGACCGCGGCTTGTAGATCAGGCCGAGGCGCGGCGAGACTTTCTCGTCCGTACGGGCGAAGCGGCGGTCCGGATTCGGCTGGAGGTCAACACCGTCGATGTCGAAGCGGTCGTAGCGCAGGCCGGCGACGATCTCGAACCGGTCGCCGAGACTGATCTGGTCCTGCACATAGACCGAGACGGCCTCCACATTCGAGACCGTGTCGCGGCTCAGCGCCGGGAAGGTAACCGTCGGAAACACCGGATTGGCGAGGTTGAACGTCGTGTTGGACAGGACGCCGTTGCGCCGTTGGTTGGCCGAGTCCTGAACGCCGTATTCGAGGCCAACCAGGACCTTGTGTTCCATGCCGCCCACGGAGTTCTCCCAGACCAGATTGCCCTGGATCAGCAGGTTTTGCCGGTCGGTGGGATCGGTGTAGGCCGAGAACGGAACCGTGCCATTCTGCGCCGTGGCGGACCCGTTGGCGAAGACGTTGGTATAGAGTTTGTCGTAGTCCCCGTAGAGGACCGTGGCCGAGACTTGGACGTTGTCCGCCAGTGCGCCGTCCAGCCGCAACTTAACGATACTGGCCTCAAGCGTGGTTCGGTTCACGCCCGGCACGCCGAAGAACCGGTCGCGGTAGCCGGTGATGGGGGCTCCGCCCAGGGAGGGGATGCCGCGATCCGTGACGCGGTCATCGTTGACATATTCGTACGATAGTCCGGCCTGCCAACCGGCCCCGAGGTCGATGGCCACATACGGATTCACCGCATATCGCTCGCCCTCGAAGAAGTCCCGGTGATTGTCGAGGTTTTCATAGACGGAGTTGATCCGGAAGGCTGCGCTGTCGCCGAGCGGGGTGTTGATGTCCGCCGAGACGTCCCAGGCGCCGAAGCTGCTGGCGCTTGCCCGCCCGCTCGCCGAAAAGCCTCCGGCGCTGGGCGTTTTCTGCACGCGGTTGATGATGCCGCCTCCGCCGCCCCGCCCGAAGATCAGCGCATAGGGCCCCTTCAGCACCTCGACCCGATCCAGATTGTACAGGCCCCGGAAATACTGGACGTCGTCCCGAACGCCGTCGAGGAAGAAGTCGGCGGTGGTGTTCTGGCCCCGGAGGGTGATCTGGTCGCGATTGCCCTCGCCCTGGCCGACCGTGGTTCCGGGCACATAGCGCAGGACGTCGCCGAGGCTGTGCAGCGCCTGATCGTCGAGTTGCGCCCGCGTCACCACATTGACCGTCTGTGGCACGTCAATCAGCGGGGTGTCGGTCCGGGTCGCGGTGACGGAATCGAGCGCGATATATCCCCGGCTCTGGCCCGTCACGATGATGGGCGCCAGCTGTGTCGCGGGCTCTTCTTCAGCCCATGCCGTGACCGGTGTCGCCATGGCGAGGGAGGCTGAAACCAGAAGGATACGCATCGGGAAGTGACCGCACTGTCATTGAAAGGACGATCTCAATAATGCGACACATTCTCATTAGCAACAGGAAACCGCCGCCTCGCGGAGCGGCCCCCGGGGGGGCTGACTGTCGCGGTCAAAGCGCTCCGTGATCGCTCAGTAGACGTCCCGGCGATAGCGCGCCGACACGGCGAGATCGAGCAATGGTCGCCGCCGAGGACCGCCCTCAGCGCCTCGTGCACACCCTTCGAAATGCCTTCCAAGCTGCCGCAGACGAGGATCGCCGCGCCGCGCTCGACCCGGTCGGACAGGTCCGCAGCGTGTTCCGCGATCGGGCCCCGTCCCGCGGCCCTCAGCTCGGCGGGTTCCGGGTCACCCAGAAGCGCCACGCGGGCGGAGGTCCCTGAGTCGGAAAGGCTGCGCGCAGTCATCCATGCCAGCTCCTCGGCGAGCCCGGTCTGGCTGGCGAAGGCGACCAGCAGCCACAGGCCGACGGCGACAGCCGCTCAGAGCCAGCGAACAGGGTCGTGGGTCACGCGCCCTCGGACAGCATGGCAGTGAAGGCGGGGGTGACAGTCTCGATCATGCCGTCGCCGGTCCGCACCACGATGGCGGCGGCGATGTTCATCGCGGTGGCGAAGGCCGGACCTTCCACGGGGCCCATGACCGTGAGGGCAGTGGCCATGGCGTCTGCGTACATCGCCGTTTCGGCCAGGACGGTGACGGAGGCGACGCCGTTCTCGACCGGTCGGCCGGTCCGCCCATCGATGGTGTGGCTGTAGGTCTGGCCATAGACCTCGTAGTTTCGCACCCAGTCGCCGGAGGTGGCGCAGGCCATATCGAACAGGGCGGCGACGGCGGGCGGACCCGGGGCGCCGGGCGCCTGCTGCAGGTCGGCCCACCAAGGCATGAAATCCGGCTTGACGCCCGCGCCGCGCAACTCGCCGCCTATCTCGACCAGATGATGGGTCGCACCCATGCCGGTCAGGCGCTCGGAGACGCGATCGACGGCGTGCCCCTTGGCGATGCCGGACAGGTCCAGCTTGACGCCGCCCAGCTGCTGCACTGCTCGGGCTTCGCGGTTGAAGCGGACGACGCCCCAGCCCGACAGGGCGCGGGCCGCCTCGATCTCTTCCTCGAAGGGCACGGTCGGACCGGTTCCGAAGCCGTTGAGCGGGCGGGGGCCGGGCGGGCCGAAGCCCCACAGATCGACCAGCGCTCCCAGCGCCGGATCGACGGCGCCGTTGGTGTCGTCGGCCAGATCCATGGCTCTGTTGAGCAGCTCCCAGAACGGCTCCGACACGGCCCAGAAGCCGGGAGGGGCGGCGTTGAGGCGCGAGAGTTCCGACTTCGGATCCCAATGGCTGAACAGGGCGATGATCCGGGCCAGCTCGTCCTCGATGGCCGCCTGGAAGGCGGCGCGGTCAAGGGCTGGCGGCGGGATCAAACGCACAGACCAAGTCGAGCCCATGGTCTCTCCCGCGAAGTCCCAGATGTGGGCGCCCGGCGGCCGGGACGGCTTGCGGCCGTGGGTCGGGATCAGGACGCGGTTCTCCGGACGCGGCGCGGCCTCCCCGCCCACGATCAGCGAGGGCGGAGCGATGCTGGTCGGTCCGTAGCCGGCGCCCGTCATGGCAGGCTGTCTCCGACGCCGTCGCCCTGCAGGCTGCAGGCCTGCTGCCCGAGCCTGAATGACCGCGCGACGTCGAACGCGGTCTTCGGCATCCTCAAGGGCCTTGCTGCGGGAGAGGCGACAGTCACCTTACGGCTTCTGCCGAGTTTGCGAACGATCATCAATGGCCGGTAGCCGGGACTCAGCGCGATAGCCGGACGCCGAGACTGAAGGTGCGGGGCGGGCCGAAGCCGGCGACACCCGTGGCGGTCTCCGAGACTTCTACCTCCGCATCGAACAGGTTGTCGGCGGCGAACCACAGGGTCGCCGAGGGAGACGCCGACCATTCGGCGCGCAGATCGGCCGTCACGGCGGCCTCGAGAACCCGGCTGTTGAGATCGTCCTCGAACCGGCTGCTTTCCCAGCGCAGATCCGCGGCCAGGGAGAGCCGGTCGACAGGGCGCCAGTCCACGCCGGTCGTGGCGCTCCAATCGGGCGCCTGGGCGGGACGCAGTCCGGTCAGCTGAGGGGCGAGGACGCCACCGTCGAGTTGGGCATCCGTGAGCGACAGGGCTGCGCGGACCGACAGCGCGTCGCTGACCTCGAAGCGTCCGTCGATCTCCAGCCCGGTCGCTTCAATAGTCCCGGCGTTCATGCGCTGGCGCAGCACGCCGCCGGCGGGCACGAAACCGGCGCGAGGGAAGACGCCGGGGCCGACGCCGGTCGTGACATTGACGATCGCGTCCTTGATCTCGTTCCAGAACACCGTTGCGGTAAGGGAAGCCCGCTCGCCGGTCCATGCCCAACCGGCCTCCACGCCGGTCAGCTGCTCGGGCTCCAGCGCCGCATTGGCCTCGGTCAGGTCGTTGCCCACGCGGAACGGGCGGTGCAGCTCATTCAGGGTGGCCGGCCGGAAGCCGGTGTAGGCGGCCAGCCGTAACGCTTGGTCCGCCGCGATCTCGCGCCGGACGCCCAAACGGGCGCTGACGACCTCGCCAGAGCGATCCGGATCGGTCTCATCCAGTGTCGGCAGACCTGTGGACAGGTCGGGCTCGAGTCGGCGGCCGCTCTCATTGCGCCACTGGTCGATGCGGAGGCCGCCCGCGATCAGCCACGGGCCGATGGAGGATGACCCCTCGGCATAGGCGCCGACGACCGAGGTTTCGCCGCCAGCGACGCGGTCGCGGGTGAAGGCACCGGCCATGTAGCGGAAGCGTTCGCGGGTCTCGCCCTCGTTGAAGCGGGCGTCGGCGCCGAGTTCCCATTCGGCCCGACCGATGCCCGACACCGTGGTGCGGCGCAGGGCGGCGTTGAGGCCCCAGCCGGTCGCGGGAGTCTCGAACTGGTCGTTGGCAGGCGTGGTCGTCGCGCGGTCGGCGGCGACGGCGACCGAGGTGTTGGCCAGGTCGCTTTCCCGGCGCCAGGCCTGCAGCCGCCAACCGAGCCGATCGGCGCGTGAGCCTGCGACCGCTGTTGCGGAGAGCAGGTTACCGCTGGCGGTCGCCCGGGCGCCGGCGAGGCCGGAACCGCGGTCCTCGTCGAAGGCGGCGGCGCGCAGGGAGATCACGGCGTCGGCGACAGGCAAGTCGGCCCGCAGGACTGCGCTGCGGACCTCAAGGTCGAGCGGCGTGTCGGCGGCGCCCGCGGCGGCGCCCCGGACCGGGACATGTCCGTCGCGGGTTTCGTACAGGCCGGAAGCGACGAACCGGACGGGACCGGCGGTCGCCGTGCCAGAGGCCGACACTCGGCCGCCGCCGTCGGCGATGGAGGCGTCAAGCACAGCGCCGTCGTCCCGTTCCCACAAGCTGATGACGCCGGTCAGGGCGCCGGCGCCGTATGGCCCGGCCCCCGAGCCGCGCACGATATCGAGGCCGGACAGACTTTCGGTCGGGACCTGCGACCAGATCACCCAGCCGCCGAACGGGTCGTTCAGGGGCACTCCGTCCAGGGTGACAAGGGTCCGTCCCGCGCCGGACGGTGCGATGGCGCGCAGACTGATTCCCTGTGTGGTCGGATTGGCGGACAGGCTGGAGGTGCGACGGAACAGGGAGACGGCCGGGACAGAGGCCAGGGCCTCGTCGAGGCGCTGTTCAGCGTGCAGGTCGGCCTCGGCCAGCCGGATGACCGCGAAGGCGGCTTCCCCGGCAGCGGGCGGCAAGCGCGCGGCGGTGACGGTGACCTCAGGGAGTTCGGGCGGGGGGAGCTGGATCATGCAGCGCGATCGCCCAAACGGTCGAGAAGCGCCGTCGCGAATACTGACAGGGTGTCGTCGCGGGCCCCCATGACGATGATCCGGTCGCCCGGGCGAGCCAGGTCGATCAGCCGGTCGCCGCAGGCTTCGCGGGTGGCCAGGGCCTCGGCGTTGCGGCCGGCGGCGCGAATGCCCGAGGCGATGTCCTCGCTGCCGACGGACCGGTCGGTGGTGCCGCCGAAATAGACCGGCTCGGGCATCAGCAGGACGTCGTCCTCGCGCATGAGGCCGGCGAAACCGTCGATGAACTCGGCCTTCATAAGCCGCAGGGGTCCGAAGCCGTGGGGCTGGAACAGGATCAGCAGCCGGCCTTCGAAGGCGTGCAGGGTCTTCAGGGTGGCCGCGATCTTGTCGGGGTTATGGGCGAAGTCGTCGATGACGGTGACGCCGGCGGCGGTCCCGACCACCTCCATGCGGCGGCGGATGCCGGCGAAGGTCTCGAGGGCCGCGACGGCCTGGTCCAGCGGCACGCCGATGGCCCGGACAGCGCCGAGCGCCGCCAGCGCATTGGCGACATTGTGGGCGCCGGGAACATTGAGGACGACCGCGTGTCTCGCCCCGCCCAGCTCCGTCAGGGTGAACCGCATGCCGGTCGGCAAGGGCTCGAGATCATGGGCATTGAGGGTGGCCGATTCCTCGCCGAGGGCGAAGGTGATCACCTTGTCGGCCGGAAGGGACTGGGCCAGCGCCTGGGTCTCGACATTGTCGAGATTGAGCACCGCCCTGGCCGCCCGGCCGGTGAAGCCGCCGAACAGGTCGCGCAATTCCTCCATCGACTTGTGGTCCAGCGAGATATTGGAGACCACGGCGACGGTCGGCTTGTAGCGGGCGATGGAGCCGTCGGACTCGTCGACTTCGGAGACGAACAGGGTGGGGCCGCCGATCAGGGCGCTGGCGAAGGGGTGAGCGGCGTCGGCGAAATTCTTCATCACCGCCCCGTTCATGACGGTCGGCTCGCGGCCCGCCTGATGCAGGATCCAGGCGATCATGCCGGTGATGGTCGACTTGCCGCTGGTGCCGGCCACACCGATCGACGTCGGGGCGGCATTGAACAGCTGGCTGAGCAGCTCGGGACGGGTGATGATACGGGCCCCGGCGCGTTTCGCCGCGCCGATGTCGGGCACGGTGTCCTCGATCGCGCCGGTGGCCACAACCGTCTGGTCCGGCCGCGTCACGCCCGAGCCGTCCTGCGGATGCAGGGTCACGCCTTGCGCCTCAAGCCATGCGAATTTCTCGGGTGTGCGGCCCTGGTCACGGGACCGGTCGGAGCCCTCGATACGGCCTCCGCGCGCCTGGACGATCATCGCCAGCGGGAGCATTCCCGAACCGCCGATGCCGCAGAAGAAATAGTCGTCTTGATTCATGAGGGCGAAACCGGGGAATGTCCGGCGGCCTGACTAGCACGGGCGAGGCTGGAGGCCAGCGGCTGAGCATGAAGATCGGCATCGTCAACGCCAGTTCGCGACTTAACAAGGCGCGCGCCGAGGCTGTCCTGGCCTGGTTCGCGACCAATTTTCCGGACGGCTCGGTCACGGCGAGCTTCCACCCGGCCAGTTTCGGCAAGCACGGACATTTCGGCGGCGACGACGCCAGCCGGGCCAATGCCTTTGTGGAATACGCCAATGATCCGCGGCTGGACGCCGTCTGGTTCGCGCGCGGCGGCTATGGCTCGTGCCGGATCGCCGAGGCGGTGCTGCCCCGTCTGACGGCCGTGGCGCGCAAGAAGCGGTATCTGGGCTATTCGGACGCCGGCAGCATCCTGGCCCTGCTCTACAAGGCCGGATTTCCGCATGTGGCGCACGGGCCGATGGCCTCGGACGCGGTGCGCAACGATCCCACGGCCTGGCGGGCGCTGAACTGGCTGAGGTCGGGCGATCCGACGTCGTGGGAGCCTTCGCTCGCCGAGGACCCGCGCCCGGCGGTCGGCTTCAATCTCAGTATTCTGGACGCGCTGGTCGGGACGGCGCTGGAGCCTGACCTGACCGGCCATGTGCTGATGCTGGAGGATGTGTCCGAGCCAATGTACCGGATCGACCGGATGATGTTTCACCTGACCGGCCAGGCCTCGATCCGAAAGGTGGCGGGCATCCGGATGGGGCGAGTGTCGGATATCGTCGAGAACGACCCCGACTTTGGCCTGACCGCCGAAGAGATCTGCCGTTACTGGTGTGAACGGTCGGGTATTCCATACCTCGGGACCGCGGATATCGGCCATGACCGTCACAACAAGGTGGTCCCCTTCGGCCCCCGTTAGGCGAGCCGGGCTCGCGTGGACGGAGAAGCCGGTCGACGGCCGCGCCTGCGCGACATCAGATGGAGATCCACGGGGTTCCCTGGCGACAGGCCGGAACCCGCGAGGCCCTTGGGGGAGGGTTTCGCAGTGGCGGTCTGGCCGGCGTCGGGGGGCGCCGGCCGGGCCGCGACACCCAAAGCAGCCTGACGCGACGACGGCGACGCTGGCGCGAGGGGCGGGCAAACGCCATCTTCGGCAGGCATGAACCGCCGCTCCCTTCTGATCCGCGCCGCAGGACTGGCCGCCGTCGTCGGCGGAGCCTGGTGGGCGCGTGAGACACTGCTGTGGCCCAAGCCGACGCTGACTTTTGGCGAAGGCGGCGCGACGCCCTGGCTGGCCTATGCGCGGAATGCGCTGGTGCCGACCGTGAGGGTCAGGCTGGGCGATCTCGAAATCGTCGCCCTGATCGATAGCGGAGCCCAGTATTCGGTGATCGACCGGGCGCTGGTGGCGGCGCTGCCGGCGGCGAGCCGGTCGTTGTTCGACATGCCGCTCGTGGCCTATGGCGTCGGCGGCGGGGCGCAGGTGGGGCGCGGGACGACATTGGCTGTCGATCTGCCCGGACTGGCTGTTCGCGGTCTGCGGGCGGCCATCCTCGATCTGGGGCCGCTGGCCTCGGAGGAGGGGCTGCGAACCCCATTGATCCTGGGTCAGGACGTGCTGGGTGAGGCGGTGCTTGCGCTGGACCCGCGCCGGCGGCACGCGCGGCTGGTGCGGCGCGAAGCCTTTGTACGTCCGCCCGATCTGGCCCCGGCCGCCGTGCGCCGTAAGGGCGGGTCGATGGTCACAGAGGTGACGGTGGAGGGCTCGGTGATCGAGGCCGTCGTCGACACAGGGGCCTCAGCCTTGCTGGGCCTGAGTCGCGAGGCGGCGAGCGGCGCTGGCCTGCTGGACGGCAGGCCGCAGGGCAGCGGGGTGAGTCTTGTTCTCGGTGGGGCGCTGCGTTCCACCATCGTCGAGGCGCGCACCGTGACCTTCGCGGGCCACCTGTACCGACGCGTAGCCGTCGGCGTGTTCGACCAGCCGCCCCTGCCGAACTTCCCCGGCGGGCTGGTCGGGATGGAGGCGTTCAACGGCCGTCGCGTGGCCATGGACCTCGGCGCCGGCGCGCTTTTCGTGTCGCGTCCGCTGGACCTGACTGTCAGCTGAACCTTACAGCGTCTGGAAGGTGTCGCAGGCTGCCGGGTCGCCCGATTCATAGCCGCGCCGCAGCCACTCGACCCGCTGGGCGGAGGTGCCGTGGGTAAAGCCTTCGGGCTGGACCTGTCCGCCCTGGCGACGTTGCAGGGTGTCGTCGCCGATGGCCGAGGCCGTTTGCATACCGGCTTCCAGATCGCCCGCCTCCAGAGCGACCTCGCCGTTTGAGGCCGCGGCGGCATTGCGGGCCCAGACGCCGGCGTAGCAGTCGGCCTGCAGCTCGAGAGCGACCGAATAGCGGTTGGCCTCGGCCTGGCCGGAAGCGCGCTGCTGGGCCGTGCGCACCTGTTCCGAAAGGCCCGTCAGGGTCTGGATATGGTGCCCGTATTCATGGGCGATGACATAGGCGCGGGCGAAGTCGGCGCTGGACGCGCCCAGATCGGTTTCGAGCTGCGACCAGAAGGACAGGTCGAGATACACATGTCGGTCCGCCGGGCAGTAGAACGGTCCCATGGCCGCCTGACCGAAACCGCAGCCCGTCGAAGTGCCCTGTTCGTACAGGGTGACGGTCGGCGGTTGATAGCCCTGGATCTTGGTCTTCCAGACATCGTCGATGTTGGATCCGATAACGTCGACGAAGGCGCCCGCCTGATCCGACGGGCTGCCCCGGCGGCCCTCGGAGACGCCGGCGCCGCCGAACTGGCTGGCCAGCTGGGTCGTGGTGGCGGGGTCGATGTCGAAGACGAAATAGCCGATCGCGGCCAGGATCACGACGCCGATTCCGCCCCCGGCCATGGCCCCGCCGCCGACGCCGCGCCGGTCGTCGATGTTGCCGCCGCGCCGTCCACCCTGCCACCGCATGATTGTTCTCCCTCAGGCCTGATGCCCAAGCTAGGCCGGAACGCAGGACGAGGGGAAGGGATGCAGCCTGAAAGGCGAACTCTGTTCGCCGGAGCTAGTCGCGCGGGCGATCCAGCCAGGTGTCGATCTGACCCACCTCCGACGCGGCGGCGGCGCGCCGACCGGAGGCTGACTGGCGTAGCGCCAGCTCTTCCTCGGGCGAGCGCAGGGCGCGGGGCCCCGGCAGCTGAACCGGCTCGGGCAGGCGCGCGGCCTCGATCTGCTGGCGGTTGAGACGGGTCTCGGTCTCCAGCTGGCGGGCAAAGGTGTCGCGCTGGTCGGCCCGGGCGCGGAGGCGGTCCATTTCGAGCCGGTGCTGGTCCGCCTGATAGCGATGCGGGTCGACCGCGGGCGCGCCGGGATGTGGCTGCCAGGTCTGGGCCTGAGCCACTGCCGGCGTCATGGCGAGGGCGATCAGGGCGAGGAACGCGCGGAGTGCGGTCATGGGAGGATGATGACGCCTGCCGCGCCGACCTCCAAGCGTGGCCGTCAGCGGACCGGAGCCAGGGTCCAGACGCGGGTGCGTTTGACGGCATCGTCCTCGAGCTCGCGCGTCGTGGGGACGGCGTATTCGGCCAGCAGGTCAAAGCCGGTCTTCGGAAAGTAGGTCCGCAGGGGGTCGCCGACGAGAACCCGGGTTCCCCGGTCTGCCGCTTGGGTCAGCCAGCCAAGGACACGCCCGGCCATAGGCTGTTCGTAGAAGACGTCACCGGCGCAGATCACATCGGCCTCGGGCGGGCCTGCGTCCAGCAGGTCGGTGTCGGTGAACGCGAGCGTCACGCCGTTGGCCGCGGCGTTGAGCGCAACCGCGGCGGCGCAGAAGGGGTCGATGTCGGCGCACAGCACCGAGGTCGCGCCGGCCTGCACGGCTGCAATGCCCACCAGGCCCGATCCGGCGGCGAGATCCAGCACACGCTTCCCGGCGACCTCGGCCGGATTGTCCAGCAGCCAGCGCGCCAGCCCCTGACCACCAGCCCAGGCGAAGGCCCAGAAGGGCGGAGGCAGGCCCATTTCGCCCAATTCCTCTTCGGTCAGCCGCCAGATCGGCGTGACCTCATCCGCCAGCCACAGAGAAATCTCCGGCGCGTGCGGCACGGGCTGGAGGCGGGTGTTGGCGAGGATGAAGGCCTTGGGGTCCGGGATCACGCCTTGGCCGACGCCTCGGCCAGAACCGCCAGATAGCCGCTCGCCACCTCCATCCGCCCTCCCTGTGGCCTCGCGCGCACCGCCCGGTGCAGGGCCGGGAGCTTCCAGCAGGGGACGTGCATGAAGAGGTGATGCTCGGCGTGGAAATTGACCCAGTAGGGGGCGATGAGGGCGCGCTCCCACCAGGAGGCGCGGGTGGTTCGGGCTGCGCGGAAGGGGTCGCTGGACGAGCCCTCGACGCAGGCGTGCTCGGCGATGTTTCTCAGTCGGGTGACCATCGGGAACCACGTCGCCATCGGCAGCAGCCACAGGACGAAATACGCCCACCAGACCCCCGCGAGGGTCAGGCCTGTAAACAGGGCGGCGTTGGCCAGCAGGAAGGAGGCGACGCTGCGGCCGGTGACGACGGCGCCCTCGGCCATGTCTTCATCGCGCCGGGTTCGGAAGGCGTGAAAGGCATACAAAACTCGCTGTTTGAAGAAGGTCTGGCCGGTCATGTCGCGGATGATCTTGCGGCGCAGGGAGGCGCGGGTGACGGGGAAGGGGGCGGACAGGACCAGATCCGGGTCCTCAGGCTGCTGGGCGTACTTGTGGTGCGCCAGATGATAGGGCCGGTAGGCGGTCAGAGAGGCGCCCACGGGGACCGCGCACAGCCAATGGCCGAGGAAATCGTTCAGCCGCCGGTTCGGCGACAGGCCGCCATGCGCCGCCTCGTGCATGAGGATCGCGAGGCCCAGCTGCCGTGTGCCTATGACGGCGACGGTGAGCGGGATCAGGATCGGCCAGATGACGCTCGCGGCGATAGCCAGGGCAATGACGCCCCAGCAGTGCAGCACCAGCAAAGGGCCTATCCATGGCGACCGAGTCTGGAACGTCGCCCAGGCGGCGGGTGTGAACAGATCGGATGGCCGGATGCGGGGCGCGGCAGGCATGGCGCATGATACGCCGTGAGAGAACCGATCGGAAGCGTGCGCTGTCGGGCGGGCGGCGATAGCGACCGGATGATCGTCATGAGAACCCGACAAAAAGTCAGGTTGACATGACACAGCGAGAATGTAAGGTAAGACTTACATCAAGTCAGGAACGCCTTCCATGCTCGCTCTCGGAAAATCCACCTCTTCCGCCCACAAGCGTTATGTCGTCCGGACGATCGCCTTCATGTCAGGCTATGTCGCGATCAATGTCGCCGCGATCTTCGGAGCCTTTGATGACATCGCCTCGCCGGTCGCTGCCTGGGTCCTTGCCCTTGCGGTCTCCGCGCCGGTGATCGGCCAGATCTGGGCGACGCTGGCGCTGATGCGTGAGTCGGACGAGTTCGTCCGGGCCGTCGTGGCGAAACAGTTCATTCTCGCCTCCGGCCTGGCGATGGCGGTGGCCAGCGTCTGGGGCTTCGGCGAGAGCTATGCTGACGCGCCGCACATTCCGGCCTGGATCATCTATCCGCTGTTCTGGGCCTGCTTCGGCCTGATCGCGCCCTTCGTGAAGTCGTCGAGCTGATGAAGAACCGCCTCAAACTTCTGCGCGTCGAGCGCGGCTGGACCCAGGAACAGCTGGGACAGGCGTTGGGCGTGTCGCGCCAGGCCGTCAATGCCCTGGAGACCGAGAAGCACGATCCCTCGCTGGATCTGGCCTATCGCATCGCCGTGCTGTTCGCGCGGCCGGTGGAAGAGATTTTCGACAATCCCCACGCCTGACAAAGTCAGCCGAACCTTACCTGTCTGGAGACTGAAATGTTCAACGCCTTCTTCAAGGCGCGGCCCCGGCTGCGCGCGGCTCTTTTCGGACTGGCCGTCTGTTCCCCGGCCTTTGTTGTCGGGATCGGCCAGGCGATGGCCCAGGAGGTCCATGCGCCTGCCGCCTTTGTCTCGGACCGTTTGTCGGTTGAGGTGGTCGGGTCGGGTCCCGATGTTGTTCTGATTCCCGGCTTCGGCTCGTCGCGGGAGGTGTGGCGGGCCGAGGCGGAGCGGCTGAAGGCCACGCACCGGGTCCATCTGGTGCAACTGGCCGGCTTCGCGGGGGAGCCGTGGGTGCACGGCGACGGACCGTTCGTGCAGCCGATGGCCGATGAGCTGGCGCGTTACGTTCGGGAGCGGCGACTGGCGCGGCCGACGGTCGTCGGACATTCGATGGGCGGTATGACCGCCGTGCTTCTGGCCCAGCAGCATCCGGAGCTGGTCGGGCGGGTCATGAGCGTCGACAGCCTGCCGTTCTTCAGCGCCCTCTTCGGGCCGCAGGTGACGGCGGAGACGGCGCGTCCGTTCGCCGACCAGGCGGCGGCCGGCATGCTGGCGGCGGATGACGCGGGCTTCCGGGCCAGTCAGGCCCAGGGCGCCGTCGGCCTGGCCCGTGATCCGGCGACGCGGGCGGCCATGGTCGAATGGTCGATGCACTCGGATCGGCAGGCGATGGCGACCGCCATTCGCGAGGTTATGACGACCGATCTGAGACCCGGTCTGGCGGCGATGACGACCCCGGTCTGGGCTGTCTACGCGTCAGACGCGGATGGCGGGGCGCCGGCCGCCATGGCCGACGCCCTATGGGGTCGCGAGTACGCCGCCCTGCCGGGCGTGCGCCTGATCCGGGTCGACGGCAGCCGGCATTTCATCATGGCCGACCAGCCGGGGCGGTTCGCCGAACTGATGGATCAGTTGTTGGCGGAGCCGCTCTGAGGCGCGACCGAGGCGACGTTGCCGGGCAGCTGGCAGCGGCCGAGCCGGTTGTTGTGCGTCACCTCATAGCCTTCGGCCGGAATGTCGAGGCAATCGACCCACTGGAGCGGCGAGGTGTCGGCGACGACGAGTCCGCCGCCCTCGTTGCAGTTGACCTCGACGAACGGGGCGAAGGCGTTGGACCGTGCGACCACCGCCGCGTCGAGGACTTCGCAGACGAACCCGGCGCGACGGATCACGCGTTCAGCGTACTGGAAGGTTTCGGACCGGTTCATCTCCTCACGGAAGCCGCGATCCCCGCCGCGACGCCCACGATTCATTTCACGGCGTGAGCTTTCGATGCGGCTCGGGGTGGTCGCATCCAACCCGAAATTGGCCGAGGATCTGGCCTCCATGCCGTAGGTTTCCGTATGGCCGTTGGGCGTAAAACCCCCCGGCGTCGAATAGGTCTGCGCGAGGGCGGGCGTCGCCGCGAAGGCGACGACCGTGGCGGCCGAGGCGATGAGGATATGGGACAGGCGAAGCATGGGCGACCTCCTCCAACGGGTTTGATCCCTCCGGTTGCGGTGGCCTGGCCGACGTATTCATCGGCGCATGATGGTCAGCGTAGAGCGGAGAACAGAAAAGGGAAAAGCACTGGGATCTTCAACTAAAGGTCCAGACTGACGCAGAACCGCCGAGGGGTCAAACCGGCGCGCGCACCGGTACATGCAACCGAGGGGCGAGAGCGGCTGCGACCGGAGAGGAACGCCGGATCATGGCCCTGCCCTGATGGATCGTGGCCCTGCCCTGATGGATCAGGGCCCGGGCGGTCGGGCGCGTTCGGCGAGGCCGGCATTGCCCGGCAACCGGCAGGCGGTGACGATCCGCTGGCGGCGTCCCGCCTGACCGGTGTCGGGCGCCAGGTCGAGGCAGTCCGTGACCTGAAGCGGGTCGGAATCGGCGATGATGACGCCCCCACCCTCGACGCAGTCGATCTCGATCAGGGGTCCGCCGTCGCGGGTGCGACCGATGACGGCGGCCTCGGCCACGGCGCAGACCAGTCCGGCGCGGGCGACGGCGTCGGCGGCCTGATCCTGCACGGACGCGCCAAGGGGCATGTTGCGGCCCCGGTTCATTTCCTCCCGTGAGCCGGCGAGCCGGCTGGGGGTTTCGGCGACCACGCCGAACTGGGTGGGGCTGTAGATGCGCAGCCCCTCGGGCTCGCGGGCGCTCTGGGGCAGGGCCAGGGCGGGACCGGCGAGGGCGGCGAGCAGCAGGACGGCGAGCGACCGCATCAGATCGTTTCCGGCGCGGGGCGGACGGCCGCAACGGGCGTGACGTCGCCGGCCTTGAGCAACTGGCCGGCGAAGTCGTCGGCATAGGCGACCGCCAGCAGGGAGCGGAAGCCCGTGACGGGGATGGCGATCTCATAGGCCCCCTCGGCATAGGGGCCGACCTGATAGGCTCCGATGAAGAAGATCAGGCCGGCGGCCTTGCCGTTGACGGTTCCGGGAGCGAGGACGAAGGCGGTGTCGGCGGCGCGCGGGCATGAGGCGCCGGGGGGGCCGTTGAGGGGGATCGAGACGCTGTCGGGCACACGGGCGCGCTTCGCGGCGTTGATCGCCGAGCACAGGGCCTGGTCGAGGATGGCCAGATCGGTGTTCTTGCGGAACAGGTCGGCGAGGCCGAGCCGGCGCTTCAGCGCCTTGTCCCAGAGGATGCCGCTGGTCAGGGTGTTCGGATGGGCGCCGCCCGAATAGTCGAAATCGACCCGCTTCAGACTGAACAGCTTGCCGGTCTCGAGGGCGGCGGTGACGGTGATGGTCTTCTCGTATTTGGGCCGGTCGGTGTCGGCCCCGGCCTCGGTCAGTTCGCCCTGGGCGCCCTCGGCGAACTGGCGCAGCAGCCGCACCTCCTCGGCATAGAGGCGGGCGTGGAGATCGGTCTGGGTCCGGATGGCGGCCGGCAGGGTCAGGCTGACGTCGGCCCAGGCGGTCTTTGATTCAAAGGCCATCGGCGCGGCGGCGTCGGCGGGGGTGACTGCCGCCGGCTGGCCCGGCGCCGCAGGCGCATCGGGAGCCGCGGGTTCGCGGTCACGGTTGCAGGCGGACAGGCCGGCAGCGAGGGCGGCGGTCAGCAGCAGGGCGCCCAATCTGGTCTTGAGGGGGGCGGTCATGCGGGTCTCCTTCAGAACGGCCACGATACAGCGCCCAGAATGATGGCGGAAAGCAGAATGAAGCCCGCGTCGCGGTTCGAGCGGAACAGCCGCAGGGCGAGGGCCGGATTGTCCGGGCGCAGGTCGCGGACCTGGCCGAACAGATGCGACGTCCAGATGGCCAGACCGAGCCAGAAGCCGAGTTGGAGCCCGGCCAGGACACCGGCCCAGGCGACCAGAAGGAAGGCCAGCAGATAGAAGGCGAAGACCCCGCTGGCGACCCGGGATCCGAGGCGGCGGGCCGAGGATTTGACCCCGACCATGGCGTCGTCCTCGATGTCCTGCAGGGCGTAGATGGTGTC
>DDSO01000095.1 GCA_002343425.1 Brevundimonas sp. UBA2388
GAGCAGCAGGCGCACAGGATGCATTCATACAGGCCGTCCAGCTTGGCGCGGTCTTCGGGCAGCTGGATGCGCTCCTTCTCCGGGTCCGGTTCGTCGGACTGGAGGTAGGGCTGGATCGAGTCGTACTGGGCGTAGAACAGGGTCAGGTCCGTCACCAGATCCTTGACCACCGACTGGTGCGGCAGGGGGGCGATGGAGATGGTCGAGGAGGAGCACTCCTCCCAGCCCTTGGTGCAGGCCAGGGTGTTGCGCCCGTCGATGTTCATCGAGCAGGATCCGCAGATGCCCTCGCGGCACGAGCGCCGGAAGGTCAGGGTCGGGTCGATCTCGTTCTTGATGTGGATCAGGGCGTCCAGCAGCATCGGGCCGTGGTCGTCGGCCGAGATCTCGAACGTGTCCCAGCGCGGGTCGGCGTCGACCTCGGGGTCGTAGCGATAGACCTTGTAGGTCTTGACGTTTTTCGCGCCGGCCGGGGCCTTGTGGACCTTGCCGCGCGCGGGTTTGGAGCCCTTGGGGAGGGTGAGTTGAACCATCAGGCGATGTCCCGGGTGTCGTTGCCCGCCATGCCGTACCAGTCGACCTTGCGGGTGAAATACATGACGGCCGCGATGGCCGCGAAGCTGGAGAGGGCGCCGACCAGCAGCGCATAGTCTTCAAGCCGCATCAGCACATAGATGAGGCCGTACAGGAAGGTGAAGGCGACCAGTGCACGGATGCCCTGGGCGCGGCTGTCGAAGGTCCATCCGGCATAGGCGGAAATCAGGCCCACCGTCGCCGCCGCCGCGATGGCGAAGGCGACGTCGAAGCCGGTGTGTTCGGCGATCGACAGCAGCAGCATGTAGAAGATCACCTGCGCCATGCCGACGAGGATGTATTGCGCCGGGTGGACGCGGCGGCCCGTCGTCGTCTCGAACAGGAAATAGGCCAGGAACACCAGGCCGATGAACATCGGTGCGTACTTCAGCGAGCGACTGACCGACTGATACGGGTTGGCGGGTTCGACGAAGGTCACGGCCAGTTCGGTGGCGCCGAGGCGGCTGAGCGCGTCGGAGCCGCCCTCGACCGGCACGCCGCGCGCCACGAAGGGAACCGTCCAGGACGCGTTGAAGCCGGGGCCTTCGGCCGCCGGGGCCTGTCGCGCCGGCAGGAAACCGCCATTGTAGGACGGGTGGGGCCAGTCGCCCTTGATGACGGCCTCCGTGGTGCCGGCGAAAGCCAGGACCGCGACCCGTTGGGCTCCGGAGAAGGTCGCCCGGCCGGCTACGTCGAAGGTTCCGGCCGCGCGCTGGGCCTCGGGCAGACGGGTCCCGAACAGACGCAGGCCGTCGCCGCGCGGCGCGCGGCTGTCGTAATCGTCGCCGTAGGAGAGACCGGTCGTCGCCTCGACCGAGGAAGGCGTCAGGGCCACCGTCTGACCGCCGACGGTCAGGCCGATGTCTGACTTCGCGCCGCGTGCGTCGGAGGCGCCCAGAATGATCTCGGCCCGGCTCCAGTCCAGCACGGCGCCGCGCGGGGCCTCGGCCCCGGCGTTGGTCAGGTCGAAACGGGCCGAATAGGTCAGGTCGGCCGTATAGACCGGCACCTTGAACAGCGAACGGCTGCGGACTTCGGACGCCGTGGCGGCCTCGACCCGGCCGCGGGTCGGGAAGATGTGCCAGACGCCGCTTTCGGTCACCGCGCGAACGGGGCCGGCAAGGGCGCCGGCGGGCACGGCCTCGGCTGTGGCGGTGGCGCGGGTATAGGGCACGGCCAGTACGGGGCCGAGGAAGGTCTGGGGTCCGCCCATCAGGCCGCCGACCTCTTCCGCGACCTGTTCGGCGCGGTTCGAACGGTCCATCAACAGGGCGAAGACGAACAGGGCGGCGATGCTCATCACCAGCGCCAGTCCGCAGACCAGCAACAGTTTCAGCCCGAGCGACCGGCGCGGCAAACGGGCCGCGGTCGCGCCCGGAACCGGCTGTGGGGCCGGGTCGGGCGTCATCGGAGGAGTCCGGGGCGTGCGGGCCATCGTCGGTTCCTAGTACACCCGGGCCTTGGGCTCGATGTAATCGATGTCCTTGGACATCGTGTAGTTATGCACCGGGCGGTAGTCGATCTTCACCGCCTCGCCGGGGACCTTCCAGGCGAGGGTGTGTTTCATCCAGTTCGCGTCGTCGCGGTCCGGATAGTCCTCACGGGCGTGGGCGCCGCGCGATTCCGTGCGGTTCAGGGCGCCCTCGATGGTGACGAGGGCCTGGTCGATCAGGTTGTCGTATTCGAGCGTCTCGACCAGGTCGGTATTCCAGATCAGGCCGCGGTCGGTGGTCTTGATGTCGTCGCCTGCGGCGTGGATGGCGCGCAGCTTGGCCACGCCTTCCTCCAGCGTCTTGCCGGTGCGGAAGACGGCGGCGTCGGACTGCATGGCGCGCTGCATGTCGATGCGCAGCTTCGACGTCGGGGTCGAGCCGTTGGCGTGGCGGAAGCGGTCGAGACGGGCGATGTGACCGTCGGTGATCGAGGCCGGGGCGTCCGGCACCTTCGAAGCCTTGTCGACCACCTCGCCGCAGCGCAGGCCGGCGGCGCGGCCGAACACCACCAGGTCGGTCAGGCTGTTGGAGCCGAGGCGGTTGGCCCCGTGGACCGAGACGCAGGCCGCCTCGCCTACCGCCATCAGGCCGGGCACGACGGTGTCGGCATTGTCGCCGACCTTGGTCAGGACCTCGCCGTGATAGTTCGTGGGAATGCCGCCCATATTGTAGTGGACGGTCGGCAGGACCGGGATCGGCTGTTTGGTGACATCGACGCCGGCGAAGATTTTCGCGCTCTCGGAGATGCCAGGCAGGCGTTCGTGCAGCACGGCGGGGTCGAGGTGGTCGAGGTGCAGGTGGATGTGGTCCTTGTTCGGGCCCACGCCGCGGCCCTCACGGATCTCGATGGTCATGGAGCGGCTGACCATGTCGCGGGGAGCCAGGTCCTTCACGGTCGGGGCATAGCGCTCCATGAAGCGCTCGCCCTCGGAGTTGGTCAGATAGCCGCCCTCGCCGCGGGCGCCCTCGGTGATCAGGCAGCCGGCGCCGTAGATGCCGGTCGGGTGGAACTGCACGAACTCCATGTCCTGCAGCGGCAGGCCGGCGCGCAGGACCATGGCGTTGCCGTCGCCGGTGCAGGTGTGGGCGCTGGTGGCCGAGAAATAGGCGCGGCCGTAGCCGCCGGTGGCCAGGATCACCAGCTTGGCGCGGAAGCGGTGCATGGTGCCGTCGTCGAGCTTCAGCGCGGTTACGCCGGTGCAGGCCCCGTCCTGCATGATCAGGTCCAGCGCGAAATATTCGACGAAGAACTCGACCTCGCGGCGGACCGACTGGCCGTAGAGGGTGTGCAGGATGGCGTGGCCGGTGCGGTCGGCGGCGGCGCAGGTGCGCTGCACGGGACCCTCGCCGAAGTTCCGGGTCATGCCGCCGAAGGCGCGCTGGTAAATCTTGCCTTCCTCGGTGCGCGAGAAGGGCACGCCCCAGTGCTCGAGCTCGTAGACGGCCTTGGGCGCGTTGCGGACGAGGTATTCGATGGCGTCCTGGTCGCCCAGCCAGTCCGA